>JANXMC010000524.1 GCA_025354825.1 Myxococcales bacterium
CTCATCGTCGACCTCGCATCTTGGGAAGGACGTCCAGCACATCATCGAGCGATGGAAACCGTGCGACAGCCCCTTGCACGAGCCCAACGCGCACACCGTCAGCGAGCGCTGGATCGTTCGCCGCGGTCATCACGCAGCGGACGATCTCGGGCCGAAGCACCGAGACCAGGTGCAACACGGGGAGGTTGTGATCCTCGCCGAGCGGATGCGCGCACAAGACGACGTCGAAGGAGGATGCGCTGACCATGAGCCGCATGGCCCCATGCAGCGCGGGTGCCGTCGCCACGTCATGGTGGACGCGGAGCGCGTGCGCGAGGTTCGCACGGTGCGTGTCGTTTCGATCGACCAAGAGAATCGCCAGCCGGAGCATCGATGGCCGCACGCTTCGCAACGAGCGTGCCTCCGCCGACATGGGCCTCGATACTCGCACCCGACCCGTCCACGCCCCGCGGGAGCACCTCGGCGCCGGTCCGATTCGCGCGGTTTCCTACGCTTTCGCATCGTTTCGCATAGGCGTGCGAATCGATGCGAAGAAGTTGATGCGCAATAAGCTCCGGCGCGGCTCACCGCGCCTTGTGCTTTTGGAGGATTCGATAGACCGTCGAGGCGCTGATTCCGAACTGCACCGCCAGCGCGGCGACGTCGGCGCCCGGGTCGTCGCGCACCGCTGCGAGAATGGCGGCCTCACGCGCCTCGTGCGGCGGAACACGGCGTGTGGCGGGCTCCGCGGCCGGCGACTCGCTACGGATGGGCGACCTCAACGCCGTGCTCAGACCGGCCGATACCGGGAGATGCCCGGCAGATACGGAATTCAGTCCCGAAAGCCTTGCCGTACTCGCGGCCGCACGCACCGCCGCGATGAGCTCCCGCACGTTCCCCGGCCAGGCGCGCATGAGGCACTGATCGATGAGCGACGAGTCAATCTTCATCGGTGGCTCGGTCGCCTGCAGCGTGATGCCGGCGAGGTACGAAATCTCCTCGGGCCGCTCCCGAAGCGGAGGCAGGTGCGCGATGCTCTCTGCCAGCCGGTAGTAGAGATCCTCGCGAAAAGCGCCTGCGCGGACGCGCTCGAGGAGGTCACGATTGGTGGCCGCGACGAAGCGCACATCGACGCGGCGCGACTCGTTCTCGCCGATGCGTCGGACCTCCTTCTCTTGCACCGCACGAAGGAGCTTCGCCTGCATCGCCAGCGGCATTTCCCCGAGCTCGTCGAAAAAGAGCGTCCCCCCGTGCGCCGCCTCGAAGAGCCCTGCGCGCGCTTGGTTTGCGCTCGAGAACGCCCCGCGAGCGTGCCCGAAGAGCTCGCTCTCGAGGAGCTGCTCCGCGACCGCCGCGCAGTTGAGCTGCCGAAACGGCCTCCCCTCGCGCGTCGCCGCATGGAAGTGGGCCGCCGCCAGCTCCTTCCCCGTGCCCGTCTCGCCGGTGACGAGCACGTTGAGCCCGTCACGCGCGGCCTGACCGACGACGTCGAGCGCTGCCTGCAGGCTCGGGCCGACGACAGGCGTTTCGTGAAGCCGATGGGTACGCGCGAGGCGCGACAGATCTCGTTCGAGCACGATCACGGTCTGCCCGGCCCGCACGCTGCGCGCCGCGGAACCCCGCCACTTTCCCTCGACGCGCGTGCCGTTCACGTACGTGGCGTTGCGGCTACCGAGCTCCTCGACCGTCCAGGTTTCGTGCGAGAAGTAGATCGAGAGGTGCTGCCGCGAGAGCTGCTCGTCCGCGATCACGAGCTTGCTCGCGACGCCGCGACCGATGACCAGCGGATCTTCGTCGATCGGATGAGCCCTAAATGCGGGCACCCCCGCGATGAGGGTCACGAGCACGCCCGGCTGCGCCTCCGACCACGCGCGCACGCTCGGTGCCCGCTCCTGCGTGGTGCCTTCGCCGCTCGACATTCCCTCGTTTCATAGCGTAGACCCTCCGCCGGCGTCCACGCGGCTCCTGCGCCGCTCCCTCGGGCCCCCGTGGGGTCACGGCCCAGGCACGGCGCTTGCGATAGGCTCCGCACCACCCATCGTCAGGAGACGCGCGTTTCATGCAAGACGTCCTCACCCTCTCGTCCGCTGCTCTACCCGACGGCCACCGCGTCGTCGGCTTCCATGGCACCGAGGCGCTCTCTTCGCTCTACAAGCTCACCATCGACGTCCTCGTCGCGCGCGACGCCGACCTCGACATGGACAAGGTCGTCGGCGAACGGCTCACCCTCACGATTGATCGCGCCGACGATCGCCCGCCGCTTCGGTGGCACGGCGTCATCGCCAGCTTCGAGCTCGAGCACGAGCTGGACGGCGCCGGCGTCTACACCCTCGTGCTCGTCCCCGCGCTCTGGCAGCTCACGCTCGCTCACCACAGCCGGATCTTCGTCGAGGAGACGACACCGAAGATTCTCGCTGCGGTGTTCAAAGACGGCGGCCTCGACACGGGTGACTTCGAGCTCCGCCTTTCAGGCACCTACAAACCGCTCGAGCACGTCTGCCAGTACGAGGAGACCGACTTCGCCTTCGCCTCGCGGTGGATGGAGCGAGAAGGGCTCTACTACTTCTTCGAGCAGGGCGACGATCGCGAGAAGCTCATCGTCACCGACAACCTCGCCTTCCACCAGGAGCTCTTGCCCGGCGCGCTTCGCTACGTGCCGCAAGCCCTCGGCGCCGTCGGCGCGTTCACTCGGGGCGAGGCCGTTCAATACTGGAAAGTCACGCAGTCGCAGAGTTCGGCGGCGGTGAAGCTCAAGGACTACGACTACCACCGCCCCGATCTCGACGTCTCCGGCGCCGCGTCGATCGCGCCGCGCGGCAAGGGCGAGGTCCGCCTCTATGGTGAGAACTTCACCGCCCCCGATGAGGGCAAGCGACTCGCCACCGCGCGCGCGCAAATGATGGCCGCCTCTCGCCGCGTCTTCGACGCCGCTGGCACCACGCTCTATCTACGACCTGGATACCTTTTCGCGCTCGACGAGCACCCGAGGCCGGCGTTCAACGCAAGGTATCTCCTCACCGCCGTCACGCACTCGGCGAACCAGGCTGCGCATTCCCTCGGGCTCCAGGATCTGCTCGGCTACGACTCGGATCAGTTCTACACCTGCACCTTCACCGCAATCCCAGCGAGCGTGCAATTTCGGGCCGATCGCGTCACGCCGCGGCCTCGGGTGGAGAGCACGGTTAGCGCTGTCGTCGATGGTCCGGCCGACAGCGAGTACGCGCAGATCGACAAACACGGTCGCTACAAAGTGAAGGTGAAGTTCGACGAGGGCGACCTCGCCGATGGAAGGGCGTCGACGTTCGTGCGCATGCTCCAGCCGCACGGAGGGTCGAGCGAGGGCTTTCACTTCCCGCTACGCAAAGGCGCGGAGGTGCTGCTCGTGTTTCTCGGCGGGGATCCCGATCGGCCGGTGATTGCCGGCGTGGCGCCGAACGCGCAGAAGCCGAGCGTGGTGACCGCGGAGAATCACACGAAGAACGTGATTCATACCGGTGGGCACAATCATCTGGAGATGGAGGACGGGGGTGGGCGGCAACACGTGAAGATTTCGACGCCGACCGAGGACACGCACATTCACATGGGTGCGCCGATGGGTGGGCATCATTTGCTCATGAGCACGAATGGAAATTCGATGCTGAACACGGTGGGCAATTCGCATGTAAACACGACCGGCAACCACTTCCGAAACACGACCGGCAGCGTCCAAGAGCATACCGCCGGCGACCTCGACCTGCGGGTTGGTGGGCACACAGCCATGACGTTCAGCAAGACCCGGAAGGACGACACTCATCAGTTCTATAGCGCTCATGCACACGAAGACTTCATGGAGCAGATCGACGGGTTCTACGAGCAGAAGATCGGCGGCGGATTTCATCAGAAGGTCGATGGATACGTCAATCGTAGGTACGGGGCTGGCGCCGAGAAAACCGTAGTTGGCGACCTCAAGCACCAGATCACCGGCAACGTAAACGAAAATATCGGCGGCTATCTGAATCAGACCGTTGACCAAAAGAAAGTACTTACGAAAGGGCTGTCCACCAAGGTGACGCTCGGAGCGACGAGCGAGACGCTCATCGGCGCAAAGGACGCCAACCTCATCGGCGGCCAAATGACCGTTACGGTTGGATTCAAGGCGGACCTAAACCTCTCGATCGGCAAGACGATGACGCTCGTCAAGGAAGACAATACCCTGATAGCAAGATCGTCGAACAAGGCCGCTTTCACGAACAACGAGCTTGCCGTTTCGACGACCGCGATAGGAAAATCGTCCACGGGAGTCACGTTGACCGAAGAGAATCTCGCGGTGAAGAAGGGCGAGAGCTGGATATTTTCAGCGGCTTTGGCCGTATTCAAATGACTGGCATGCACTCGAGCGACAGGACCTCGAGAGATGCGCGCCTATCGGCGCGACTTCGCTTGCTCATCTATGCGATTGGTGGCCTCATCTTCTTGACGTCCGTTCTTTGGTTGCTCGCGCCAAACCGCGACGAGTGGAACGGCTTCACCGCTGGCGCAGCTGCCGCCTTCGCCCTCGTGTTCATCGTTCCAGCCTCTCTTGTCCTCGGTGCGCGTCTGCGCGAGGGGAAAAGGCCCGACCCAATCTCGGTCGCACTGCAGGAAGTGGAGGGGGCGATGTTGCGGCGAGCGAACTGGCCTCGTGGTCGAGCCCGAATCCTCAGTGTCACCGATCTGCACGAGCGAGAGAGTGACTGGATCAAGGCGCGCATCGAGCTCGAGGTCGCGGCCGAGAGCTTTCGTACGCCGAGCTATCGTGTCTCGATTGAAACGCTGGTTCCTCCACTTGGTGCGGCTCGTCTAGCGCCAGGGGCGTTGGTCAACGTCTTGATTGCCACCGACAATCGCGCCGGCGTCGAGATTCTCTGGAATGAGCTCCAAGCGGAGTGAGCCAACCCCTTCTATGTCCAAGAAATCACCCTCATGCCTCGCTACCTGAAACCCGCTCGCATCGCAGCGCAGAGCCGCACCGTGTCGGTACTTGGGCGCTCGAACGCCGTGTTCTGCTCTGCGGTCGGCTGGGCTTTCGACAGGGGCGGCTCGCTGCTTACCGAGCAATCTCTTTGGACGTTGGCCGCGCAGGAGCTTGGTCAGATCCCCCTTGAGGAGTGCCTCCCAAAGGCTCGCGGCGAGGTCTTGGTTGCCGGACACTGCTTCCCATCAGGGGGCGCGCAGTCATCGTCGTACGTCCGCATGCGCGTTGCCGCCGTGGACAAGACCATCGCTGTCGTCGGCGATCGTGTGTGGCGCGACGGAGTACCAACCGATCCTGTCCCGTTCGCCTCGATGCCGCTCGGCTGGGATCGCGCCTTCGGTGGCGGTGGATTCGCAGCGAATCCGACTGGGCGCGGCATGATCGATGTAGATGGGTTGCGGTGGTTGCCAAATCTCGAAGACCGGCGCCAGCTCGTGACTTCTCCGCATCAGCGTCCCGCGCCCGCCGGCTTCCTCCCCGTCGACCCGAGCTGGAGTCCGCGCGCCGAGAAGCTCGGCACGTACGACGAGCGCTGGCTTCGCGAACTATCCCCGGGCTACGCGGCCGACCTCGATCCGTCATTCTTCAATGCTGCACCGCTGGATCAGCAACAGCACGACCCGTTCTCCGGCGGTGAACAGTTCCTATTCGAAAACATGCACGCTGCCAGGCCTTCGTTGGCCGGTACGGTCCCGCGAGTCGCCGGGCGCACCTTCCTGCAGCGCGTCGGGGCGTCGACCTGGGAAGAAGTCACGATGCGCCTCGACACCCTCTGGTTCTTCCCGCACGTCGAGCGAGGAATCATGATCTTTCGCGGCGTGGTTCCGGTGGCGGAAGACGATGCATCGGACATCGAGACCATCCTCCTCGCCGCCGAGGATGCAGATGCTCCGAGGCGAGCGAGTCACTACGTCGAAGAGGCCGCGCGGCGACTCGACAAGGGGCGTGGCGCGCTCCGCTCTCTGCGGGACGCACCGCTTCTCCCGACCCTCGATGCGTCCGGTCCGTCACCAGCGGTGGATGCGTCGCCGATGAAGGAGTTGCTGAAGAGCGAAGGCATCGCGCAGAAGCGCGGCGATGCACGTCTACAGCGTGAGCTCAGCGGCGCGTGGGAAAAGGCGGCTGCGGCGTTGAAGGCCGAGGGCATCGATCCGGCTCCCCACTTGCCGCCACGGCCGATCGTGGAGCCGCTGCCTTCGCTCGACGACGACGATGCGCTCTTCGAGCGCATCGAGCGCGAGGAATTCGCTGCAGAGAAGGCGCGCGTCGAGGCCGAGGAGAACAAGGTCGAGATGGAGGCGAGCGCACGCAAGACGTGTGAAGACCTCGGTCTTGACTACGACGCGCTGAAGACCGAGGGGCAGCGCAAGGCGTCCGGACCTCCCAAGTTCCGCGCGAAGGCAGAATGGGAGCGGTTTCGGATGCTCGCCGAGGAAGTGCGCGCGCTCGGTACACGCGCGCTCGACCTCGAAGCGAAGCTCGCCGACCCAAAATTCTTCGCGATGCTCGTCGAGCAAGAACAGGCGATGATTCGGATGTATCGCCAGGGCGCGCATCTCGCGCCAGCGGCGCCGCGCTGCACGGGAGACGCGGGGAACAGTCTGCGACAGGCGGTCTACGAAGCGAATGCGATGAAGCTGCCGCTCGGCGCAGACGACTGGACGGGTGTCGATCTCTCCAATCTCGATCTCCGCGGCGCCGATCTGCGCGGCGCATTTCTCGAGTCGACCGACCTCCGCAACGCCGATCTACGTGGCGCCAACCTCACCGACGCCGTGCTCGCCCATGCTGACCTTCGCGGGGCGAACCTGGCGGGCTGCCAGCTCGTCGGAGCGAACTTGGGGGCGACGCAGCTCGAGGGGGCAAGCTTGGACGGTGCCGTAGCGTGCAAAGTGATTCTGATGCGTGCGAACGCGAGAGGAGCCACTTTCCGCGGGACTCATCTCGACGAAGCGGACCTCATGGAGACCGTGCTGGAGGGCGCCGATCTGTCCGAGGCGCTGCTACCGGGCGTGACGTTCCTGAAGACGAGCCTTCGCAGCGTGCGCTTCACGTCGGCGAAGATGCACAAGGGATCGTTCATCGAGATCGACGCGATAGGCGCCGACTTCAGCGGCGCGGACCTCTCCCTCGTTTCGTTCGTGGACGTGAAGGCAGACGCTTGCTCGTTCCGCGGCGCCAACCTCACGAAGTTCCATGCGGTGAAGGAGTGCTCCCTGGTCGGCGCGGTCTTCGATCGTGCAGACCTGTCGGGCGCGTTCATGCGCGGGACGGCTCTCCCACGGGCCAGCTTTCGTGAGGCGACCCTCGTCGACGCCGACCTCGGGGGCTGCGACCTGCGGGACGCCTCGCTCTACCGCGCGAAGGCCCAACGTGCGGTGTTCGAGCGCGCCGATCTCAGCAACGCCGATCTCACCGGCATGAACTTGATGGAAGGGAGTCTTCAGAACGCCAAGGTGTTCGGCGCGAAGCTCGTTGGGATGAATCTGTTTCGCGCCGACTTGGCAAAGCTGCGCGTCGACACCGCGACGGCGCTCACGGAGTGTCTGATGACGCACGCGCGTATCTATCCAAAGGCACCCGATGCAGCGCGATGAGCTACTCGCCAAGGTGGCCAACGGCGACGTCGTGTCGGAAGCCGACCTTTCGGGCGTCGACCTCTCCGGCGCCGATCTGTCGGGAGCCGTCTTCGAGCGCGTCGTTTTCGTGCGTGCGAACCTTGCCGGGGCGAAGCTCGACGAGTCGACGTTCACCAAATGCGACTTTTCCGGCGCGCAGCTCGGTGGGGCGTCGCTGCGACACGTGACGCTGCACCAGTCGACGCTCTATCGCGCCGGCCTAGTGCAGGCTGACCTCCGTGCAGGAGCGCTGATCGAGTGCTCCCTTCGCGAGAGCGACGCGCGCGCGCTTCGCGGAGCCGGTCTCGATTGCGTCGACTGCGATCTGACGGGGACTAGTTTTGCCGGCGCCGATCTCGACATGGCGAACCTCATTCGCGCGAACACCGAGCAGCTCGACCTGCGCGGAGCGAATCTTCATCGCGTGACGCTCATGCGCTCGGATCTGCGCACGACGCACCTCGAGGGCGCGCGCTTCGATGCGACGCTGCTCCTTCACAGTAACCTCTCGGGCCGAGCGTTTCGCCAGGTCGACTTCCGCAAGAGCCAGTTTTTCGGTGCGGATCTCACCGGAGCCGACTTGAGCGAGGCGAACGTCGCTGGCTGCAACTTCAAGGACGCCGTCCTCGTGAAGGCGCGCTTCGATGGCGCGGACGCTCGTCAGGCGCTGTTCGTGGGCGCGCGGCTCGATCAATCCTCGTGGCTCGGAGCTCGGATGAAGCAGGCAATTCTGCAGGACGCCGTCGCTCCTCAAGCCGATTTCTCCCGCGTCGAGCTCGTCGAGGCAGTGCTCGCGAGGGGGAAGTTCGCGGGCGCGCGGTTTCTCGGAGCGAACCTCACATACGCGGACCTCTCGCACGCCGACATCGGCGGCGCCGATTTCACGGGCGCCCGAACGTTCCGCACCAAGCTGCACCAAACCAAGCGCGCCGGTGCTGTCATCGACACGTCGACCGCGCTCGGCGACGACCTGGAGCTCGCCGAAGCCGAGCTCTGGGAGCCGAGTCACTGAGTCACGCAACCCAAGTGCATCTCGTGTCGAAGGAGAGTGACGTCATGAATGAACCCAGCCGGCCCATCCCCATTGCATCGAGCGTCGTCGAGCATCGAGTCGGGCGCATCGTCGCGGTGGAGGACGGCGTGTTCGTCGTGCACACCTCAGAAGGCGTGCTGCGTGCCGGGCGTGCGTTCAGTTGCCTCGTCGAGCCGATCGTCGGCGATCGCGTGGGCGCGTTGACGGCTGCGGGCGAAGTCGGCCACGTCATCGCGGTTCTCGACCGGCTGCACACGACGTCGGCTCGCCTATCGTTGCCGGGGGACATCACGCTCGACGCGCCGGAGGGCTCGATCGGCCTTCGTGCCCGTGACGGCCTGAAGCTGGCGGCGACGAAGATGGAAGTGCGCGCGGGTGAAGGTGATCTCGTCTTCGGTCGGCTCGCGTACCTCGGCGACGCGGTCCGTGCTCACATCGATCGCATCGACGTCGTGAGCAGCGTCATGACGAAGGTGGCCGACCACGTGCGCGAGACCGTTGCGCGCTCGTTCCGCTTCGTCCGTGAGCTCGACCAGCTGCGAGCCGCCCGCATCGACTATGCGGCCGAGAAGACCGTCTCGCTGCGCGGCGCAAACGCCGTCGTCATGGCGCAAGAGCTCGTGAAGATGGACGCGGAGCAAGTTCACATCGGCTGACCGAGGAAGGAGCAGGACAAGATGTTCGCCAATACGCAGGCTGGTGGTCAGGACATGGGGATTCCCGACGTATGCATGACGCCCTCGCCCCCGCCGGCGCCTCCGGTGCCGATGCCCTATCCCAACATGGCGAGTGGGCCGATGGGGGTGCCGCCCGTCGACAACGTCCTCTTCTCGTGTGCGCCCGCCCACAACATGGGGACGTCGATCGCGCCAACGAGCGGCGACAACCTCGGCACGCTCACCGGCGTCGCCTCTGGCACCGTGATGGGTCCGTCGCGACACACCACGGCAGCAATGACTGTGCTGGTCGGCGGCAAACCGGCAACGCGCCTCTCGAGCGCGACGATGCAGAACTCGACGAACTGCGTCGGGGCACGCATCGCGCCGAGCCAGACCAAGGTACTGATTCTCGCAGGCTGATGATTCTTCTAGGCTGAACCAACGAGAGGTCGATCTTCGTGGCCGAGCTGACTGCCGAAGAGAACGAAGGGGTGCGAGCCGCGTTGCGAAAGCAGCTCGACCAGGTAGGTATCTCCGATACGGCGTCGGCTCTCGAGCTCGACGCCGGCGCCATGCTCGGAATGGCCAACGGGCGTGTGCCGGCCACCGAAGACGTCGCCCGCAAGCTCGCCGAGCTCGCTGGCACGACGCTGGACGTCCTGCTCGGACGTGGCGGAGCGCCGGCGGCCGGATTGCCGAAGCGAGCCGAGGCCATCGCGCTCGCGCGCAAGGATGGCATATCGGACGCGGTGCTCGCCAAGGTCGAGTCGCTCGATCCGGCCGGCGCCGAGGGTAGATCCCTCCTCGACTGGATGGGCATCATCCGCGACCTCAATGCTGCCAGTGGCACGAAGCCCTCGTCCGCCAGCCAGATGGAAGTTTCGGGCGTCCCGCAGCCGGCGATGATGAGTGCCCCAGCAGCTCCGCCGCTCCCGCTCCACGTGCCGTCGGTCGAGGCGCCGAGGCCACCTTCGCTGCCGCCCGGGCCACAGCCCTCGCAGCGATTGCCTGTGCTGCCTTTGGCCACGCCGGCGCCTTTCGCCGCGAGCCTCGCGGGCATTCCTGCACCGATGCCTGCGGCGCTGGGTACGGCCGCACTCGCTGCGCCCGCGGAGCCGACGCTGAGCATCTTCGAATACGCCTCTCTCTCGATGGGCCTCGAGCTCCTCTCTCACCGCGCAGACGACGTCTACGCGTCCTTCGGTCTCACGACGGAGAATGTGCGCGCTGTGGAGCTGGCGCATTGGGAGGCGCACCTCAAAGCGAACTCGAAGGATCGTCGCGAGCTGCCCGCCATGCGCGAGCGCATGCGCATGCACTGGCTGCGCTTCGATGGACAGGTCGCGGCGCCCTCCGAGGCGCCTCCCCCGATTCAAAGTGAAGTGGCTCGTCCGCCAGCGGCGCCGCGCCCAGATGAGCCCGCCATCCCGCTCGCCACCTACGCCGCCATCTGCGCCGAGCTCCGCCTCACCCCGCACCGTAGCGAGGACATCTTCGCCTTTTACGGCCTCGCTGATCCTGCGCAACGCTCCGTCGTCGCCGAGACGTGGGAAGGTCGACGACGCTCGAACCCCATCGAAGACCAGGAATTCCAGCGCCTTTTCTGGGAGAAGCACCAGCAGCTCGAACAGCTCGCGATGCGCACGTCCACTGCCGCGCCGCTGCCGACCAAGTACGCCGCCGCCGTCGCGCCTCCGAAGACAGCGTCCAAGATCCAGATCTCGTTCGAGGAGTACGTCGTGATGTGCGTCGAGGTCGAGATGGCGAAGAACCGCGAGAAAATCTACGCGCAGTACGGCCTGCAGGATCTCACCGAGCGACGCGAGGTCGAGGACGAATGGAAGGCGAAGCTCGCAGCTGACCCCGCGCTGATGGCCGAATGGAAGCGCAAGACGGACGAGCTCAAGGTGGACTGGATTGACTTCGATTCGTTGTAAGTCGAGATAGAACCCGCCATGAACCCATCGACCACTTTGGCGCTGACGGTCCGCGTCACCAACACCGCGAACCAGCAGACGCTCGAGCGGACGTTCACGAAGTTCCCGGTGCGCATCGGGCGAAGCTCGCTCAACGACTTGCCGCTCGACTTTGGTTTCGTCTCGCAATTCCACGCAGTCGTCGAACGCAACGCGCAAACGATCTTCCTCCGCGATCTGGGCAGTCGAAACGGATCGATGATCTCCGGTCAGCGCGTCGCTCCGCACCAGCCGCACGACCTCGCGCCAGTCGGCCTTACCTTCGACATCGGCTCACTCCGTCTGGCGATGGCAACGACGATGGTGCCGCGCACCGGCCCATCCGATCACCGTACCGCCGTGCTCATGGCGGTCGACACCGAGAGCCCGCAGAACGCGACGGAGGTGTGGCAGGCCATCGGCGTCGACGCCGCAGCCGTCAGCCGCGATCCCAACGCCGCCATCGTCAGCGCGGTGAAACGCCTCGCGCGTCTCTACGTTCCGGAAGGCGGAGACCTCGACGCGGCCTCGGCCCTCCGCTTCCTCGGAAAGATGAAGCAGTACCTCGATCTGTTGTTCGGGGCGTACATTCCGCTGCGCGATGGCTGCCGGCAGTTCCAGGTGTCGATGGACCTCCATCGACCGGTGGGTGCCGTCGCGGAGGACGCGGCGGCCGAGTATGTGGGCACCGTAAAACGCCCAAAGGAGCTCGCGGCCCGTGCGCTCGACTGGCGCGACATGAGCACGGACGTGCCCGTGGCGATGCAGACCACGCTCGCCGACTTCGTCATCCATCAGCTCGCGTTGATCGATGGCGTGATGAACGGCGTGCGCGGGCTTCTTCGTGAGCTGTCGCCCAAGACGATCGAAGATGCGCTCGCCAAGAAGGGATCGTCGATGCGCTTCGGGCCGTTCAAGGGGGATGCGCTCTGGAAGCTGTACGCGGAGCGACATGCGGACTTGAGTGAAGAGGAGAGCCAGGCGTTCGCGCTGGTGTTCGGGAACGACTTTGTTCGGGCGTACAAGACACTGAAAGGGGAGAAGGATCGGGGCTCGATGGTGCCCGGAGGCTGAGAGCCATGCGATGCTCGGCGCCCTTCGCACGAGGCGACGCCGTGATCCAGGTGCCGAGCGGTAACCCGCTGCGGTCTTCAGCTCTTCGACGCCATCCGCAGCCACTGCGCGTCGCCAGTTCTGGCGGTTCTGTCACCGGCAAAGGATATCGATGAACACCCAAAGGCAAATGCTCGCCGCCGCCACGTTGACAGGGTTCTCTTCGCAACGACCGCGAAGATCGCTGGAGCGCCTGGATTCATGCTGGAGTGGAGTTTTTTAGCCATGCGCCGCTGGATCTCCGTCACGAAGTACGCGCTTCTCCTTGGCGCGCTCGGCTGTGCGAACACGGACTTCAAGACGATCTGCTACGACGACCGCACGAAGTGCGCCGACTACGACGGCAGCATCGACGGCTCGGCAGGCGATTCGATTGTGGACTCATCGACGACGGACGCGACCACGACGGATAGCGGCGTTGTCGACGCGGCTCCGGTCGATGCCGGTTGCGACGTCGCGACGCCTCCGGTGGGAAGCTGCGTCACCGTGACGGATCTCTCGGTTTCCTTGGCCGCAACCAGCTGCGCCATCCTCAGCGATCTGAGCGTGCGCTGCTGGGGATGGAACAGCTCCGGACAAGTGGGCGACGGCTCTGGAAGCGATGTCTCACGGCCGAAGCCGATTCCGAGTCTTTCGGGGGCGCTTTCGGTGGCCATCGGCGAGGAGCACGCTTGCGCCATCCTCGGAGACCACAGCGTTCGTTGCTGGGGAAAGAACGACAAGGGACAGCTCGGCGACGGCACGATGTCGCCGCATTCGGTGCCTACGTTGGTGACCGGTTTGACCGCAAAGACCATCGCGCTCGGCTACACGGACACCTGCGCGCTGACGCTCGACGAGAAGGTCTTCTGCTGGGGTGCGGGCAACTTCGCTGGCGACGGCACGACCACTCAGCACTCGATCCCAACGCTCGTTCCGAGCACGGGGGCGGTCGTGCAGCTCGCGGCATCGCGGGACACCGTCTGCACTCGGTCGTCAGCCGGCGTCGTCTCGTGCTGGGGGAAGAACTCCGGCGCGGTCATCGGCACTGGAGACTCCAGCCCGCGAACCTCGCCCACAGCGGTCACAGGGACGTACTCGTCGATCTCGATGGGGTATCAGACGATTTGCGGAATTCATCCGGGCGACGCCAAGGTCTTCTGTTGGGGCGACGGCAGCTTCGGTCAGTTCGGCTACACGACGAGCGGCTTCGTCGGCATTCCGACAGCCGCACCGATGTTCGATGGCGCAAAGAGCATGCAGGTCGGCGGCTCTTTCATCTGCGCCGTTGGTGGAGACAACGTGGTGCGGTGCGCCGGTCGCAATGACGTCGGGGAACTTGGCGACGGTCTGAACCTCGACCGGCAGACCCTCGCTCCGGTGAAGGGCCTCGGATCGGTCGACATCGCGCGCTCCGGACTTGGATACACCTGCGCCATCGTGGCCGGCGGCGTCCAGTGCTGGGGAGTGAATGGCTCGGCGGAGCTCGGCGATGGCACGACGAAGGACAAGAACGTCCCAACGGCCGTCGCCTGGTGAGAGTATCGACGGTCTCGTGACCGCCTACGTCATCCCGCCCGGGCAAGAGAAGAGCTTCGTCGCGCTGGCATCGCCGCCAGCCTCGACAGGGTGCGAACTCTCGGGCGCGTCGATCGACCGCGATCACGTCGACGCGCTGTACGCGTGCGGCGCGACGAAAATCGTCGCCAAGTTCGTGCATCCCGATGCCGCCTCGCCGACTTCGACCGTCGCCGGTCCGTTTGCGATCTCGTTCGACCGTGAGCCGCCGCCAGCCTTGAAGACATGGTTGGAAAGCTCGCTTGCGGCGCCGGACGGACCTGCCGCGAAGTGGGCTTGGCTCGCGCCTCAACCGACGCCCTCACCGTCTACGTCCATCTCGTCGAGCGCGAGCCCTGCAACCCACGGAATTCCAGTCGATCCTCGTTCCGGCCCCATCGGCATGGAGCGCCGAACCGATGTCACGGCGCGCGTCCTTCCGCTCGTCGAATCGGCCGCCTCGGTGGCGTGCGTCGGTGCCCTGCTCGTCGCGCTCATTCGGCTACGCCTCAGCAAGCTCGATCGAGCACTGGCCCTCGGCGTCTTCGCTGTCGCTCTTCTTCTTCGACTCGTCGTGCCGCGGGTGCCGGCGAATTTCTACACCGACCTCAACACCGGCGTCGCCAACTTCAGCTACAACGTCGAGTACCGTGCGCCGCTGCACTTGCTGCTGAGCGTGTTGCACCTGCCAGCGTCGTCGCTGTTGCTCGCGAACGTGCTCCTCGGCAGCGCATCGGCAGCCTTGCTGTACGTCGGATTACGCACGCTCGACGTCGCGAAGACGGAGCCTGGGGAACGCGCGAAGAGCATCCTCGCGCCCGAGCGAGTCGCGCTCGCCTTCTCGCTGCTCGTCGCCACGGCACCAACCTTTCTGCGTCTGTCCGCATCCGATGCTGCACACATCGTCGGCTTGGCCTGGCTGTCCGCAGCCGTCGTCCTTCTCGGCAGGTCGCTCCAGTCGACATCGGCCGCCTGGCTTGGCGCGCTGGCTTGCACTTGTTGGCTCATCGGAGCTGCGCGCCGCGAGCTCGCCCTGGCGCCGCTTGGCCTCGTCGGACTCGCGATGCTTTCCGACGCGCCCAAATCAAAGAAGGGCGCGGCATCCGCCGCTGCGCTGCTCGGTACTGGGCTCGGGGCGATGCTGACGCCGATTGTGGTCCTCGGCGTCGCGAACGTGGAAATCGCCGCGAGCAAGGATTGGGCGCTGACGTACCTGCGACTGCTCCCCACCGCTGCGACGGCATCGTTCGATGGACTGCCCCATGTGATTCGGCCAGGACTCGTGATGTTCGCGCTCGGCGCAATCCTGACTCGCCGCCCTGGCCTCCTCGTTGCCTACCTGATCGTGTTCGTGTCGCAGACGTGGATCTACGCGGTATCGATCTTCTCGAGTGTGATGGACCATCCGCTCGAATCCTGGGCCCTCGCTCGGTACGCGCTGCTCTGGCTCCTCGTTCCGCTCTACTTCGCGGCCGCTGGGCTGACGTACGCGTGGTCGTCGCTCGCCTCACGCCCGCGATGGATGGGGTACCTCGCTGCGGCGGTGGTTGGTGGCATTGCTCTCCTGAGCTTGCCGAGCGCCTTTCGCCTGCACGGCTACCAGCACGAGTACCTCTTTCTGCGAAGCGCGCTGCCCCAGGCTCCCGGCGACGTGCCGTTGGTCGTCGTGTGGCAGAAGAACGGAGGAGTCGACTACTGCGAGGCGCTCGCGGCACCGCACTATGGGTACAGCGAGCTTCCACGTAGGCGGCCGATTCTTGCGCTGCCGACGGGCATCCCGCTCTCGATGTACTTCGACGAGTTACCCGCGCAGTTCCTCTACTTCCACAACGTGCTTTCGCAGATCGACCTCAGGCGGCTCGACGCCTACCCGGGCTACACCAAGGCGAGCCTCGAGGAAGCCAGGCGGACGGATTGCGTCCTTCGAACCGGTCAGCTGCTCGATGCGAGACGCGGGTTGCCGGTGATGTACATCCAGTTCTTTCTCGAGGATGCGCAACGGGCCGACCTCGAGCTCTGGATGGTGGACCGTGAGGCGGCGCGGGCGCGTTTGCCCGACTGCGATCGGGTGGAAGCCCACTCGGGTTGGTGAGGTTCCATCTCGTGTCCCTGTCGGTCGGCGAGAGTGGTCGCTGTCCACTGCCGATGAGGTCAGGGGCCCTTGGTCACCCACAGCGTCGGTCGGCTTGCTCTTCGTCCAGAATCCGCACTCGAAGTTGACCGCATGAAGCCCGACGCTGGCACTCGGAGCGCGCGACTGAAGAAGTTCACCGTGTTGGCGATCCCAAGTCGGTGACGCTCGAGGCCGCGCTACCTCATTGGGGCACATCGACGGCTCCGTCGGTCGGCGCATCGCCTGGTCGTAGCAAGAGATCGAGCTTTGCTCGTACGGGGGGATGTGTCGGCCAAGCATCCACCAGGCACGCAGCCAGCGAGCTTTCGGCACCGAGCGTCGAACGGACGGGCTCGTGGCCTTGCAGAACGAGCTGGACATGGACGGTCGTCGCGGTGACCTCGACGTCCCAGCATTCGCTGATGGCTTGCGTGAGGTCGATGTAGACACCGTAGGCACCGGCTTCCGCCTGCCCCTCCTCGAGCCGCGCGGTGAGGGTCACGCGCGGATGAACGTTCGCGAGCGTATTTCTGAGGACCGGGGGCATGCGGCACAAGGCGAGCGAGGACATGTAGTCCGCGTCCGGCAACGCGAGACTGGCCGACCGAACGAATGCCGCGACCTCGCCCAGGTTGGTCTCGACTTCTGCGCAGACGTGCACTCGCGAGCCGCGCTGCGCTCCGGCCGGGACCCAAGCGAACAATGGAATCGCCTTCACGGCATGCGAGAATGGCTGGAACTTCAAGCGAATGGCCCTGTCCCGCTCGTCGACGCATACGAGACTGTCGGTCGAGTCGGCGCGACACCAGGGCGAGTGGGGCGGCATGGTCACGTCGTCTTCCCTCATCACCTCGACCGTCGCCAAGTCACGTGGCGACGCCGTGAGACCGAGAGTGCTCACGTCGAAGGCGCCCGCCGTCGATGGCCTCCAGCGCCATGGCACATCCTGGCGCGCAAGGACGAAGAAGTGTCGCTCGACCACGCGTTCGAACAGCGCGGCAAGCGTGACCTCGGGCGTCACGACGAGGGTCGGTGGAGAGCAGAGAAGCTCGACGGGGCGCAGCAGTGTGACCGTGTCGGGGCGAACGAGCCGCAATTCGCCGCTCTCGTCCAAGGAGCCCGGAAATGCTCCGAAATCCTCCGCTTGGGCGCGATGACTGCGGAGCAGTTCGACGCCCGATCGCGAGCGAATCTGGAGACGTCGAAGCTTCGCGGCGTGCGCGCCGATCGTGAGCGTGAGCACGCCGGCGCCGAAGGCGAGAACGAAGCGGTTATGCGGTGAGTCTCGTCGGTCGCTCAAGGAGCGCATGCGTCCAACGAAGGCTGAAAGCGCCAGGACCACCATGGGCATCGCCGAAGCAATCAGGACGTCGAAGAATGGGCCGTTCGTCGGTGGAGGCAAGATCACGCTGACCCGACGTGCGTCTGCGTAGCCGAGGATCAACTCATGCGCGTACCGGCTGGTGGCCACGCCGACACTCGAGGTGCCCACGCCGAACGCGGCGACGGCGCCGGCGATTCGGTGCGTGCGATCCGCGTTCGCGACGACGTTTCCCAGACATGCGAGCAGCACCGCGCCAGCGACCCACGCGATCTGCGCGGGATACGCGGCCCAACGGAAGGCGGCGAACGCAGCGCCGCCCACCGCGATCATCGTCGAAAGCGTGGTGCGCGCTGCACTGCGTGACCCAACGGGGCAGGAGCCGACCATGGCCAGCAAGAGCGCGCCTACGAGCTGCCCGCCCCAACCCAAGAGCACGCTCGGCCTCACCTCGTCGCCGAGGATGCCGAAAATCAGTTGTTCGTGAGATTGGGCACGAGCGGATGTCTCGTCACTCCAACCGCGAAGGACAGAGACGGCCAGCGCGACGACCGAGAGAGCGACCGCCACCAGCACCGCTCGTCGAACGCGCGCCGACTTCGGCCAGCCGATGGACGACGCGATCGCGACGGTTCCCAGCGCCGCTGGCGCCCCGAGCCCGACCAAACTCCAGATGTCTGTCCACTCTCGGGGAGGGGGCTGGGCAAGAATCCAAAGTGGACCCGCCAAGACTACGCCGGGCAGCGCGGCGCGAAGCCGCGAGGACGGCGAACAAGTCACGGGGGACACGCCACCATCGTTACCGGCGGCGACGAGTTTGGTTTGTCGGTGTCGACGCGAAACGAAGCGTCATTCTTGTGCACTCCGTGAAACGTTTCCGCACCAAGTCCTCGTACCTCGTTCTTGGGTAGGCCGATGTTGCCATAGATCATGAAGCGCCAACTCGTCTCGGTATTGAAGGAGTTCGCCGCGTTTTCCAGTGTGATCTGGACGCGTCCTTTCCGACGCCTCAGCACCACGGCACCGAAGTGGTGGTTGAAACTATTTTGATTCTTCGGAGCCTTGTCGTTGATCGAACCCTGATTCAGATTCGCGATGATGAAGGCCTGACCGACATTGGGGTTCGCCAACTCGTTCAGGCCATG
Source organism: Myxococcales bacterium (assembly GCA_025354825.1). Classification (GTDB taxonomy): domain Bacteria; phylum Myxococcota_A; class Polyangia; order Polyangiales; family Polyangiaceae; genus JANXMC01. Next base: position 18,466 of record JANXMC010000524.1, read on the forward strand.
AATTTCGCCGAATTTCATGCGCTGATCGAACGTCATGGATCTGTAGGTGTCGATGGCCTTCGTGTAGATTGTTCTGTTTCCGCTGTTGTTGTCCGACTGATCGACGAGGTCGGGGGCGTCCAACGGGAGCAGGAGTTGCGCCAAGACCCAGGCGACGGTCTCGAGCGCTGAGCCGTTTTGGAAGGGAAATACGCGACCAAGCCGAGTGACGATGGTCAGCTTTTCCAGTTGAGCACCCATCACGCGTGCCGCGCATCGCCCGCAATCCGTTGGCATCTTTAGTGGCACGGATGCGTCGAGCGCACTGATCGGAATTACCGGCGATAGAGTTCGTGGCAAGTTGGGAGTACCGTCCGCGTTCTTCTGGGGATAGGGCGGATCTTGATCGGGCCAATGAGGAAAGTGGCCAACGAGCTCCGGCTGCTTGCCTTTCACAAAGCGCAACCCCATGACCTTCGTCTTGAAGGTATCGTTCAGGTCGTCGATTGACCGCGAAGTCCACAGATTTTTCCCGCCGTCGGCGCGCAGTGGTTCGTCTGATTCGTCCGTGACGGCTGTCTCGCCGGTGACGACACTGATCCGCTTGCCGTGAGCAAATTGCCAATGATCCGGCCTCGTCTCGTCGATATGGATGGACGTGAAGGGCCTTCCGTCGACTCCGAGGGTCGTGAGCTTCGGCGGGTCACTCATCGGTTCGAGTCCTTGGTGGGAAGAATCGTGGAATCATGAAAGGCGCGGAGCGCGGACGAGACGTCCGCGATGAGGCCGGTGATTCGTAGCCCGTAGTCGGCTTGAAACTCGCGTACGTTGTCTGCGACGCTCGGGCGCAAATAGCCGAGGTTCTGCAAACGCTGCTCGTCGCCGATCCGACTGTCGTCGGGCGAGGGAAAGAGTCGTCGGCGCATCGCAAAGGCCGGCGCGTCGCGCTCCGTCAACCATTCGATGTCGACGCGGCCGACGGGCTCGGAGAGGTCGGCTGTCAACAAGCCGAGTTGGTCGGACGTCGTCCGAATCTCTTCGACACCATGCTGCAGCTTCACGGGGACGGAGCCCACGGGGTCGCCGTCGTAGTCGTAAAGCCTCAGCATGAGGCGCTTCGACTTCGCCCCCACATCCACCGTCTTCGTCACCTGCGCCTTCCACTGCGGATACTCCGGCTCCCCCCTCTTCGCCCTCTTCCCAGGCACCGGCGGATGAATCTTGTCGTCGAAGCAAAACAGCTCGACCCGCCGATTCTCCTCCGACTCGACGCCATCGCTCTGGTCCTCGGTCGCCGGGAAGTACTCCCCGCAGCCGTGAATCTCGACGCCGACCTCCGGCGGTAGCGTCGTCTCCTCGAGCTCCATGTACGCCTTGATGAGCTCGTGGCGCGTCTTCGGCCCAAGGATGCTGTCTTCGTCGAGGTGCTTTCCTTTGGGCCGATTGGCGTTGCTCCACTGCTGGAAGCCGAGCACGCTCTGCTCGCACGGCAGGGCCGAAATCATGTGCGCGATCTCGCCGTCGCCCCACTTTTTCTTGTCCGGATAGACCGTATCCGCGAACCACTTGTCCCAGCCGGGGACGTCGTTCTTCACGTACGCTTTCACCGCCTCAGCGCGCTCGACGGAGAGGTCGAGGTTGTAGTGCTCCTCGGCCACGGTGTCGGTGTGACCGACGACGAGCAGGTTACCTTGGCCAAGCTCGGCGTACTCGCGCACCACGCGCCGAATGCCTGGGATTGCTGTCTTGCGCATGAACGACTTGTTGGTGTCGAAGTGCATGCCGATGAGCCGCACGCGCGTGAGCGGCTTCGTCAGCACGATCGTCTTCGGCACCTCGCTCTCGAGCGGGACCGAACCCATCTCGTCGGAGACGCCGAGCACCGTCGGGTTTTCGACGTCCGGCGGGGTCGCCGGCGGCTTCTTCACGAAGCGCGGCCGCAGGACCTCGCGCAGCTCCTTCACGTCGACGAATCGCACCGAGCCGAACGACGCGTCGACCTCGTCGAGATGGACATGGCCGTTGCCCGGCGCGGTCAGCTTCTTCTTCGTGCCCGCGTACGAGATCTCGAGCTCGACGTCGCCGACGGGATCCCCCCATGCGTCGACCAGGGTGACGTCGAACCAGCCGAGCTTCTCCTTCGTCGCCACGTCGTCCGATGCGTCGACCGGCGCGAGGGGCAAGCCGAGCCCGCCCTTCATCGGGTGAATCACCGGTGCCGCAGGGCGAAGCACCACCCAGTCGCCGCGCGCGAAGAGGCGCTTCAGCTCCGCGACTTGGTTCTCCGAGTCGTGCGGCGCCAGCGGCGGCGGGTAGCACATGCTCCGCAGCATCGCGAAGAGCTGGCGTCGGCCGGCCGAGTCCTTCGCCATGCGGTCGATGAGCAGGCCGGCCTCGTCGACGCTCAGGCCGAGTCGGCGGTTCGTGGTGCCACCCCACGCAACCTTCACCTGTCGACCGTTGGGAAGAATCCAAGAGCGCGTCCGATACATGAGACCTCGCAGGACAATACACGCAGCGTCGCGACGCAGTGCAACGCTCGGGCCGTCGGCGGGGCAAGCCTTGCGACCGCAGATCCCGCCATTTGCCGCGTTGCGCTGGGATGGGTTTCTCGCGTCGATTCCTACGGCTTCGCGCAGGGGATGCGAAACGATGAGAAAGTATAGGAATCGTTCCCCACATGACCCCGCGGGTGTGGGCGGCGACGCGAGAATTTCCCGAAGGAAGGCGCTCCGCGACGCCAACGGCACGTTGCGTGCTCACGTCGTCTCGCTAGACTAGCCGGCGCCTATCGACCTCTCCCATGAGCCTTCTCGAAACCAACATCCCTCCAGAAGGACAGCCGCTTCCAGGCGCAGAGCGCTACACCCTTCGCCGATTGCTCGGCCGCGGCGGCTTCGGCGACGCGTACCTCGCCGATGACGCGGCGCTCGCGCGTCGCGTGGTGATCAAGCTCCTGATGAACCTCACGGAGCCGAGCATCCGCGACCGGTTCCTGCGCGAGGCGCGCATCTCGGCGAACATCCATCATCCGTCCGTCGTGGCGGTGCACGACATCGGCGCTCTTCCTGATGGAAGGCCATATTTTGTGATGGAGTGGATAGATGGGATGCCCTTGTCCCAGTTCATCAAGGAGCGGTCGGCGACACTCGCGCTCTCGCATGCGCTCTCGATCATCGCCGAAGCTGCCGAGGGGCTCGCCGCTGCTCACGCGATGGGCGTCATCCACCGAGACATCAAGCCCGACAACATCCTGATTACGCGCACAGGGGGCGGACGCGCGAAGCTCATCGATTTCGGCATCGCCAAGAAGGCGATGGAGGAGTCGGGCAGTACGGGCCCACACCGCGTGGTGAAGAACCAGGCCACCCAGGCTGGCACTGTGCTCGGCACGCCGCGCTACATCTCGCCGGAGCAGGCGACGGCGAAGGTGCTCGCGGGCGCCAGCGATCTCTATTCGCTCGGCTGCGTCATGTACGCCGTGCTCACGGAGCGGTCTCCTTTCGAGGGCTCGCCGCAAGAGCTGATGATGC
>JANXMC010000327.1 GCA_025354825.1 Myxococcales bacterium
GACGCTCGCCAGGCCCACGTCGGAGTCGAACGTCATGAGCGACAAGCAGGACAGGAGCTACCAGCTGATCGAGGCGTCGGAGGGCGGGGTGCCCATCAAGGCGTGGACGCGCGGCGTTCTCCTCGACGAGAAGGCGGCGGCGCAGCTGCGGAACGTCGCGAAGATGCCGTTCGTCCACAAGTGGGTCGCCGTGATGCCCGACGTGCACGCCGGAAAGGGGTCGACGGTTGGAACGGTCGTCGCGACGAACGGGGCTGTGATCCCGGCTGCGGTGGGCGTCGACATCGGGTGCGGAATGATCGCCCTCGAGACGTCGCTGACCGCGAGCGATCTGCCGGACAACCTTCACGCGTTGCGCACCTCGCTCGAAGTGAGCGTGCCCCACGGTCGTACCGACAACGGCGGCCCGAACGATCGCGGCGCGTGGCGCAATGCGCCTGCGGCCGTCGCCGAAGCGTGGCTCGGCCTCAAGGCGGGCTACGACGCGATCGTCGACAAGCACCCGAAGCTGCGCCGCGGCGCCGACGTCGGGCATCTCGGAACGCTCGGCACGGGGAACCACTTCATCGAGGTCTGCCTCGACGAGGCGGATCACGTCTGGTTGATGTTGCACAGCGGCTCGCGCGGTGTGGGAAACCGCATCGGTTCGCACTTCATCGAGCTCGCGAAGAGCGACATGCGAAAGTTCCACGTGAACCTCCCCGACGAGGACCTCGCGTATTTGCCCGAAGGGACCGAGCACTTCACGGACTACGTGAAAGCCGTGAGCTGGGCGCAGGACTACGCGATGACCAACCGCGCGCTGATGATGAGCGCGGCGGTGAAGGCGCTGAAGGGGTGGGACAAGCTCCCGCCGTTCACGGTGACCGACTCGGCGGTGAACTGTCACCACAACTACGTCTCGCGCGAGTACCACTACGGGCAGAACGTGCTCGTCACCCGCAAGGGCGCGGTGCGCGCGCGCAAGAACGACCTCGGCATCATCCCCGGAAGCATGGGGGCGCGATCGTTCATCGTGCGAGGCCTTGGGAACGACGAGAGCTTCCATTCGTGCAGCCACGGCGCGGGTCGAAAGATGTCGCGCACGGCCGCCCGAAAGACGTTCACGCTCGAAGACCACGCAAAGGCGACCGAAGGCGTCGAGTGCCGAAAGGACAAGGACGTCATCGATGAAACGCCGGCTGCGTACAAGTCGATCGAAGACGTGATGACCGCGCAGCGAGACCTCGTGGAGATCGTCCACACGTTGCGACAGGTCGTCTGCGTAAAGGGTTGAGAAACGGCTTCTAGGAGTGCGCCCGAGAGCGAGAGAGCGAGAGCGACATGCTGATCATCGACGGTTCCGTAGGCGAAGGGGGTGGGCAGATTCTCCGCACGTCGCTCGCGCTGTCCCTCATCACGGGGACGCCGTTTCGCATGACCGGCATTCGCGCCGGGCGCTCGAAGCCCGGCCTGCTGCGGCAACACTTGGCGGCCGTCAATGCCGCCGTCGCGGTGGGGCACGCCGACGTCGCCGGGAACGAGCCGTCGTCGCGCGAGCTCGAGTTTCGCCCCACCGCGCTCGCGGCGGGCGACCACACGTTCGCGGTCGGAACGGCGGGGAGCGCGACGCTCGTTCTTCAGACGGTTCTCCCGGCGCTTCTGCACGCGTCGGGGACGTCGCGCCTCGTGCTCGAGGGCGGGACACACAACCCGTTCGCGCCGCCCTACGACTTCATCGCGGGCGCGTTCGTGCCGCTTCTCCGGCGCATCGGCGCGGACATCGAGGTCGATCTCACGCGCCCCGGGTTTTACCCGGCCGGTGGCGGTCGCATCACGGCGAGCATCACGGGTGGCGGGCGCCTCGCGCCGCTCGTGCTCGAAGAGCGCGGCACGCTCCTGCGGACGAGCGCCGAGGCTCTCTACGCCCAGGTCCCGGCGAACGTCGCCGTGCGCGAGGTTGACCTTTTCGCGGGGACCATGGGGTGGGATCGCGCGGCGTGCCGCCCGAAGCGCATCGACGATTCGCGCGGCCCGGGCAACGCCCTCGTGGCGACGGTGGCGAGCGCGAACGTGACCGAAGTGTTCGTCGGTTTCGGCGAAAAGGGCCTGCGCGTCGAGCGCGTCGTCGAAGGCGTCGTGACCGAGGTCACGAGGTACCTCGCGGCGAACGTGCCGGTGTTCGAGCACCTCGCCGATCAGCTTCTTTTGCCGCTCGCCCTCGGACCCGGAGGGGTGTTCCGGACGGTCGCGCCTTCCCTTCACTTTCGCACGCAGGTCGACGTGATGAAGAAGTTCATCGACGCCGACGTGACGGTCGAAGACGAGGGTGAGGACCGCGCGCGCGTCACCGTGCGCGGAGTTGACGTGTCAACTCGGTAAGCTGCCGCGCGCTCAGAGCGGCTTGAGAAAGAGCGTGTGGACGCCCGCACCGCCGCACGCGAATTCTTGCGCGCCGGCGGTGGTCGCGCTCGAGGACTTTACGGCGACGCCGTCGCACGTCGCCTGGTAGGCGCCGTCCTTGTAACCTGGGAGATCGCCGAAGGTGAGCACGGTCGGCGCGGTGATCGCGGCGTCGCCGATCGTCGTCAGCGTGAAGGTGCGCGGCCCCGAGTCGAAGCGCGCGCCGACGATGCGACCCGCCGCGCGCTCGACGCGAACGCGTGCGTGGGCGGCGATGACGTTGGGACGCTCGGCCCACGAGTCGGTCGCGGCGTCGTAGGCGTAGAAGCCCCACGACCCTTCGCTCTGCTCTTTCCAGAGCCACGTCATCGACGACGCGCGCTGCTGCTCTTGGAGATCGAGCTCTGTACGGATGAAGAAGTCGAAGTTCGCGGCGAACGGCGAGAAGCCGAACTCGCCCACGAGGAGCGGTGCTTGCCAGCCGTCGGCCTCTTGCCGCGCTCGCTCGTTCGACGGCGTGAGGTCGTCGATCGTCAACGTGTCGCGGCGCGCCGCGTTGGCGCCGAAGACGGCGGTGTACACGTGGGGCGCGTAGAGCGTGCCGGTCGCGAGGCTGCCGGTGCCAACGGGCGAAAAGTCTTTGATGTTGCGCGCGCCCGAGGGCTCGAAGAGGAAGATCTTCTTCGGCGCCGCGGCCCGCAAGGTTGGGAGAATTTCGCGGTAAAAGGAGATGATTTGGTCTTCGCCGGCGACGGGCTCGTTGAAGAGATCGACGCCGATGACCGCGTCGTTGTCGGCGAAGGCGCCGATGAGATGGGCCGCCATCGCGCCGAAGCGCTTTCGCAGGTACGCGCCGTCGGCGGTGTCGCCGAAGAACGTTCCGAAGGCGGACCCCACCTGGTCGGAAAGAACGCGCTCGCTGAGATCCAACAGAGGCCCTTCGAGGAGCTTCGTCGGCTTAGGGATGATGGCCCAGAGAGGCGCGCCGTCCTGGCCGATCTCTTTCGAGTAGGCGTCTTGGTGAATGGAGAAAAAGACGTAGACGCCCGCCCTTTTGCAGATGTCGACGACCTCGGCGAGGCGCGCCATGTAGGTCTCGAGAAAGCCGCCGTCCTCCGTCGGCTCGAGGCCGCTCCAGTTGATAGGCAGTCGCAACGTGTTGTAGCCGAGGCTTCGTACGCGCGCGGCGTCGGCGGCGGTAAACTCGGGGATCTCTTCGAGAGGCACGCGGCCGTCGGCGAAGGTCACGTCGAAGAGGCCTCGCACGCGCGCGTTCACGCCGTGGAGCATCACCGTGCGGCCGTCGCTGTCGACGAGATCGTTGCAGTGGATCCCGAGCGGCGCGCCCGCGAAATCGGGGCTCGTGCAGGCGCCGGCATCGGGCGACGGAGCCGGTGGGGCGTTCGTCGACGAGCAGGCGGAAGACGCGACGCCTCCCACGAAGGCCGCGGTGGCGAGGGCGGCGCTGGCGAAGAGAAGACGTGAGGCAGGAGCGGAGGCGAGGCGCATTGCGCGCAATGTAGCGGGAATCGTCCGCTAGGCGTGTCGCCACGCCATCGCGTGCGCATGCAGTACGGAAGTGAGACGTTCGACGCGCGCGCGGGGCGAAATGCCGCGCCGCGTGACGACGGCAAAGGAGACCGGAGGGAGGCCCGAGAGCGGGCGACGCGCTCCGTGCGCTGCGAATGACGAAAGCCGCGTTCGACGACGCCGTGGCGAACAACTCCAAGGCGCGCTTCGAGGTCGACGCCACGGGAACGCGTGTGCGCGCGACGCAGGGGCATTCGCTTGCGGGCGTGCCGGTCGA
>JANXMC010000543.1 GCA_025354825.1 Myxococcales bacterium
GCCCGCGGTGCGATCGACCGCGAACAGCAGCCCGCGCCCCTCGTCGGCGGACGTCGTGCCGTCACCGTGCCCGCCCCCGAACGTTCCCTTCGCCGCGCTGAAGCCGCCGATCGACGTGATGGCGAACGTGTCGGGATCGACCAGCTCGAGGTTCCCCGTCGCGCCGCCGGGGACGAGCACCTTGCGAAGGCTCGCCGCGAAGACGAGGTCGTCGAAGCCGATGCCGCTACCGCCGCCGGGCATGCGAGCGACTGAGGTTGCGGGGCCGCGGCCGCGGACGTGATTCCGGAGGCGTCGCTCGCGGGGACGCCGGACGTATCGCCGCGAGGAGGCGTCGCGGCGGCATCGCTCGTCGAGCTCGTCGACTTGCACGAGCACGCGACGACGACTGAGAGAATCGTCGCAAGCTTCTTCATGTCCGCTTCCTCCGAAAGAGCTCGAACAGCACGTCGAAGAACGTCGACCCGAGCGCGATGCGGTCGGCGTCCTCGCCGTGCGAGACGGCAATCCCTGCGAGGACGGTCGCGATTCCAGCGGCTTCCACGCGCCCGAACTTTCCGTCCTTCACGTCGATGTCGTGGACGATTTCCGCAATCGGCGAGAGCCCCGCCTCACGAAGGTCGAACGCGTCGACCAGCACCTCGAAGGTGCAGGCGAGCACCCCGCGCGCATCTTCGGCGAGCGCGTGAAAGTCGGCTTCCCGCGCGGCGCCAAAGAGCGCCTCGATCTGTTCGTCGCGCAGCCCCTCGACGAAGCTCGCGCGGCACATCGTCGCGTCGCCTCCATCGGCGACGATCCCGCGCGCGAGCCACTGGAGATCCTCGTAGCTAGCCTCGGTGTCCGGGAGGACGTAGACGCTATTCTTAATCGCGACCGCGCCGAGCTTCGCCAGCCGTTTGCCCACTTTTGCTCGGAAATAGGCAGGCGTGGGCGGGAGGCGGCGCCGTCATCACGGGTAGTCATAGCAGTTGTATCATCGCGACAGTAGCTGTCAGTCAGCTGTGTGCTTACGACGTGCTAAGGCCGTCCCACCCCGCGGCGCAGCCGTCATTCCAAACCGAGTGTAGAGCGCGGGCATGACGAGAAGCGTGAGCAACGTCGACGAGACGATCCCGCCGATCACGACCGTCGCGAGGGGCTGCTGCACTTCGGCGCCTGCGCCCGTCGCGAGCGCCATCGGCAGAAATCCGAGCGAGGCAACGAGGGCCGTCGTAAGCACCGGCCGAAGCCGACGGAGCGCCGCATCGTGCGCCGCGACGGCAGCGTCTGCCCCCTCGTCATGGAGCGTGCGCATCGTCGCCACGAGGACGAGGCCGTTGAGGACGGCGACGCCAAAGAGAGCGATGAAGCCGACGCCAGCCGAGATGCTGAGCGGCATTCCGCGAAGTACGAGCCCGATGAGCCCGCCCGTCGCAGCCATCGGAACGTTGAGCAGGATCAGAATCGCCGTACGAAGGCTGCGGAACGTGACGAAGAGGAGACCAAAGATGAGCGCCAACGCGAGCGGGACGACGATGAGCAGGCGTTCCCTCGCGCGGCGCAGGTTTTCGAACTGTCCGCCCCACTCGAGGTGGTAGCCCGCGGGCAGCTTCACCTCGCGCGCGACCGCCGCCTGCGCTTCGTCGGCGAAGCCGCCTAGATCGCGTCCGCGGACGTTCGCCTGCACGACGAGGCGGCGCTCCGTTCCCTCGTGGCTCACGACCAACGGCTCGTCCTCCACCGCCAGCTTCGCGACGTCCGAGAGCGGCACGAACGTCCCGGTGCTCGACCGAAGCGGGAACTGCTCGATGCGCTCGCGATCGCTCCGCTGTTCCGGAGACAGCCGCACGCGGAGCGCAAAACGACGGCGCCCTTCGAGCACCTCACCGACGGTCTTGCCGCCGATGACCTCCACGGCATCCAGCACGTCGGTCGCATCGACGCCGCGCAACGCGAGGGCGCTTCGATCGACCGAAACGCGCAGCGCGGGCGACCCTTCGACACGATCGGCCTTCACGTCTGCGGCCCCTCGGAGGCCTCGAAGCACGCGCGCGATGCGGCCGCCGAGACGCGCAAGGGTCGGGAAATCGTCACCGTAGACCTTCACCGCGATGTCGGAGCGCACGCCGCTCACAAGCTCGTTCATCCGCATCTCAATGGGCTGCGAGAACCCAAAGACCGCGCCGGGAACGGCTTCGCGAAGCGCTTTCTCCATGCGTAGGACCATCTCCTCGTGGTCGCGCGGGGGTGGCCATTGCTCGCGTGGTTTCAGGATCGCGTAGGCATCCGACTGCTCGACACCCATCGGATCGTTGGCAATCTCAGGGCGACCTGTTTTGACGACGACCGTATTCACTTCGGGAAAGCCGCGGAGCGTGCGCTCGATGAGGGTCCCTTGCCTGACGGACTCGTCGAGCGCCGTCGACGGCGGCCGGTTCGTCTCGATGATGATGGCGCCTTCGTCGAGCCGCGGGACGAACTCGGAGCCCATTCGCGAGCCTAGGAAGAGGCTTACGCCGAACGCCACGAGCGCGATGGACGACGTCTTCCACGGATGCGCGATGGCCATACGCAATAGTGGCTCGTAGACGCGGCGCGCGCCGGTCACGATGGGACTTGGCTTGTCGACGGTGCGCGACGAGAGGAGCAGCGACGCGAGGGCAGGGACGAACGTCAACGACAGGACGAAGGCGCCAAGCAGCGCGAAGAGCACCGTGAGCGCCATTGGGCGGAACATCTTCCCTTCGACGCCTTCGAGCGTCAGGACAGGCAGATACACGAGCGCGATGATCATCTCGCCAAACGCCGTCGCCGAGCGGACCTCCAACGCGGACCGCAGCACGACCGTGTCCCTCTCGTCCCGCGCCAACGCGCGTCCCATGGCGGCGCGCTCTTGCGCGATGTGATGCACGGCGTTCTCGAGAAGGATGACGGCCCCGTCGACGACGAGACCGAAGTCGAGCGCGCCCAACGACATCAGGTTGCCGCTCACCCCCGTTAAGCGCATTCCGAAGAACGCGACACACCTCGAAAGAGGGATCATCGCCGCGGCGATGAGCCCCGCGCGGAGGTTGCGCAGCATCAGAAAAAGCACGACGACCACAAGTGCGCCGCCCTCGAGCAAGTTCTTCGTCACCGTGTGAATCGTCTGGCTGACGAGGGTGGTGCGGTCGTAGAAGGGCTCGATACGTACGCCCTTCGGGAGCGTCGGGTTGATGCGGTCGACCGCCGCTTGCACCGCCTGCGCGACCTCGCGCGAGTTTTCGCCCTGGAGCATCATGGCCATACCCGCGACGATCTCGCCGCGTCCGTCGCGCGTGGCCGCCCCCTGGCGCAGCATCGGGCCGAAGTGTACGTCGCCGATTTGGCGCACGTAGATAGGCGCGCCCTCGCGTGTCGTCACCAGGATGGCGCCGATGTCCTCGAGCGAGGTCACGAGCGCGTCGCCGCGCACGAGCAGCCCCTCGGGGCCGCGCACGATGGCGCCACCGCCTGCGCTGCGGTTGTTCGACGTAAGCGCCTGCACGACGTCGCGCAGAGCGACGCCGCGCGCAACCATGCGTTCGAGGTCGAGCGCAACTTCGTAGGTCTTCAGCTCGCCGCCGAAGGTGTTCACGTCGACGACGCCTGGGACGACCCGCAGCCGCGGCGCTATTTGCCAATCGAGAATCGAGCGCAGGTCCATTGGCGAGTAGCCTTGGCCGACCACTTCGAATTGGTAGATCTCCCCGAGGCCGGTGCTCATTGGGCCGAGCTCGGGGGTCCCATAGTCCTCGCCGATGGACTGCTTGGAGCGCGCGAGGCGCTCGTTCACGAGCTGGCGCGCGAAATACGGGTCGACGCCGTCATCGAACACGACGGTGACGGCGGAGACGCCGTAGCGCGAGATGGACCGCAGCTCGCGCATCCGTGGAATGCCGCCCATCGAGAGCTCGACGGGCGTCGTGACCAGCCGCTCCACGTCGATTGGACCGAGCGACGGCGCGCTCGTGAGGACTTGAACTTGGATGTTCGTGAGATCCGGCACGGCGTCGATCGGCAGCCGCTGGAACGCGCGCGCGCCGCCGACGAGCAGCGCGATCGTCGCCACAATCACGAGGAGGCGGTGCCGAATGGCGAGACCGATGATGCGCTCGAGCACGCGGTTACTCCTCGAGCGCCGAGCGTTCCAGCTCCGCGCGCAAGGCGAAGGCGCCATGCACGACGACGTCGTCGGTCGGCGCGATGCCCTCCCCAACCTTGAACGAGCCGCCTTGCTCGAGGCCGACGGAGACGGCGCGAGCCTCGAACTTCCCTTCGCCCACGCGCACGAAGGCGACCGTCGCGCCGTCGTGGGGTTGGAGAGCTTCGGCGGGGAGCCAAAGGCCCGGCGTGGCCTGCGGACGGACGACCATCGCCGTCGCGCTCATGCCAGGGCGTAGCGCGCCCTCGGCATTCGACATCGCGGCCCGCACGTCGGCGCTGCGACTCACGGGATCGAGCACGTCGCTCACGAAGCTGATGGTGCCCACGAAGGTGCGATCGGCGTAGGTCGGCACCTGCACGACGACAGAGGCGCCAACGCGCACGTCTCCGAGGTCGCGCTCGTAGACACGTAGCTGCGCCCAAACTTCCGTGACGTCGGCGACCGTGACGACGTTCTCGTTGCCCGTGAGCACTTGACCTATCGAGACGTTCAACGCGGCGACGCGCCCGTCGATCGGGCTTCGAACGCGGCTTCGCGTGCCACCCCCGCTGCCCGCGGCGTTGAGCCCCGCAATCTCCGACGGGCTCAACCCCAAGAACCCAAGGTGCTCGCGTGCCTCGCCGAACGCGGCTTCCGCCGAGGCGGCCTCCGCCTCCGCGCGTCGTAGGTCTTGAACCGCGCCGACGCGTTCGTCCACAAGCTGCTTGTGCCGCGCCAACGTGTCGCGCGCGGCGCGGACCTTCGCGGAGGCTGTGAGGTAGTTCAACGTCGCGTCGTGAAGCTCCACCGCCTCGACCTCGAGGAGCACTTGCCCCGTTCGCACGCGGTCGCCCAGAGCGACCGTCACGGCTGTGACCCGGCCCGGAACGCGCGCGCCGATTTCGGCGATGTGCTTCGAATCACCCGTGATGGAACCTGCCAGCCGAAGGCGCGGCGTAAACGCGCCCGGCTCGACGTGCTGCCAGCGGACCTCCGCGTTGCGCACGCCCTCCGGCGTGAGCTGCACCACGGACGGTCCCAAGGGTTTCGCTTCCGCGGCAGCGGGTGGCGGCGGCCTCCGGTGGCAGGCCACGGCGAGCGCCCCAAGCGCGATCAGGAGCGACGGCTTCACGGCGCCGCTCCCGCCATCTGTTCGAGGACGATGCGCGACCGCGCAAAGGCTACCTGCGCGTCCACGAGGGCGAGGCGCGCGGCCGCCGCTTCGCGGCGAATCGTAATGACCTCGGTCAGGGTGGTCTGCCCGAGCTCATAGCCGCGCGAGGCAAGGCGCTCGGCATCTTCGACCGAGGGCATCGCAGCTTGGAGCGCGCGCACCGCGTCGCGCGCACCGAGATGCTCCGCGTAGGCCGCTCGAAGGTCAGCCTCGGCGAGGATGAGCGCGCTCGTGTACTCGGTTCGCGCCGTGTCCGTCTGCGCCGCGGAAACGGCTCGGTTGGTCTGATTTCGCTGGAAGATCGGGAGCGGAAGATCGACGCCCACGTGAAGGTAGGAGTCGGGGTCTCGGCCACCGCCGGCGGTCACGCGCGGCGTTGGCATTCCTAGCTTGCGTTGAAGCAGCTCATTGCCTTCCGAAACTCGAATCGCGGTCAGGGCGCGAACGGCCGACGGTTGGTTACGGAGTCGCGCCACGAGGACGTCGAGCTCGGGAGTGTCGTCGCCATCAAGCGCTCCACTCACCGCGATGAGCTCCCGCGGACCGATGCCGACGCGCGCCTTGAGGCGCTCGAGGAGCCCTTCGCGATCCCGCTCGGCGACCGCCCTGCGCGCCACGCCCTGGGCCTCCAACGCGCGCGCGAGCGCCACATCACCGTCGCCCGTCGTGCCCGCCGCGCGCTTCACGACCGAGGCCCGCAGGAGCGCCCGATCGAGCTCGAGGCGCGCGGACTCGATCGCCGTCCGTTCCTCCGCACCTCGCGCGCGCGCCCAGAGATCGAGCGCGTCGCCGACCGCGGCGCGACGCGTGGCCGACGCTTCGTTCTCGGCCAACTGGCTACGCGCGTCGGCGATTTTCTCGCGTTGCGAAGCGCTTCCCGAAAGGTCGAAGGGCCAGGCGACGCCCACGAAGAAGTCTGTGGCGCGCGCGGCCGTTGCGAAGCGGGGCCCGACGTATCCGGAGATCTCGGGATTGACCGTCGTCGCGAGACCCGCGCCGACGCGCAGCGCGCGCGCCTCGCCAATGCGTCGCTGCGCGACCACGACGTTGGGACTATTCTCCCGTGCGAGCGTGGCGACGGTATCCCGCTTGAGAACGCGCGGCGCGGGCTGCGCGCTCGCCGTGCTCGGCGCGAGCCACAACGCGAGCGCGCCGATGAAATACCGAGCGACGATCGGTCTTTTGAAGGCGCGGAACTGCGACGGAGGCGCGGCCATGGATCACCCGAGGAGGCGCTCGAAGAGCGATTCCGTCATGTCGTGCAAGGGAAGATCGAACGCGACACATCCAACGATCGTCATCGCACAAAGCGCGAAGCACGCGGAGGCGGCGCGGCCCGACGGAGACCACTCGGGCGCGCAGAGCGCTCGGACGCGCGCCTCGAGATGGTCGAGCGGCGCGGAGAACGCGAGCGCGAAGCCCTCGGGCATCGTCGCGGCCGCGCGTACGAGCTCGAGGAGCGACCCGGCGACGGTCAGCGCGTCGCCGATTTCGTCGGCGGCGATGGCATCGCACGCCTGTTCCATCGCAAGATCGAGCTCACCGAGAAGCGCCGTGCGGAGCGAGGTGGGCAGGCAGAGCGACACCGCCCGCGCCACGAGCTTCGTCCGGAGATCGCGCCGTCGCTGGTGGGCGCGTTCGTGCGCGATGACCGCGTTGAACGTGGCCGACGACACGCAGCTCTCGAGGCGCTCACCCACGTAGACCTGCGCGCGTGGGAAGCCGGCGACGATGGCGATGTCGCCCGGCACCAACCAGAACCCACGTTCCGCGTCGAACGTCCCGAGCCGACGAAGGCGCCCGAGCGCGGACCGCGTGCGGACGAGCGCGTGCGTCCCCATCGCAAGCCGTGAAACGACCCACGCCACCACGACGAGCCCCGCAGCCCACGCGACGGGCGTGTCGTGCATCGGCATGCGCAAACAGAAGAAGAACTCAGGACCCCCGTGAGAGCGGCACGCGTCGGACATCCCTAAGAGCAAGGTGCGAAGGCAGGGGCCGAAGGCCACGAGGGCGCCTAGGGCGCCAACTCCCGAAGGCGCCGCCAGCAGTGCGAGCGCCCACCGAACGCGCGGCCCGGGGGCCACGCGCCGCAGGGGCGCGACGACCCGGCCAAGCGCCGCGCGGAGCAGCACGCACGCGGCGGCCGCACCGGCCATGGCCACGACGAGCACAACGGAGAGGAGATTCACTTGCTCGCCTGCTTGGCGCGGGCGGCCGCCAAGATCGCTTCGAGCCTATCCAGGTTCGAGCGATCGGCCCTGGTGGCGATATCGACGAACGCTGCGAGCACGCCCTTGGCCTGCGCGCCGCGCAGCTCACCCACCGCCGCCGCGGCAGCGCGTGCGCGGAACTCGTCGCGCGAGACAGCGGCTGCGTAGCGGTAGGCATGCCCGGAGCGTTCGCGCGTGAAGAGCTCCTTTCGGTAGAGCCTCTCGAGCGTCGACTGAACGGTGTTGGGCGTGATGCCCCGAGGAAGGCCGATAGCCCGATGCGCTTCCTTGACGTCGACGTCGCCCGACGACCAGACGAGCTCGAGAACGGCAAGCTCGAGATCACCGAGGCGAGGCACGGGATTCATGGTGCAACGGTGAGAGAGCAAACACCGATTGTCAATCGGTGTGCTCGGACACACGTGTGAAACCCGCATCGAGGGAGCCGCCGGCGCAGCTGCCATCGTGGCGACGGGCGCGTAGGTGAAGGCTTCGCGCGTCGCGCGCCATCGACGCTTCGCGACCGCCTCAGCGATACCCGCGCGCGAGGAGGTATTTCGCGCCAGCTTCGAACGCTTCGCGAGTCGGTTGCACGAATCCGAAGGTATCGGCGAGGCGACCGATGGTGTTGAACGCCAAGCAAACAGCGAGCGCGTCCTCGATCTGCTCACGCGTAACGCCGGCAGCCAGGACCGCTCGCAGGTCGTCCGCTGTCACTGCGTCCTCTTTCGTCAACTTCGAAGCATGTGCAGAGTCGCGCGTAGCGGCTCCTCGATCGGCGCCGTCTCGAGATCGCAGAGCACGGCGGCGACCTTTGGCGCGTCGCGATACGCGCCCTCCGCCACTGCCGTGTGCGCCCTCACGCACCAATCGCATCCATTCGTCTGCGCGATGAGAGCGGCCATCAGCTCACGGTCCGCGACGGACCAAGTCGAGCGTCGCGAAGCCGTCTTCGATCGTCGTGATTTCGCTCGAGTGCCGCGTGGGCTCGGTCGTGCTCTGGCGCGCGAATCGCACGCTGCTAGCCTGATTTTGCACGCCATGACGACAACACTTCCTCCGTCGGGTGCCACGGCGACGTTGGACGGCGAGAACTTCAAGGCGGCAGCCATCGGTGGCGTCGTGTTCGTGCGCTGGTTCGGAGACTCGACGGCCGATGAGTTCCTCGCCATCACGGCTTTCATTCGGCGTTCGGCATCCGCGTCGAAGAGGAAGGTCGACCTCGTAGGGATCGTCTCTCCCCTCAATGAGCTCCCCTCCGCGGCGTTGCGCGAGGCGATGGCGAGGTTCGTGGTCGCAACGCGAGAATCCATTGGGGCGACGCACATCGTATTCTTGGGACGTCATGGGTTCTGGCAAACCATCGTCCGCAGCATCATCACCAGTCTCATGATGGTCGTTCGCAAACATGGCGACGTTGGAGTCCACGCATCCGTCGAAGCAGCCGTCGCCCCGCTACGTATCTCGCATGGCTACGACGTGGCCGACGTGAAGTCGTTCGTCGAATCGGAAGGTCTTCTCGGTGACCGTCCGGGTCGACCACGAGGCGGCGCCCGCCCGAGCTCCCAAGACTCAGAACACGGATACTAGCGGCCTTCGCCAGCGTTTGCGGTTGTCGCTCGAGCGCAGTCACCGTGGTGTTCGAGGACAACCAGGAGCACGCATTCTCGCGCTCCGAACGTCGCGCAATCGAAGATGTAGCGGAGCGAGCGGTTGCTGATGTGCGCCGGGTGCTTCCACAGTTGCCGCCCACGATTATCCTCATCGTGCGAGCAAGCAAAGACGTGCTTGCTGAAACGGGCGAGAACGGATCGAACGGCCAACCGAACCTCGTCTTCTGGAAGGTGGATGCAAGTCGCGACGGCGGCGTCGTCGCGATCGCAAATTCTCAACTACGTCCGAGCCTCTTCCACGAGCT
>JANXMC010000328.1 GCA_025354825.1 Myxococcales bacterium
CTGCTGGGGCTGACCCGAGCCGTCGCGACGTCAAAGACCAGCGTGATCATCAGCCGTACCGCGACGAGCTTCAGCGAGTCGCTGACCCTCGAATCGGGCGTCAGCCTCTACGGCGGATACGACGGCGCCAACGGGTTCATCGGGACGCGCACCAACACGGCCGTCCTGCCGACGACGAGCGTGAACTCGAACACGGCCGTGCTCGCGGATAGCTCCGTGGTAGCCCCGTTGACCGTGCAGCTGATGAACGTGACGGGGCGTGCCGGCACAGCGCTGGCGGGAGAGGACTCGTACGGTCTGCGCCTCGTGTCGAACACCGGGACGGTCACCTTCGACAAGTGCACGATCACCGCGGGTACCGGCGGCAGCGGCGCGGCAGGTAACGCGGGCAACGCGAGCGCGGCAAACTCCGCCGGCCGAGGGGTAGCGGGCGCGGCTGGCTCGTCGTCCAGGGGGGGCGCGGGGGGAGCCGGCGGTTCGGGTCGACTCTGCTCGACCGGCACCACCACTCCCGCTGGCTCCTCGGGCGGCGCGGGCGGCTACACGCCCTCGAATCCAATGAACGGTACGGCGGGCACGATCGGCAGCGATTCCACCGCGGGCGGCGCGGCGGGTGCAGGCAGTGCCCCCGGCGTCTGTCCCGCGAGCCCCACAGCGACGGCGGGCGGCGCCCCCATCGCCGCGACTGTGGGGGCTGCGGGCTCGAACGGCGTGGCAGGAAGCGGCAACGGCTCAAGTCTGAGCGGGCTGTTCGTCCCGCCCGCCGCGGTCCAACCCACCAACGGATCGGACGGCGCGGGCGGCGCGGGCGGCGGAGGCGGAGGCGGCGGGACGTCCCTGGTGACGTCAGTGTGCACAAACTTCGGCGGCGGCGGGGGCGCGGGCGGTTCCGCCGGCGGTTGCGGCGCCTTCGCGCCGACCGCCGGTTTCTCCGGCGGCTCGTCCATCGGGGTCCTCATCTCCGGCGGCGGTTCAAACGTGTTCTCGAACTGCACCCTCGCGTCGGCGAACGCCGGGGCCGGCGGCAAGGGCGGTACGCAGGCCGCCGGCGCGTTGTCTGCAACGACGGGTGCCGGTGGCAGCGGAACCAATGCGGGCGCCGGCGGCAGCGCGGCGCGTGGAGGCGCGGGCGGGCGCTCCGGAGCCGCGCCGGGCGGCGCCGGCGGGCACTCAATCAGCGTGCTCGTCTCGTCGGGCAGCAGCCTTACCCAATCTGGGTCGCTAGCTTTCGCAGCGGGTACGGCAGGTGCTGGCGGTGCAGCCGGAAGCATCGCTACGGGCGGCACTGCCGCTTCGGCCGGCCGTGCTGGCACGAAGAACGCCGGAAGTAGCTTCTTCTGAGCCGACCCGGGCTCGTCGGACTGGCGGGCCCTCTGGCGCGCGGCGGAGCGCTCTCCCCTAGGCGAGCCCCGCTGCGCGCCCTCGCAATCCTGTCATCGCCCCGACCTTGGCGAGCGAGCGCCCGGCGCGAGGCGCGGTGGGTGGCGGAAGTTTTCAACGAGCGCGTGATCGACGACCTCGAGGAACGCCGTGCCTTCGATCTCCACCCATGCGTGCGCCTCGATATTTCCTTGCTGGCCGCGGACTCCGAGCACGATCTCGGCGGCCACACCGTTCTCTCGGAGCAACGCGTAGCGAGCGCAGGATCGATACAGGCACGTGTCTGGCACGTGGACGCGATGCAAGCGCCGCACGAATGCCTCGCCGAGCCTGATCCCCCTAACGACAGCGACTGGCGGCGCGCCGGGGCGCGCCCTCGGGCGCAAGGGATCGAGCTGGGACAAGGCGACCGGAAGCGATCCGTCCGCAAGGAGGGCCGGGAGGCGCAATCTGAGTGACGTGAGCCGTGATGCGACAATCACCGTCGTCACGAGATCACCGAGCCGCGCTAGCATCGGGGTTGCAGCTTACTCGCGAATGCAACCGAGCGTCCGCGCAACCAACCCCCCCGTAGGCATCGCTGCGACGACTCACACCCACGAATGAAGTTCAAGCTGAGGGATGGACATCGGGGTGAACCCGCTGCAGGATCACAGGTCGCGGTGTCTCGTCCGCTGCAGTGTGATTGTGTTGCGCGCTTTCAGGCATCGTGGTGGTCTGCCGTGTCATCGCAACGCCAGAGGGAGGATAGTGAGAATGCATCAGGCCAATGAACCGGGGGCGAGGGTTGTGAGCGAAGCGGTGGCCGGGGCCCCGTTGACAGACACGCTTGGGGCAGAGCTGCGCGGGAAGGCAGCGTATGTTGCTCCAAGGCTGGAGCGACTTGGTTCTGTAGCGAAAGTGGCCCTCATCAGCGGCACGAACACGGCCTTCCTTCCGCCAGGCTGACGTGAGCGCGCGCTCGAGACTCCTGGGATTTCACCTCACCGATCGCTGCCAGCTCGACTGCCAGCATTGCGCGAGGGACCCCGGGAAAAAGCCAACGGACGTCGATCTCGCTGTCGTCGAAAAGATTCTCGACGAGGCGAAGTCCGCCTACAACATCGGCGTCATTGGCCTGACCGGGGGTGAGCCGACGCTGCACCCGCGGTTTCTGGAAGTGCTGGATGCCATCGCATCGCGTGGGCTCAGGTGGCGGATGGTGACGAACGGAGCGACGCTTCCGAAGCTCGTGGACCAGCTCCTCGCGAAGCCCGAGCGGCGGCGAAGTCTTGACTTGGTTGCGATCAGCGTCGACGGAGCGACGGAGGCGACGCACGACCGCATTCGCGGCGCCGGCAGTTACCGCGACGTGATGTCCGCCCTGTCGATTTGCACGGTCTACGCGATCCCGTTCGCGCTCAAGATGACCGTCCACTCTCGGAACGTGGGTGAGATCGAGGCGATGGGAGCTTCCGCCTCGCACCTGGGTGCGCGCGAAGTCGTGTTTGCAATGCTTCAACCTACCGGCACGCTCCACGACGAGGATCTTTTCCTGACTGCAGACGAATGGCGTGCAGCGCGCGAGCGCATTGAGCGCCTGGCGGCGACTCTCAGGCTTCCCGTCGCGCTCGCCGAGGGATTTCCTGGGGATAGTGCGTTCGCCGTTTGCGGCCCAATTCGCGGCGACGAGCTGAGCGTCGATGTCCACGGCCGTCTTTCGATGTGCTGTGCTCACTCGAGCGACCTGAGCGCCGGACGCGACGATTCCATTGCGGGTGACCTGCACGAAATGAGTCTGGTGGACGCCCACCGGAAGCTGCTCGGGATCGGCCACGGCGTGCAGGACGCAAAGCTGCAAGCGATTTCGGCTGGCGCGGTCGGCAGCTGGGACATGTCCACATGCAACTTCTGTTTCAAGTTCTTCGGCAAGGCGCACTGGACCGATCACGGCGCGGCGGGTCCGTCCGCGAAGCGTGAACGCTGGCGCGGCGCGTGGGCTCCCGAAAAGCAAGTGGCCCGGCACAGCGGCTCCTCTGATGCGGATGCGGATGCCGACGCGAAGGTAAGATTGCGTGTCGTCCGCTGAACCGTGCACGGAGGTCCGCACGCTCGGAAGGCCGTTCGCGAGCAGTCGCCGTGAAGACGAGCCGTGAGCCTGAACGCCTCGGACGCAACGAACGCGTACTCTGTATTCGGTTTGCGCGTGCATGCGCGCTCCATTCACGCAGGCGACGTGCTCGTCGATCCGCTCTCTGAGATGTTTGCCTGCGCACCGCAGCTCGACGAGCCCGGTCACGCCGACGTGAACATTGAGCTCCGATGGGGTCATCCCGCGCCCGTTAGGAGTGCGGTCCTCGGCGGGCCGCTTTGCTTTTTCGTCGGACCTTTCAATGCCTACCGCCTCGACAACGCGTCGAACGACACGCGTAGCAGCGGCTCGGCAGGGTTTGTCCTCGTCGCGCCGGGGGCGACGATCCACGTCTCGCCCCACGAGAGCTCGATCCGCGCGGTTGCGACGAGCGACATGCTTCGGAACAGCGCGCGAGAGATCGAGCTCGCGCTGCTCATCGCCGTGGCTCTCACCCTGCGCACACACGACCGCTTTCATCTTCATGCCGGCGCGGCGCTGACGCCCGAAGGGAAGAGCGTCCTCATCCTCGGCGGCTCCGGGGCCGGCAAGACGACGACAACGCTCGCCTTGGCGGCGGCCGGCGCGCGCCCGCTCGGCGACGACACCCTGTTTGCCTGGCGAGCCGACAGCGGGGTCCGCCTCGCGTCGTTCCGCCGCCACTTCCACGTGGGGGCACATGCCCGCTGCCTCTTCCCCGACCTCGCGGCGTTCGTTGGCGAGCCCGTCGAATTCGGTTCCGACAAGCGAGTGCTTGATGCGAGCCGGGCGTTCGCGGGGCGCCTCGTGCTCGACGTCCCGGCGCCGAGCGTGATTCTCTGCCCCACTGTGCGGCCAGCGGAGGCGACGCGAATCGAGCCTGCTGAAGCCGTGCGGGGCGTCGTGGCGCTGCTGGAGTCGAGCCAGCTGATGACCGTGCAAGGGGCAGGACGAACCGCGCAGCAGTGTCGGGTCATCGAGGAGCTGGCCCACGACGCGCGCGTGTACGCCGTGACGTTGGGCATCGGCGCACTCGACTTTCGAGGCGCCGGCGTGCTCTGACGTGCACCGCTCGCCGCCATCGCCGCCATCGCCGTCGGAGCCCGAGGATGAAACGTCTCCGCGAGCATTGGAGCGCGCCGTGAGCCCCCTGCCGTTCCGTCCGGTCGACCCCGCCGAGGGAGAGCATTCGTTCGCGGTATCTCCTCGCGCTTCGCGGCTGGTGAGCGCGGGCCTCGTCTCCGCCCTCTACGCGTGGGTGGCCTGGCGCGGTAGCGCGCGCATCGACGGCGTTCGTTACTTCTGGCTCGACGACGACCAGATGATCTCGATGCGCTACGCGCGGAACCTCGTCGAGGGGCACGGCCTCGTCTGGAACGCGGGGGAGCACGTGGAGGGGATCACGAACCCCGGGTGGGCGCTCGTCATGGCCGCGGTTCACGCGCTCCCGATCGCCGACGCGCACACGTCGCTGGTGGTCAAGCTCGTGAACCTCGGCCTGACGCTCGCGATTCTCCGTCTGACCGAGCGCGTGCTCGTCGCGCTCGGCGGGCGCGCCCCGGCGACGCTCGCGGCCGTCCTCCTTCCCGTGGCTCTCAACATCGATGTGGTCACCTGGGGGGCGAACGGGTTCGAAACGCCCCTCCTGACGGCACTCTTTCTCGCTGCCGTTGTGTGGCTCCTCGAAGACCGGGCGCGCGAAGCTCCTCGCATTGCCACGTTCGTGCTCGCCGGCCTCATCCCGTGCGTCCGGAGCGACGCCTATGGTCTCGTCGCGACCCTGCTCGCCATCGTCGCGCTGGGACCATGGCGCTGGCGGCGGTCGGCTCTCCGAGTCGCGCCATGCTTGCTGATCATTGCGGGGAGCTTGGTGTTGCGGCGCGCCTACTACGGTACGTGGCTGCCCAATACCTACTATCTAAAGGTCGACCTAAGCCCCGATCGGCTATGGCGTGGCCTCACCTACGTCCTCTCCTTCGTACGCGTGTACGCGCCGGCGATCGTTCCCGCGTTCGCCTGGACGGCGCTCCGCCCGACGCCCGAGCGCGTAGCCCTCGTCGGGGGCTTCACCCTTTCTGCGGCGTTCGCGGCGTTCGTCGGCGGTGACATGTTCGACAAAGGGCGGTTTCTCGCGCCGTTCGTCCCCGTCCTCATCGTCCTCGCCGTCGCAGCTGCCGCCGATGTCCTCTCGCCACGGGTCGTTCGCGAGCGAACGTTCGGAATCCTCGTCGTGTCGTGTGGGATCGCCCTCGCCACTGGAGCATGGAGCCCCTCGTCGATCGGCAGCCTCACCTCGACGAATGGATTGCCTGCCGACTCGGTGCCCATTGGGGTCGCCATCGCCGCGCACGCGGGCGCGGACGCGACCGTCGGCGTGTTTGCGGCCGGGAGCACCGCCTACTTCGCTCGGCGTCGCGCCGTCGACTTTCTCGGCAAGTGCGACGCCCACGTCGCGCGAACGAATCGACACCCCCAGATGCCAATGGGGCATGACAAGTTCGATTTCGATTACAGCCTCTCCTTGAATCCGGACTACGTCGTCTTTCCTGGACCAGAGTCGGTCGCTCGCAATTCCGCCGTCCTCCTGGCGACGGGCGCGATGACGGGCCAGTCGCGCCTCGCGGGCGAGCTCGGGACGAATCCCCGTTTCGTCGAGCTGTTTTTGCCGAATCCGGTTCGCCTGGGCGATGGCACCCGTCGTCTCATGCTCTACGTCGCGGGCACGTCGAAGGAGCTCGAACGGCACGGCGCTTTCGTGCCGATGACCGTGAGCGCGCCATCGCGTCCATGAGAATGCCGACCATCGCGTAACGGTCGCGGCAGTCGCACTGCAGCCGCCCGCGGGCGCGCGGTTAACGCGGCGCGATGGGGGGTCGGATCGCCTCCACGTGCTCGACGAGCGTCCCCCGCGCTTGCCGTATCTTCCATCGAAGGGCGCCGAATGCGCCGGCCGCGAGCCCGTGTAGCGTCCCGGTCAGCGTGTCGCTCCCGCCATGCGCGACGAGCGTTCGGAGCACGTGTCGCACGTCGTGGCGTCCTGCGGCGTGAAACAGCCGCGCATAGACTGCGTTCGCACGCGGAGGCGTGAGGGCGTCGCGCAGCTCGCTCCACTCGGGGCTCTCACCCGTTTCCGCGAGCCACGTGGCGACGAGTCCGACGGCTCCGGCGCACTTTGCGCGGCGCACGAGCGCTACGAAGCGCGTCGGGTCAAAGCTGTCCAGGCGTACGATTCGCCGGGCGTCCTCGACTGACCATGCCGGGGAGAGGAGGAGATCCTTGAACACGTTGAGCGCGAGCTGCAACGCGTGGTCGTGGATCTCGGGGACGAGGGCCACGAGACCGGGGGCGATCTCGCGTGAGGCGGCGCGTCCGAGCATTTCGCCGACCGAGACCGCACAGACACCCGGCGGGCCGATGGTCGACTCGAGCTCGATATCAACGCCCGCAATGCGGACCGCGACCGTCCCGAGCTGCGCCGACGACCAGTCGGCAGCGATGCCGCGCCGACGCGCGACCTGTACGACGACGGCGAGGTCACGCCGTGTGGTTCTCACGTCGACGTCCGAGAGTGGGCGCTCGGAGGGGTGCGCGTAGAGAATGCTCGACGTCGACATGCCTTTGACGACCAAGATGCGGGCGCGATCGAGCCCCTCGATGGCCAAGAACTCGCGCAGAGCCGCCGCCGCGAGCACGTGACGGACGGTGTGAAGGGCGGAGACGCGCGTCCGTGCTGCTTCGCTGACCATTGGCGCGGCAACAGTTCTTACTCGCGCCCGAGGAGCGAGGCCACGACTGCCGCCCAGTGATTTGTCACGCTCAGGCATTCGGAGTAACTTCGCCGTCGTGACCGACCCGATGCCGAGCGCGAACCCGCAGGTCGTTTTGACGGAGATGCGAGACGGGACGGCGGTCCTCCTTCACCTCGACACGAAGTTTTACTTCACGCTCAACGCCACCGGCGTCCTCGTGTGGAAGCTCCTCTCGGTCGGCGTGGAGACGACGCGCGAAACGATCGCGCAGCGTATGACGCGCGAGTTCGACGTCGATCATGCGACGGCGCTCGCCGATCTCGACGCGCTCGTCAGCGCTCTGT
Source organism: Myxococcales bacterium (assembly GCA_025354825.1). Taxonomy (GTDB): domain Bacteria; phylum Myxococcota_A; class Polyangia; order Polyangiales; family Polyangiaceae; genus JANXMC01. Next base: position 7,563 of record JANXMC010000328.1, read on the forward strand.
CGGCTGAGAAGCTGGTGGTGCCTCGAGCTCGATGAGCGCGCGTGACGCGGGGGGCTCACCCCAGTGCTCGCGTCGCCCCCCACCTCGCAAGGTGTTTCGGCCGGCATACGAGGGGATTCACCGATGAGTCACGCCGCGGCGGTCCCAACGCTTACGGAGGCCGAGCTTCTCGACGCGTACGCGCGCGGGGCATGCCCCAGGCGCGTGCGCATCCGCCCGAGCTCGCGTGTTCTTCGTCTCCTCGCGCTCCCTCATCACTCCCTCGAGATCGTCGCCGAGGCGCCTGGGGTGGGCGATCTCGTCGTCTTTCCGGGGCGCTCGAAGCTCGCGTGGCGTCGAGTCCTCGAGGTCCGCGGCGACGAGCTCCGCGTGAGGAGCGAAGTCGCCCCGCGGGACGATGGGTGGGTCGACGCTCGCCGCGCCATCGGCCGCGCGCGTACGGTGCCGTCGATCGGCGCGCTCGCCGCCATCGCGCCGTCGGCGTGGACACGAGGCCTCTACGCGATGGCCGTGCTGCTGGCACACGCGCGCACGCACGCGGCGCGCATTCGGCGGCGGCGAGGGGGGCTCGACGACTACGGCCTCCGGGTACTGACCGAGGGGGATCGCGCGCTCTACGCACGCTTTCACGAGCTGCGGAGCGACGCCGACGGCGTGACGCGGGAGCTGCCGCCGGCCTGTCTCGCGCCGATAGCGGTCGGGCTCTTCAGCTCACGCGGAGAGCTTATCGGCACCGTGCTCATGGCGTGGCCGTCCCCCGCCGACTGTTACTTTCATGCGCTCTTTGTTGCGCCGTCAGCGCGCGGAAGAGGGGGCGCGGCGAGACTCAAGGCCTTCGCCATTCGCACCGCCAAAGAGTGCGGCGCGCGGCGCGCGTACTCTTACGTGCATGCGCGTAACGCGCCTTGCATTGCCGCAAACGTTCGAGCGGGAATGCACCTGACGGGCGCATGGCTTACGGAGGGCGACGACCCGATGTCGGCGATGACACACCAGCTCGTCGAGATGGCCGTCGAGCTTTGAGCCCGCGCGCGACGTAGGAACGCGGCCAGAGATCCGAGCGCAGCGTGCGTTACGGCGTCCGCGAGCGGATTGTCAGGGACGATCATCCCGGATAGTTTCCGTCGAGTGAGTCGGAACCTCCTCTCGACCGGCAACGCGCGGACGCCAGAACGGGCCGCGGAGAAGCGGGTCGTGCATCCCGCCCAATAAGCGCACGTGACGCGAACCCTTCGCCGCGTGCTCGCTCCGACGGATGCGACGACGCGCCTGGCCATGGGCGCGAGCGCAGCGCTCCGCTTCACGGAGCGCGGGGTGCTGTTTCTCGTCGCCGTGTCTTTCGTCCGTTCCGAGCACACGCGCGCTGTCGCCATTGGCGTCGGGCTGGCGGCGCTCTACGCGGTTCACGGCGCGCTTCGAGCGTCGCTCCGCAAGCGCGTCTACGCGCGGCTCGTGGGGACGGTCGTTCGCGCGCTGGTCGTCACGCGGGCCGTGGGAACGTCGGACGCGGCGCCCGAGGACGAGCAGCAGTCGGTTTTCGAAGGTCTCTTTCGAAGCGAGAGCCTGCTCTCGGAGCACATCCCCGAGCTCGTCGCGAACAGCGCTGCGTCGGCGGCGCTCGTGCTTCTCCTCGCGCGCCTCGAGTCGTCTCGCCTACTCGCCCTCGGCGCAATCGCGCTCGTCGCAGCGGCGCTGGCGGCCTCGGCTGTGCGGCGGCTCGTCACGCGCACCGAAGAGCGCGCGCGCAAAGCGTTCGTCCCCGTCGTCGACGCGGTGGTCGCGGCGGTGCGCGGGCGTGTCGAGCTCTCGGCCAGCGGGCGTGGCGCGACCTTCGCCGCGCGAACCGATGCGCTGAGCGACCATTGGCGCCGCGTCTCGTCGCGCGGCGACCGCATCGCGTCGCTGGCGGGGCGCACGCCCGTTCTCGCGGCGGGGCTCGCCGTTGGCCTCGTCGTTCTCATCGTCCGTGCATCCGGCGGCCGCGTCGACGCGCACGCCTTGGGCGATGCCGCGGTCGTCGCGAGCATCGTCCCCGCGTTCGCGGGTGCGGCGCGTGCGCTCGTCGAGGTCTCCCGCGCGACGACGCAGCTCGCGCCGTTGCATGCGCTCCTCGCGAGCGCCGTGCCCGATCCGCCGGGCGGCCTTCTACTCGCGGGCACACCGGCGCGCGTTGCCGTCGAGGCCGTTACGTTCCGCTACGGCGACGGGGAACGGACGCGCGCCGTGCTCGATGGGCTTTCGTTCACGTGGGAGCGTGGCACGCCCCTCGTCATCGCAGGGCCCAATGGCGCCGGGAAAAGCACGCTCTTGCGCCTTCTGCTTGGCCTCGCGCAGCCCACGTTGGGCGCGGTTCGCATCGATGGCGTCGACCTTGCGAAGCTCGACGTTTCGGCGTGGCGGCAATCGGTGGCCTACCTCGCGCAGCGGCCGTACCTTTCGGAGCGGGCGAGCGTTCGCGAGACCGTCCGCGTCTTCTCGCTCGACGTCTCCGACGAGGTCATCGCGGCCGCGCTCGTGCGGACGGGCATCTTCGCGGCGCTCGAAGAGCTGTCGCCGGCCGACCCCCTCGGCATTCGGATCGGCGTGCTCTCCGTTGGGCAGCGACAGCGCGTCGCCCTGGCACGCGTGCTCTGCCACGACGCGCCCGTCGTTGTCCTCGACGAGCCGGACGCGAACCTCGACGCGGCGGGGATACGCCTGGTCGCGGCTCTCGTGCGCGAGCTGTCGGCGACGAGGATGGTCGCCGTCGTTGCGCACACGAACGAGCTGCTCGATGCGGGCGACGCCGTGCTGCGCCTCGGAGGCTCGTAGCCCTTTCGCGCACGACGCGTCGCGCCCTCCGGTCTCATCGACGACGCGAACAGAACCCACGGGGTCGCGAACCGTCGGAGCGGTCGTGCCGCGTCGGCGAGGCTCGCGCGTCGGGGTCCACGTGTTAGCGCCGCGGCACGCGCAGGATCGGTAGCGCGGTCTTTGGATCTTCCGGCCACGAGTGACGCGGGTACTTGCGCATCAACTCTTTTCGCACCGCCGGATAGTGGCGCTCCCAGAAGCCCGCGAGATCGGTCGTCACCTGCACCGCGCGCTTGTTGGGCGCCAGGAGGTGCACGACCAACGGCACGCGGCCGTCTGCAATGCGCGGCGTTTGGAGCGTGCCGAAGAAGTCTTGCAAGTGAGCCTCCACCCACGGCGGCTTGCCCGTTGCGTACTCGATGCGCGCCGCACGCCCCCCGGGCAACGTCACGCGCTCGGGCGCGAACCGCTCGATTTGCGCGCCGTGGACATGACCTAGCTCGCCTTTGAGCGCATCGATGAGCGACGCTTGCCGCAGCTCGGCGAAGCTTCGACGCCCTTCGCACATCGCGCGGAGTCCGTCGCGAACGGCGTCGTCCGTCGGGGGCGCGAAGCTTTTCGTCGTGTCGGCCGTGAAGCGGGCGCGGGCGAGCCAGCGGGCGAGGGCGTCCTCGGCCGCGAACGTGTGCGCACCCGCTGCGATGGCCGCTTCGGCGAGCACTCGCGTGACCTCGGCGTCGGAGCCTAAGGCCTGCGATTCGTCGAGCACGAGGCCTGCGTAGGTCATGCGGCTCGTCGCCTCCACCTTCTGCGCGGTGGCGTTCCAGCGCACGTCGGTCGTCTCGACGATCGCGTCGGCGTACAAATCGAGCAGCCACTCGGGCTCGATGGCGCTCGCGGTGCGGACGAGAACGGCGCCACGGCGATCCTCCGCTTCGACGGCGATCATCCACGGCGCATCGCGAACGGCGCTCATCTCGCTAAGCTCGGCGCTGCCCCCGCCTGCGAGAGCGAGCGCGCGCGCGCCCATGCGAACCCGGCGCGCCACGCGGTCGGGGTAGCCCGCGAGGACGCACTGAAGCAGCGCGTCGTCGCTCTTCGGGCCGGGCGTGGCCGCGGTGCGCGTGGGGGCGCAGCCGCGGCGAAGCTGCGTTCGCGCGCGCTCGACGGCGAGCGTGGTGCCGACGTCCAGTCCGATGGCGCGCAGCGAGTGCGCCGAGAAGCGATCGCCCTCGGCCTCGTGAAAGAGATCGAGCATCGTGAGAAGATCCGACCGCTCCGTCGCGCCGGAGTTGCTGCGCTGGCCTCCGTCGAAGCGCGTTTTCGACGACGCGCGAATGTCGCGTTCCCCGAGGAGCGCGGCTACGACGCAGGCGTCGTCGACCACGCCGCGAGCCTCGGCCTCGACGAGCAGGCGCGCCTGCCGCGGATGGACCGCGAACCGGAGCATGCGCGTGCCTGTCGACGTCACGCGCCCCGCGTCGTCGAGCGCGCCGAGGCGCACGAGAAGCTCGCGCGACGCGCGAATCGCCTCTGCGGCGGGGGCTTCGAACCACGTGAGGTCGCCCACGCCCGCCGACGCGAGCTCGAGGATCGTCTGCGTAAGATCGACCCGGCGAATCTCCGGCACGTCGTGCTCGAGGCGCGTTTCGAAGTCGGCCTTCGTGTAGAGGCGAAGGCAACGACCCGCGCGTGTTCGCCCTGCGCGGCCCGCGCGCTGGGTCGCCGAGGCGCGGCTCACGCGGTCGACCCGCAGTGTCGAAATTCCCGACCACGGCGCGTGGGCCGCGAAGCGCGCAAGGCCGCTGTCTACGACCGCGGCGACGCCGTCGATGGTCACGGACGATTCGGCGACGTTCGTGGCGAAGATCACTTTTCGGCGATCGGCGCGCTTCACCGCGCGGTCTTGCTCCGCCGGCGACAGGTCGCCGTGGAGCGGCAAAAGAAGCAGATCGTGGCTCGCGCCGAGCTTCTCGCACGCTTCCATCGCGCGTCGAATCTCGGCGGCGCCGGGGAGAAACACGAGGACGTCGCCGTCGAGAGCGTCCACGAGGAGCGCGCGCACCGCGGAGGCGACGAGCGACGCGAGAGGGCGCTCGTCGGGCGCGGGCAGGTATTCGATCGCAACGTCGAAGCGCTTCCCCTCGGCCCGCAGGCGAGGCGCATCGAGGAACGCCGCGACGGGCTCGGCGTCGAGCGTCGCCGACATCACGACCAGACGTAAGTCGGGGCGGCTCGTCTGCGAGAGGCGACGAAGCATCGCGAGGGCCACGTCGCCGTGGACATGCCGCTCGTGGAACTCGTCGAGGATCACGCACCCGATGCCCGCGAGCTTCGGATTGCTCACGAGCTGCCGCGTCAGCACGCCTTCGGTCACGAAGCGGACGCGCGTGCGGGCGCTCGAGACGTCTTCGAACCGCACGCGGTAGCCAATGGTGCCGCCGAGCGCCTCGCCCAGCTCGTCGGCGACCCGCCGCGCGGCCATGCGCGTCGCGAGCCGGCGCGGCTCCAAGACGACGATTTCGCCGGCCTCGGGCGGCAACGCATCGAGAAGCGCGCGAGGGACGCGCGTGGTCTTTCCCGCGCCGGGAGGCGCTTCGAGGACGAGCCGAGGGCACGCCGCGAGGGACGCCACGATGTCGGCGAGGAGCGGATCGATCGGGAGCGGTTGCACGCGAGGGGACTTTCTGCGTATTCCCAGGCTCGATGCGCGTAAAGGACGACGTGGCGCTGGGGCCGCTGACGACTCTAAAGCTCGGCGGCGCGGCGGCGCGATGGGTCGACGTCACCTCCGACGACGACGCGCGCGAGGCCGTCGAGCTCGCCCGCGCATCGCGTGACGGTCTCTTCGTCCTCGGCGGTGGCAGCAACCTCGTCGTCGCCGACGAGGGGTACGCCGGGCTCGTCGCGCGAATGGCGTCCCGCGGAATCGAGGCGACCCGCGAGGGGGCGCGCGTCGTCGTCGACGTCGCCGCCGGCGAATCGTGGGAAGCGCTGGTCGGAACGTCTGTGGACGAAGGGTGGTCGGGGCTCGAGTGCCTTTCGGGCATCCCCGGTCTCGTGGGCGCGACGCCGATTCAGAACGTGGGGGCTTACGGGCAAGAGGTCTGCGACACCGTCGTCCACGTGCGCGCGCTCGACCGCGACAGCGGCGCGATCGTGACGCTTGACAACGCCGCCTGCGGCTTCTCGTACCGCCACAGCCACTTCAAAGCATCGCAACGCTACATCGTCCTCGGGGTTCGCTTTGCGCTCACCGCGAGCCCGCTCTCGCAGCCGATTCGCTACGCCGAGCTCACGCGCGCGCTCGCATGCGCGGCGGGCGAGGGCGCGCCGCTCGCCGAGGTGCGGCGCACCGTCATCGCGCTCCGTCGCGGCAAAGGGATGGTCGTCGACGGCAGCGATCCCGACTCGGTGAGCGCCGGTTCGTTTTTCACGAACCCCCTGGTCGATGCCGCCGCGCTCGCGGCCTTCGACGCCCGCGTCGCCGCGTCCGGCGTTCTCGCGCCCGGCGACTCCGCGCCCCGGTTTCCCGGGACCAACGGGCTCACGAAGCTGTCCGCCGGGTGGCTCGTCGAACGCGCGGGTTTCGTGCGTGGCTACGGTGACGGGCGCGTGGGCGTGAGCCGAAAGCACGCGCTCGCGCTCGTGAATCGCGGCGGTGGAACGACGCGCGAGCTGCTCGGCTTGGCGCGAGTAATTCGGGAAGGGGTCTACGCGCGCTTCGGAATCACCCTCGTCGCCGAACCTGTGCTGCTCGGTACGGCGTGGTGACGGGGCGCGCTCGATCTCACGGCGCGATGAGCGACTGCAGCGCGAGGTAGCAGCCCACGAAAACCAGCGCGTGGGGTAAGCGTCGCGCGGCGCTTTCGCAGTCGTCGCGGGCGATGACGAACGCCGCGAACGCGAAGAGCGCGCCTCCGAAGACCGCCGTGGCGACGCGCCATAAATAGGCGATCGACCCCGAGAGGAGCTCCGTCGTCGGGAACGGCTCGTTCGTCAGCAACACTTGGCAGAGGCGAAGCGTCGCGTAGAGCGCGACTGCACCAACGCATCCCCAGGCGAGGGCGATCGCCAGGGCGACCGTCATCGGGAAGGGAGCGGCCTTCGTGCTCATGCCGTTCCGCGCGAATCGCTTCGCCATGCGACAACGCGAGGGCACTCGGGGTCGGGGCCGAAGGCGCCGTCGACGTAGGTCGCGACCACTTTGCAGCCGCCTTTGCAGACCGTACGAAGCGTGCAGGATGCACACGGTTCGGGCGGGGCGTCCGAGAACGATCGAAAGCGCGCGAGCGTCGCGTCCGCGGCGTACCCGACGGCGAGGTCCTCCGCCGCGAGCTCGGACGGCTCGGCGAAGCTGCACGGCGAAACGCGCCCGTCGATGCGAATGGCGGCGAGCGTTGCGCCGGCTTCGCAGCCGAAGATTCCGAAACGAGCGAGGTCGTCCGGGCGCGACGCGAGGTCGTCGTCGGCCGACAAGAAAGGGACGAGCGCGCAGTCGATCCGCAGGCCGAACGGGCTCTCGGACTGCGCAAGCTCCGTCGACAGCGCGCGAAGCTTGGGACCGAACGCCTCCGACTGCGCGCGCGAG
>JANXMC010000553.1 GCA_025354825.1 Myxococcales bacterium
CTCCGCTTCCGTGCCGCGCCGAGCAGCTGCGAGAGCGTCTCGCCGCGCACGTACTCCATGACGACGAAGAGCTCACCGTTCTGCGCGACGGCATCGAGCGTGGCGACGACGTTCGGGTGCGAGATGCGCGATGTGAGGCGCGCCTCGTCGAGGAGCATTCCGGAAAACTCGGGGTCCTTCGCGAACTGCGCATGGAGCCGCTTGACGGCAACGGTGCGGCCGGGCCCCGGCCCTTCCACATCGCGTCCGAGGTGCACGGTCGCCATTCCTCCGGCGGCGATTTCGCCATGGATTTCGTAGCGGCCCGCGAGCCTCTCGGTCACCTCTGCCTCGCTCTTATGATCTGGAAATACCGGCGGGCGATGCCTGCCGACTCGGCCGCCTTGGCGACATTTCCACCATGTTTCGCGAGCACTTTCTCGAGATAGCGCCGTTCGAACTCGTCGACCACGCGTTCCCGCGCGCGCGGGAGCGGGAGCTCCTCGGCGACGACCAGGTCGATGAAGTCTTCGCCTGGTGCCGCGCCCGCGGGCGCAAGCATCGACGGGCGTGTCGCCTCGATCTGCGCCAGGTCGCCGAGGGCTATTTGCCTGGCAACCGAGTTGTGGAGCTCGCGGATGTTCCCGGGCCACTCATAGGCGGCAAAACGCACCTCGAGATCGTGCGGAAGGTCGCCTGCGCCGCCGAGGGATTTCCAGAAGTGGCGCGCGAGGGTCACGACGTCGCCGTGCCGCTTTCGCAGCGGCGGAAGCTCGATGCGCGTGACGGCGATGCGGAAGAACAAGTCGTCGCGGAAGCGCCCTTCTTGAACCTCGTGATCGAGATCGCGACGCGTGGCCGCCATCACCCGCACATCGACCTTCATCCACTTGTCGCCACCGACGCGCTGCACTTCCGACCGCTCGATGGCGCGCAGGAGCTTCGATTGGAGCGCGAGGTCGAGGTCGCCGATCTCGTCGATGAGAAGCGTGCCTTTGTGGGCCTGCTCGAAGACGCCGCGACGCGTATCGGTGGCGCCCGTGAAGGAGCCGCGCTCGTGGCCGAAGAGGGCCGATTCGAGCAAATTGGGCGGGATCGCGGTGCAGTCGAAGACGATGAACGGGCCCGAGGCCCGGGGCCCCATTTCGTGGAGCGACTCGGCGAGGAGCTCTTTGCCCGTGCCCGTTTCCCCTTCGAGAATCACGGGAACGGCCGACGCTGCGATGCGCTCGCAGAGCACATAGAGCCGTCGCATCTCGGGGCTTGCGCCGACCATGCGGCCAAAGCCCAAGGCCTCCGTGAGGGGCGCCGTGACGAGCGACGTGGTGCGCCCGACCTGCAGCATCGTCTCGCCAACTTGGACGACCTCTCCGCCGTTCAAGACGACGTCGATGCACGAAATCCCGCTGACGCGCGTGCCGTTCGTCGAGCCGAGGTCGGTGAGCCGGAGGCCGTTCTCGACGAGCTCCAAGGCGGCATGACGACGCGAAACCTGATTGTCCGAGAGGCGCACCCAGCAGACCGGGCTCGTCCCCAAAAGCACCCGGGTCGGTTGCGAGCCGTCGATGCTGAACACGCCGCCAGCGTTGGGCCCCGCCACGCAGGTGAGAGTGAAGCTGGGCGGTCCCGCCGCCTCGCGTTCGATCTTGGGGCGGGCCACCGTCGCGACGTCGTCGAACGGGTCCCTCTTGCGCGTGGCCATCGCGGCATTCTCCGCGGTGGGGCCGGCCCCTGCAACATTGGCGCGCAGCGGGCGACCGAGCGGCAGCGCGTTCATGCGACTTCGTGGCGTGTTGTGCCCTGTTTGCTGCATGAGGGCGCGAATCGAATTTCGAATAAAAACCACTCACACCTAGATGTAGCCCATTACCCAAGAGGCCCTGGCCAGCGGCTCGACCAGGACGGAACGGGATGTGCTCGTGAGCACCGCGTGCTCCTCGTCGACGCATCTTCGCGACCGGTGATCGCCCCCGACGACGCGCGCGTGGGCGAGGTCGCAGGCGGGGTGGTGTCGGCGGCGGCGCACGAGGCGCTACGTCGCCAGCTTCACGAGGCGCGGAGCGAGCTCGAGACCTTCGCGCGCGCAGTCTCCCACGACCTGCAGGAGCCGCTTCGGGCGATCTCCTCGTCCCTGCGCTCCCTGGGAAAAAGCCCAGTCGCCGCCTTGGACGACCGCGTCCGCGCACACCTCGAGAACGCCTCCGAAGGGGCGTCGCGCCTGGATGCGCAGCTAATGGCGCTCGTCGACTATTCGCGAGTGACGACGCGCGCGAAGCCGATGGTGCGCGTCGACACCGAGGCGGTGGTCGCGCGCGCTCAAGCCCTCGCCGGGAAGCGGATCGCCGAGACGGGCGCGACCGTTCTCCATACCGCTCTCGCGCCAGTGATTGCCGACGAAGCGCAGCTGGCGAGAGTCTTCCAAGCTCTTTTGGACAACGCGCTTAAGTTTCGCCGGGCGGAACCGCCTGTTGTCACGATCACGCAAGAGCGTGCCTCGAGGGGGAGCTCCCATGATGAGCCCCCTGAATGGATATTTTCGATAATCGACAATGGAGTCGGATTCGAACCGCACTACGCTGAGCGAATCTTCGGACTGTTCGAAAGGCTCCACGCGAGGGACGCCTATCAAGGAGCCGGGATGGGTCTTGCCCTGTGCAAACGGATTGTCGCGCGCCACGGCGGGCGAATGTGGGCGAATTCCGCAGTAGGGCGCGGGTCGACCTTCCTGTTCTCGCTGCCGGAGCCGCAATGATGTCGCGGGGCGAAATGCGACCGGGCGATCCATCTCGCCACAGCTATTTTGGATACTTTGCGACAGATGACACTGCCCGATACGGTAGGCGAATGCCGGCGACGGGCGCGATTGCGATTGCGAAGGCTTTCGCGTGGCGCTGACGACCGACATATCCCACGCGCCTGCGGTGGACGAGGCGAGCGGATTCCCCGCGAGCGTTCGTGGGCGGCGTGAAGGGCCGCTGCGAGTTCTCTTGGTCGAGGACAGCCGTACAGATGCGGCCATCGTCACCGAGCTGCTCGAGCAAGGACCGTTGGGCAATGTCGCCGTCTCCCGCGTGGAGCGCGTCGACGAAGCGCGCGAGAGGCTCGCCAAGGAGAGCTTCGACGTTCTCCTGGTCGACCTTCAGCTCCCCGATGCGCGTGGGATCGAGGCGGTCGTGCGGCTCCGGGCCCAGGCCAAAGCGATGCCCCTCGTGGTGCTCACGGGCTCGGACGACGAAGAGGTCGCCATGTCGGCCCTTCGATGCGAAGCCGACGACTACCTCGAGAAACGGGAGCTGACCGAGCGAAGCATCGCCCGCGCTATTCGGTATTCGATCGAGCGGCGCAAATGGCACAGTGTCTTTCGCTATCTCATCGAAAAACACCCCGACGCGGCGGTGTTGGTCGACGCCGAGGGGCGCGTTTTTCTCTCCAATCCTGCGGCCTCGGAGCTTCTCGGCATTCCCCAGGGGGGGCTCGAGGCGAAGCGCTTCCCGTTCGCGATCGACCCCGACGACGTAAGCGAGGTCGAAGTGGCGACGGGCGTGGTGGCCGAGATGAGATCGGCGCGCATCGAGTGGTACGGCGCCGACGCCTATCTCGTGTCGCTCCACGACGTCACCAGCCGGAAGCGTTCCGAAGAGTCGCTACGAAAGCTCGCCATCGAGCTCACGGCCGATCGCACGCGCCTCGAAACGTTGGTGGCGACCGACCCTCTCACCGGTATCTTGAACCGCCGGGGCCTTGAACAAATGCTCGAAAGCGAGCTGTCGCGGGTGAACCGCTACGGCGCGGCGCTAACTTCCATTTTGGTCGATTGCGACAATTTCAAAGAGATCAATGCCAACTACGGCTACGGCGGTGGCGACGCGGTTCTCGTCGAAATTGCCAATCGCCTCCGGGGGATTATTCGCGCGACCGACCGCGTCGGCCGCATCGGCGGCGACGAGTTTCTGCTTCTCTTGCCCGAGACGCGCCTCGCCGAGGCGATGGTGCTGGCCGAGCGCGTGCGCGTCGCCATCGGCTCGCCGGCCGTAAAGTGGGCGGGCGAGCCGGTACGCGTCACCGTGAGCATCGGCATCGCCGCCGTGCCCGAGGCGTGCACCGTCGAAGAGATCTTCTGGCTCGCCCAGCGCGCGCTCACGAAGAGCAAGCGGCACGGTAAAAACCGAGTGATGGTCGAGACCGACGCGAGCGCCGAGCCCGAGTCGGTGAGTGGCCATGCGGGCGCGCGCGTCGAAGAGCTCCTCTCGCGCCCCGAGTGGTTCGCCACCGTCGCTCAGCCGATCTACACGCTCGACGGCGAGCACGTGATTGGTCACGAGCTTCTCACGCGCCTTCGCGGCGGCGACTTCACCGGCATCCACGGACTCTTCATGGCCGCTCTTGGCCGCAACTCCCTCGTCCCGCTCGATCTGCAGTGCCTTCGGGTCGCGCTTAAAGGGGCTCGCCGGCGCGCTTTCGAGGGTCGCCTCCACGTGAACCTCTTTCCGTCGACGATCGTGACCACGCCCGCCGATCTTCTCATCGAAATGCTCCGCGAGAGCGGCGCGCCCTCCTGCTTCTGCGTCGAGATTGGCGAGCACGAGCTCATTCGCGACCATGTGAAGTTCCGCGATCAAATTCTCGCGCTACGGAAGCTCGGCGTGCAAATCGCACTCGACGACGTGGGCTTCGGGAAGAGCTCCCTCGAGGCGCTCGTCGTCTTGGAGCCCGACATCGTCAAGCTCGACAGGCGCTGCATCGAAGACGTGCTTGGCAATCCAAACCGCGCGCGGCAGCTCACGCGGCTGATGCGCGTGGTCGAAAGCCTCGACGCGACCGCCATCGCCGTGGGCATCGAATCGCGCGATGCCCTCGCCGTGCTTCGCGATATCGGAATAACGCTCGGGCAAGGGTTTCTCTGGGGGAAGCCCGACGAGCTTTAGGGCGCGCCATCCCCTAGACTCGTTCGGTATGTGTGGCCGCGCGAAGCTCGTTGTCCCCTTTGCCGTGTTGGCGAAGCTCTATCGCCTCGAAGAGACCGACGCGCCGCTCCTCGTGCCGCGGCGAAACATCGCGCCGACGCAGACGATCGCCGTCGTTCGCGCGAGCGCGGGGGGCACGCGGCGCCTTTCGCTCGTGCGGTGGGGGCTCGTCCCGGGGTGGGCGAAGGAGCTCGACGCCGACCGCAAAATGTTCAATGCGCGAAGCGAATCGATCGCGACGAAACCGGCCTTTCGCGCGGCCTTTCGCAAACGCCGCTGCCTGGTTCTCGCAGACGGCTTTTACGAATGGAAGACCGAAGGGAAGCTCAAGACGCCGCACCTCGTAACGATGAAGGACGGCGCACCGTTCGCGATGGCCGGTCTATGGGAGTCGTGGACGTCGCCCGATGGCGAGATCATCGACACGTGTACGATTCTCACGCGTGAGGCCGCGGGCGTCGTCGCCGAGATCCATACGCGAATGCCCATTATCCTCACGCCCGAATGCCACGAAGCGTGGCTCGACCCCGAGATGACCGACACGACCGCGGTCGAAGCGCTCCTCGCGAGCGCGCTCGCTTCGGCGAATGGGCTCCACGCCGAGGCGATCGCGGGCGTCCCCTCCGACGCGGCGAACGACGCCGCGCCCAAAGTGAAACCGGGTCAGCTCAAACTGTTCGGATAGCGCCCGCGCGCCGGCTCAGAGGGGCAGAACGTCGCGAAAGGCCCGCGCGCGCTGGTGAGACGGCGGCACTTCGTCGTTCATGCGGTCGTCGTCGCCGTCGTCAGCGTCGTAGTCGCCTACGAGAATGTCGCCGTCGTCGACCTCGAGAACGGAGTCGATCCCACGCACGGTCGGCAGCGGGAAGACCTGCACGCGGCTGTCTTCGGAGACGTTCGCGCGCCGCACGAGGTTCCAGCGGCCGCTCGGAAACTCGCCCGCGGCGTCGGCCTCGACGGCCGCCTTGAGGCGCGTGTGCATGTCGCCCATTTGCCGGGCGACGAGCTTTTGCATCCGTTCGCGCTCTTCGACGAAGTACGACGTGAGCATCTCGCCGACGTCTTCGCGGCACGGCGCGGGGCCCGCTTCGTCGATGTAGCTCTCGATCGCTTCGCGCATCTCGCGCGCCGTTGCAAACCGAGAGGCGGGGTTGATCGAAAGCGCCCGCGCGACGATCGCTTCGAGGGCGTCGTCGACCGCGACACCGACCGCGCCGAGGGTGGGGCGCGGAACGCAGGAGCCGCGCGGGGTGATGTCGGCGTGGGGCATCACGCGGCCCGCGAGCGCCTCCCAGAGAACGACGCCCATGGAGAAAATGTCGGCTCTGCGATCGACCGCGCCGCTGGCGACGTATTCCGGCGCCATGTAGCGCGGCTTGCCCGCGAGGGTGTGGCAGAGCGAGGGCTTCTCGCCGCTCACGAGCTTCAGCATTCCGAAATCAATGAGCGCGACACGCCCGCTGTACGTCACGAAAATGTTGTGGGGGCTCACGTCGCGATGCACGACGCCCAACGGCGTTCCGTCGAAGTCGCGGAGGGCGTGGAGATGCTCGAGGCCGGCGAGGGCGTCGGAGACGATGCGGAGCCAGAAGAGCGCGTCGGGCAAAATCCCCGTGGCCGCGCAGGCGATCGTGAAGCTTCGTAACGTCTGCCCTTCGAGAAACTCCATTGCCAAATACGGGATTCCGTCGACTTCGCCTGCGTCGTACGTCTGCACGACGTTGGGGTGATTGAGCCGTGCCGCTATGCGCGCCTCTTGTGCGAACCGCGACCGCGAATGCGCTTCGCGCGCAAGCTGCGGATGCAGACGCTTCAACACACAGAGCTTACGAAAGCGGTCGCGACCGCGCGGTGCAGAGGCCGATGCGAGAAACGCCTCGCCCATGCCGCCGACGCCAATGCGGGCCACCAGCTCGTAGCCGCCGAAAAGCGAGCCGCCCGTGAAGGCGGACGCCGACTCGGGGGCGAAGGGCGTAGACGTCGGGCCGGCAGCAGCAGATGCGGCAGAAGCAGAGAAGGGCGACTTGCTCGACATTGATTCGGCAGCTCCGTCGGAAAGCAGACGCGGCGGCGCGCGGCTCACGTTCGCGAGCGCGCCCACATCCTGACGAGGAGTGGGTGTAGCACCGGTAGAACTTGCTGCCACACGGGGTGGTAAAGTGCGCGCCATGTTCGAGATCCAGATGCAGGGGCCCGCGAAGAACGCTCTCGGGAGCGAGATGATGAACTTCCTTCAAGAGAAGCTCCGTGAAGCCGCGGGTCGCCCCGTGCTGCTCACGGGGTCGGCCGACGCCTTCAGCGCGGGGCTCAATTTGCGCGAGGTCGCGACACTCGACGCCCGTGCCATGCGCACCTTCATGGAGCTGCTCGAGAGCACGATGTCTGCGCTCTACACGTATTCGGGCCCCACGGTCGCGTGCGTGAACGGCCACGCGATCGCGGGCGGGTGCGTCCTCACTCTGGCGTGCGATCGGCGTGTCGTCAGTGCGAATCCGAAGATCAAGATCGGGCTCAACGAAGTGGCCCTCGGCGTGCGCTTCCCTCCGCGCACGCTTGCGATCGTCACCTCGCGCGTTCCCCGGCAGCACCACGAAGAGGTGATTCTCGGAGCGGGGCTGTACGCGCCCGCCGATGCGCTGCGCCTCGGTCTCGTCGACGAAATCGCCGACGACGCGGTTGCCGTCGCGAAGGCCCGCCTCGCCGCGCTCGCCGCCAACCCGTCGGCGGCCTACGCCGCGACGAAGCTCGATTTGCGCGGAACGCCGAGCACGCTCTGCGCGGATGCGCTCCACGCAAAGCTTCTCGACGAGACGATGGGCCTGTGGACCGATCCCTCGCTCACCGTGAAAATCAACGCGATGCTCGCGAAGTGAGCCGCCGCGCACAGCGCGAAAACGATTGTGTGCAACTCAATTGACCACAATCGTGATCGCGCTAAAGTCGGCGCATGAGCGCAAAAGCCCCCGTTAAGGTCGGAGACAAGGCCCCTGACTTCACGCTTCCCGCACACGAGGGGGGCACGATCTCGCTCGCGTCCGTCCTCGGGAGCCGCGCGGTGGTTCTCTTCTTCTATCCGAAGGACGACTCGCCGGGCTGCACCGTCGAGGCCTGCAGCTTTCGCGACAACTACGACGCGTTCACGGCCGCGGGGGCCGAGGTGATCGGCGTGAGCTCGGACTCGGTAGCGTCGCACACCAAGTTCGCGGGGAAGCACCGGTTGCCGATGAAGCTCCTCAGCGACGAACGCGGCGAAGTGCGCGCGCTCTACGGGATCAAATCGACCCTTGGCATCATCCCCGGGCGGGCGACCTATATCATCGACAAGACGGGCGTCGTTCGCCACGTCTTCAACTCGCAGCTACGGGTGGAGCGCCACGTCACTGAAGCTTTGTCGATCCTCCGCGGCCTCGAGGCGGGCGCGGGAGGGTCGAGCGCTGCTCTTTAGCGAAAGGGCCTGCGCGGGTGCGACCGGCGCGCGCCCGGCAACGCTGCCCGTGATGGTGGCGCTCCCGCGGGGCGCCGTCTCGTGGAGGAGCGATACGAAGCGGTGTGAGCAGGTGTCGCAGCGATAGGGGAAGAGGCCGATGACCGAAAGCACGTGCTCGAAGCCGCGACGGCGCGAACGCCGGTGGTCGTGGCCGCCGCACTGAGGGCACTTCTTCTTCGACGATGAGGAGCTGGATGCGCGGGTATTCGAAGACGGGTAAGCCGACGACATGTCTGCACATTGATACGCCATGGCGCGATGCGCCACCGCCATGTCCACTCGAGCTCGCCGTTTTTTGCTTGGTAGTGTTGGAAATCTGATAGGCGCGCCGGCCGTAATGTGGCGATTCTGCTTTGTGAAACGGTCGCGACACGCGAGGCGTCGCAACCTGTCACGCGTGCGCTAGCTTGCGCGGCGCGTTGCATGGAGACGACCCACTACGTACGCCTCGTCATCGCACTTGCGATTCTGACCTTCTGGATCGGCGTGCTCGTCTACCTGCTGGTCTCGTTTGCGCTCGTGAGAAGCCACAGCCGCAAAAGGCCAAAACGCGTGGCGCTGCGCGCGGCGTTGCAAGAGGCCTTTTGGGTACTCCTCACGCAGCCGCTGCTGCCGTTCTATTACCTATTTGGCAGACGCATGGGCGGGAGCAGCGCGGGCGTGCCCGTCGTTCTCGTTCACGGCTACATGCAAAATCGCGTCGACTTCGTGCGCATTGCGCGTGCCCTGAGCGCCGCCGGCAGCGGCCCCATTTACGGATTCAACTACCTCTGGTCGAACGCGGTTTCGACGAGCAGCGAACGGCTCGCGAGCTTCATCGAAGAGGTGCGCCTCGCCCACGGCGTCGACCAGGTCGACATCGTCGCCCACTCCCTCGGCGGCGTGGTCGCCCTCGAGTACCTTCGCGGCCAAGGCGTGGGGCGCGTGCGGCGCTGCGTGACCGTCGCGAGCCCCCACGCCGGCGTCGCGTGGCGCGGGCCGGTCGTTGGCCGCAGCGGAAGCGAGCTCCGGAGCGACAGCGAATTTTTCAAACGACGCGGCGCGCTGCAGAAGCTCGCCGTGCCCGTCTTGAGCATCGCGTCGACCCACGACAACGTGGTTCACCCGCTGACGACATCAGCGCTCGAATCGGCCGGCGGGCAAGACCT
>JANXMC010000330.1 GCA_025354825.1 Myxococcales bacterium
CTCGCGCGCGCAGGCGACGATCTTGACGATCTGCTCGTAAATCTCCGGGACTTCGGCCTCGAAGAGCTTCTCGACGAGCTTCGGGTCGCTGCGCGAAAGAATGACCTGCGGCCCGCGGGCCTCGCGATCGATGTCCTTCACGTACGCGACGACACGGTCGCCCGGGCGGTACGTCTCACGCGGGGTCTGCTCGCGGAACGGGAGAATGCCCTCGGTTCGACCGAGGTCGACGATAAGGTTGTTCCCCTTCTCGAAGCGGCGAACGACGCCCTTGATAAGCTCGCCTTTGCGGTCCTTGAACTCGTTGAAAATCAGGTCGCGCTCTTCGTCGCGGACGCGCTGAATAAGCACCTGCTTCGCCGTCTGCGCCGCGATGCGGCCGAACGACTGACGGGCCTGCTTCACCATGAGCACGTCGCCGAACTCGCGATCCTGCTCTGCCGCGCGCTTCGCGTCGGCCGGGTGCCAGAAGATCTGAAAACCGAGCTCCTCGCCGAGCTCGGCCTCGAGGCCGCACTTCACGGCGTCTTCCAGGCTAATTTCGCGCTCATCGTCGGACACGTCGTCGACCACGGTCATGTACTGGAAGAGATCGACCTGGCCGGTCTGCTCGTTGAACCGCGCCTCGAGCTCGCGGTTTGCTCCGAACGCGCTCTGCGCCGCCTTGAGGATCGCCTCTTCAACCGTCTTGATCAGACGGCCTTTGTCGATGCCCTTGTCCTTGGCGACCATCTCGATCGCCTGAAGGAGGCTCATGTCACCCGCGGGCGCGCTCGCTTGCTGAATTGCCATGGTGTTCACCCTCAAACGCTTCTTTTTGAACGAAGGGCCGGAGATCCGGACTTGCTCGGGCCTTTGCCGGTCTTGCCCGGCTTTGGTGCGGGCCCGAACTCGAAAACGAGGCGGGCCGATGAGACATCCGAAAGGGGAACCGAATGCGTCTTGGACCCCTCGGTGAGCGTTACGTGGGTCGGCGTCGCGTCGGCCAAGATGCCGATGACGACTTTCTGCGAAACGCCGGCCTCCGACGCATCGGCGCCGACGCCTTCGTGAAGCTTGACCTTCGCCTTTTTCCCCTTGAAGCGAATGAAGTCCTCGAGGCCGCGCAGCGTGCGTTCGACGCCCGGCGAGCCGATTTCGAGGTTGTAAGCGTGGGGAATGAGATCGGCGACGTCGAGGGCGGGGCTAAGCTCGCGGGCGATGTTCGAGCAGACCTCGAGGTCGATGCCGGACTCCTCGGTGGAGAGCTTCTGCTCCGCGCTTCCGAGCTTTTCGACGAAGACACGAAGGGCCCAGCCGCCCTGATCGGGCTTGAACTCCATGTCGACCACCTCGGCCCCGTGCGCATGGGCGATCGGCTCGACGAGAGCTTCAAGCTTCGGTCGATCGATTCCTTTCAGCGCTGCACGGAGAGTCTCGGTCATGAATTTCCCGGGTGAATCGTGAGAATTTTCGGCGAGGAGGCGAATCGCGAGACGGCTTCGCGCGGAGGGCCGACGAAGGCGGAACGGAGACCAAAGCCACAAAAAGCAAAAGCGCGAGCCCCGGAGAGTGGGGTCCGCGCCTAACAACCACCAACAGGGCGGCCAACGTTAGCTCTCTCGGGCATGCCAGGCAAGGGCTACAGGGCGGCCAAATCCATCACGAATGCGGGAGCGCAGAGTCGCGCATGCCGCAAGCGAGAAGGCTTTGTAGCCCCGAGCGCTTGAACCCCTGACAACCGCGCCGTGTACCACGCCCACGGCGGGCGTGGGGGCGAATACTTCCGGAAACACGGCAGGCGAAGCGAATCGGTGACGCGTTCGGCGCGCGAGTGGGCGAGATCGACGCGGTTTCGCGGCGAAGCCGTTAGAAAGTGCCGCCGAGGACGAGGCGACCAAAACCGGGCGCGAGCTCCGGGTGGAGGGCGACCGTGGTGTGGACGACGCTTCGACGTGCGCTCGCGGACGCGCGCGGGTGCGCCTGCGTGACGACGAGCGTGATGCCCGCCGCCACGAACGCCGCGCCGCCGAGAAACGTGATCGTCGAGAGGCGCGCGTTGTCGCGGCTGTCGTTGTCGGCGCGGACCCCTTCGGGCGAGGCGCAGACGTTCGACGTGTCGCAAAGCTCGCTGCGATCGTTGCGGCGGGAATACGCCGTCATTCCGAAGTACGTCCCGGCGCCGAGACCGACCGCACCAATGCTCGCGACGACGATGCCAAGCACGTAAAGCGGCGACGCGCTCGATGCGGGGGCGGTCGCGGGCACCACGGATTCAGGCGCCGACGCGCTGGGGACGACCGCGGCGCCGTCGTCTTCGAGCGGCCGGAGATCGACCGACGCCGTCTTCCCTTCGTCGGCGCGGAACGTCGTTGCGCGTGGCTTTTTGCCCGTCGCCGTGACTTGAACGGAATGCGCGCCCGGGTCGACCGCGATGGTCTGCGCGGCCGCGCCCTGCGTAAGGAGCGCGCCGTCGAGGCGAACTTCGGTGCCGGCCGCGGGCGGCGCTCCGCCGATGCGCACATTCACGCGACCGATGCGCGGCTCGAGCGCGGCCGCGCGTCGCTCGGCGAGGGTCGCGCGATCGGGCTGACGATTGCGCGTCGCCTCGGCGGCGGCGGCCGTGAGCTCCGTCCACGCCAGTGCCATTTTCCCCGCTTGATCGTGGCATAGCGCGAGGTTGAGCAGCGTCCCCAAATCGGCGTCGACCCGGTAGCTCTCTTCGAGCTTGGGGCACGCTTCTGCGAGGTTGTTCGCCGCCATCAGCTCTTTGCCTTGCTGGAGCAGCGTGACGGCGAGCGCGCGGTCCGACGGCGTGGGCTCCGCCGCGTTGGCCTCACCCCCGAAGGTGAGGCCGAACGACGAGATCGCGGCGAACGCTACGGCCGATACGGCGAGTGAGCGGCCCATCGACCGGTCACTCCTCAGAAGCCGACGTTCGGAGCCGCCTTCTTCGCGTCCGCCTTCGCCGGCGCGGCCTTCGTGTCCGTCGCCGGATCCTGCTCGAGAATCACGAACTGGACGCGGCGATTCTTCGCCTTCGTCGCAGCGGTGACGTTCGGCGCGATCGGCTTCTCTTGTCCGTACCCCTTGGCGACGAGGCGGTCGGGCATGACGCCGTGGGCCATGAGCCAGGAACGCACGGCCGATGCACGCTGCTCGCTGAGCGTCTTGTTACGCTCGGGGGTGCCCGTGTTGTCGGTGTGCCCCTGAACCTCGACGCGCTTGATGCGCGGGTTCTTGATGAAGACGTCGGCCACTTCGGTGAGCAGCGGGAACGACTCGGGGAGGATGATGGCCGAGTCGGTCGCGAACTGAACGGCCTGCTTGATCGTGATCTCGGTCTTGCCGATGTTCACGAGGGACGTCTTCGGGCGGTGGCGGAGCTGAACGTCGATCGTGTTGTCCTGGCGGACCTTCACGTCGCCCGTTTGCACGCCGGCGAGGTAGTTGTCGGCATCGACCGCAAGGGTCACGCTGCCGGGCGGAACGTTCTCGAAGCGGAAGCCGCCCGTCGAGTCGCTCGTGAGCGAGAGGTCGCCGCCGGCCATGCCCGTCGACAGCTTGATCGACGCGTTCGGCACCGCGTCTTGCGTCTCGGCGTCGCGCACTCTGCCGCTCACGGTGCCGATGCGCGGAAGCGCGTCGACGACGCAGTCGACCGTCACGTCTTGCGTGCCCTTCGGCATCGTCGCTTCGCAGATCGCGTCGCGGTAGCCGTCGGCGCGAACGTTAAACTTGTAGATCCCCTCGGGGAGCTCTTCGGTCGTGAAGCGGCCGTCGGGACCCGACGCCATCGACGTGATCTCGGGGTGAGCGTCGTACGAAACGATCGCGTTGGCGACGCCCGTGGGCTTGTCCTTCTCGTGGACGAGCCCCTTGATGCGCGCGCGCGACTGGCCGATTTCGACGATCTTCTCGACGTTGCGCGTCTTCACGGTGGGCGGGCGCGACTGCGTGTCGATGGCCCAGCCCGCGCCGATGAACAGCGTCCACGGCGGCGTGGGCGTCGTCTCTTCGATGAACGTCTTGACCCCCGTCACGCCGATGTCGAACGCCGCGATGAGGCTCAGGCCAGTCCCCTTCCACGGGAGGAAACGGCTACCGATGGTGATCTTGCTCGGCGCGATTTGATCATTCGCCAAGCAGTGATCGCCGCTCGGGTTGTTGAGCTTGCAGAAGTAGTTCTGTCGGTTGACCGGGATCGCGAGGCCGTACTCGACGAAGGGGCGCACGTGCTCGTCGGCGAGAAAGAGCTCGGCGCCGACGTTCACGTCGAGGTGGTCGACGCGGTTGATATTAAGGCCGAAGCGCTCGATGCGCGTGATCGGCGTGCCGCGCACGGCCTCCGCGTCTTGAACGACCTGACCGCGGTTATCGAGGTTGTACGAGACGTTCGCGCTGAAGCGGAGCGGCGGGTGCGAGTCGAGCTCGCGAAGATCGACGGTGAAGGCCGGACCGAAACGCGCGCTCGTCCCCGAGCCCGAGAGGCCGACGGAGCCCGTGCCGTTGATCAACATCAGCTCGGCAAACAGACCGAGGTGCAGCGTCTTCGCGATGGGGCTGTAGGCTTTCACGCCGAAGGTCGTGTCGCCGAGCACTTGAAGCAGGCCCGGGCGGTTCACGTCGCTCGAGTTCGCGTAGGCGCCGGTCGTTGCGTACCCTTCGAACGCGCCTTGCGAACCGAGCTTCGCGAAGGTCACGCCGAGGGAGAGCGTCCCGCCGATGTGATTGAGCGTGTCGCCTGCGACGAGCTTGCCCGACCGCGGATCGCGGCACGGATACTCTCGCGTGCAGAGGAAGCTCGCCGAGAAGTACTCGGTCGTGAACGCGAGGCGAATCTGCCCCGGCGCGCCGCCCTGTGCGTGCTGCGTGCGAAGGAGGCCGGTGCCTCCCGACAGCGTCATCGACTCACCGAGCTTGCGATCGCGATCAGCCCACTCCTTCTCGACGGCGGCGTCAGCCGTCTCGTCGGCCGAGAGCGGCGCGGCGACGGTCGCGACCGAAGGCGCCTTCGTCACGGTGGTCACGGCCGGCGTCGGCGCTGCGACCGGCGGCGGCGCGACATCGGCCGTTGCCGAGGCTGTCCCGCTCACGGGGCCTCCGATGGGAGCGGCCGTCTGCGCCAGCGCGTCGCGAGGGACGAGGCCGATGCAGAGGAGAAGGGGGAGAGTCGTCAGCGCGAGAGTGCGGCGGGGCGCGCCTACGTAAGCCACGTGGTGCATTTAGCTGGGCCTTTTAACATCGAATCAGGAAAGCTAAAACGTATTCCTTCGTGAATACGATCGCGCGCTCTCGAGCGTCTGCGACGGTGGCCGAGATGGACGTAGCGCCCGGTGAATGGCACTGTTCATCGCGAAAACCGATGGCGTCCCGGGGCCGAATCCTCATCGTCGATGACGAAGC
>JANXMC010000591.1 GCA_025354825.1 Myxococcales bacterium
CCTGCTCGGCGAGGTTGGTCTTCAGGTTTTCGACCGACTCGAGGTTCGCCTCGGTGCGCTCGATCTGCGAGTCGGCGACGAAGATGACTCCGTCGACGCCCTTTAGAATGAGCTTGCGGGAGGCGTCGTAGAAGACTTGCCCCGGCACCGTGTAGAGGTGGAAGCGCGTCTTGAAGCCGCGGATTTCACCCAGCGAAAGCGGGAGGAAGTCGAAGAACAGCGTGCGCTCCGTTTCCGTCGCGAGGCTGATCATCTTGCCCTTCGCTTCGGGGTTGGTGCGCTCGTAGATGTACTGAAGATTGGTTGTCTTGCCGCACAATCCAGGGCCGTAATAGACCAACTTACAGTTGATCTCTCGCGCCATGTAGTTGATGAAGCTCATCGGCGCGACACCTCAGTCGTTGAACAGGTTATCGATGTCTTCGTCGGTGATCTCCGCGAACGGAGAGTCCGCACCGGGGGTCGCTACCTTCTTCAGGAGCACCTCGAAGACGTTGTTCAGCTCCTCGGTGGCCTTCTTCACGCGGAGACGAACGAGCCCGAGGCTCGATCGCGCGTCGAAGATGACGACGAGGATGACCCGATTGCCGACGAGCTGGATGTGAATGTTCGCCTTTTCACCTTCGTGAAACTGGGTCGCGAACTCATTTTCCTTTAGGAGCTTCGCCATCCCCCCCGTCGCGGCGATGTTGCCGGCGGTGAGTGACGCGAGGCTCGTGGTGTCGACGTTGTCGATGTCACCGCTCGCAGCAATGAGCTGCCCGTTCTTGTCGACGATGAAGACGACCTTGGCGTTCGCATCGCGAACCAGCCGGTCTACGACCGTTTGGATCTGATTGAACTCCTCCTCGTACATCACCATCTGGGGATTGACCATCCGAAGCCTCCGCAGACACCGTGCAGCCTGCGCGCGCGATACCGCCTGATGGATACGTGCTGACTCGAGTCCCGACCCGCGAAAGAACACCTGCGTCCCCGCGAGGGTCAGCGCTGCATCGACGTGGGATCCTACCGCTAAACAACGGAAAGCCGGAACAATCCAACGTCGGCTTTTAGTTTTATCCGATGCGCGCATCGCGCTGCAATGACTCTCGCAAATTACTCGATGCGCACCTCGACTCCTGCGCCGACGCCGAAGTTTCGCGCGCCTGCGGTCTCCGTGATCGTGGGAAAGATCGCCTGAAATTTGAGATCGACGATCGGTGCGACGCTGTAACCGAGACCGAACCCGAGCAACAAGTTCGCGTGGGAACCGTTGCGCACACCGGGCGGCGGGAAGACGTAGCGGTCGTTGAACGAGAAGCGCAAGGCGCTGATCGGGCCGAGCCAGAGCTTCGCGGTGGGCTGAAACCAGAGGTCGAAGGGGATGCTTACGAACGTGTTCACGCGGTCGTAGAAGACGATCGGGAGGTTCACGCCCGTGTCGATGCGGGCCGATCGACCCAGGTGAAGCGCGATGGGCAGGCCCGCCATCACGCCGAAGCGCGTGCCGTCTTCGAAGGGCAAATAGGCGCGAGCTTCGAGACCGACCTCGCCGACTTCGCCGTCGACGAAGCGCCAGCGGAAGCGCATCTCCGGGTTGGAGAACGTGTTGTTCCCGGTGCCGAAGGTCTCGGTGTCGAAGATGCGGCCGTACTGATCCGACCGCAGAGCGCGGCCGTCGTCGCCGAGGCGAACGCCGGCGCGGAAGCCGAGCAAGATGTCGCGCGTGAGGCCCACGGCGAAGTCGAAGTTCAGGCCGGGGCCCGTGAGCGTGGGCGCGGGGTCGGGCTCGGCGTGCCCGACGCCGAGGCCGAAGTCGAACGCCCAAGCGTGGCGCGGCAGCGTGATGCCGCGATCGACGTAGGGCGGTGCGGCGAGGGCTTCGGTGCTGCTGGCGAGCACGCCGGCGGAAGCTGCAGCGGCAAAGAGAGACGAGAGAAGAAAGCGTCGCAGTCGCAGTCGCATGGCCGCTAGGACCTTTCGGGTGCAGGCGTTTTCGGTTTGAAGCGAACGGCGATCTCGATCTCGCGATCGGGCGAAACGCCGCGAGAGGCGGGCGTCACGTCGTAGCGAGCGTCGGCGCGAAGAGCGTCGAACACGGCGCGCACGACGGTGGGGCGAACGCGCGCTTTCCACGCCTCGAGCCACGCGTTGCCGTCCTCGTCGCCTTCGTAGTCGTCGGCGAACTCGGCGGATAGCTCGACTCGGATGGTAAAGGTCTCTTCTTCGCGGTAGCTCGCCATGGGACAACCAAGCTTTCGGGGTCGGCGCGCGCGGCGCAAGGCGTTGGCGCGAAGGGGCAAGTGGAGGAGAGCGAGACCATGCCCGCGCGCACGATGATCGTTCGTCGCATCGAGACTACGCGAACAGCGGATCTTTCTGCGCTCTCGTCGGCGCTCATGGACGCGCCGCTCGATCCTCACGCGTCGGCAGAGCTGACCCTAGCGACGTTCGCGGACGAAGCCGTGGTGCTCGGCGCGTTTCAGCGCGCGAGCGAGCTTGGTGCGCGCACGGCCCCATCGTCCCTTTTGCGTCGCGTGTCGGGGGGTGCGGCGGTGCACGTGCAGCCGGGCACGCTCTACATCGGGCTCGCTCTTCGTCGCGCGGACGTCCTCGTCGCGTGCGAGCCGTCGCGCATTGTGAACCGCTACGTTCGCCCTATTTTGAAGGGTCTTACGCGATCGGGCGCCCTCGCGACGTACTTCGATCGCGACTGGGTGAGCGTGGGACATCGGCCCGTCGCCATCGTGGGATTCGCCCACGATGCCTCGTCGCAGCGCACCGCCGTCGAGGCGTTCGTCGCCGTCCGCGGGCCGCTCGTGATCGACGGCGCGCGCGCATCGTTCCTCGGCAAGGCGCCGGGCTCGCTCGAGGAGGCAGTGCTTGGACAGCGCGCGCGCGCGTTCGATCTCGCGAAGCTTGGCGACGCGATCGAAGCGGCCTACGGGGCGGCCTACGACGTGACACTGGAGCGCGTGGAAGGCGCCCGCGACGGGTCCCACACAGTCGGCGTTGCAGACGATCCGCCGTGGGACGCGACCGCCGACGAAGCCATTGGCGCTGTCGCCGCGGGCTACGATGGGGCGGGTGTGCTGCGCCTCGGCGGCGAGCTGATGGTCTCGCGCGACGCGCTCGCGCGGCTCGAAATGCGCCTCGCGGGGCTCGCCCACCACGCGCCGGACGACGCTGTGGCCGAGGCGATCGACAGCGTGCTCACCGCGCCGGGCGTCGCGCTTCAGGGGGTGAAAAGCCTCGCGAGCCTCTTCGACGTCGTCACGCGAGCACGCGCACGCTCTCGCGTTTCATCTCCCAGATCCGTGCCTCTTTGAAGATGCGTACGAGCTCGCCGTCGAGGTGGCCGTCGCGCACTTCGTAGCCGAGGATGTCGAGCGCCCGCTCGACGGGCATCGCCTTTTTGTACGGCCGATCCGACGCCGTGAGCGCGTCGTAGATGTCGGAGACGCTCATCATCTTCGACTGCACGGGGATCGCCTCGGCTCTCCATCCGTTCGGGTAGCCCGTTCCGTTAAGCCGCTCGTGGTGCGCGCCTGCGATCATCGGAACGCGCCGAAAGGCTTTCCCCCAAGGGATTTGCGAGAGGAACTTAAACGTGTGGGACACGTGCGAGCGGATCTCGTCGTACTCCTCGCTCGTCAGCGAGCCGCGCTTGATGCTGAGGGCGAGCACTTCGTCGGGCGTGAGAAGCGTTTGAACGTCGCCGCGCAGATCGACGTAGGTCTCGCGGGCGAGGGCTTCGATGCGGGCGAAATCGCCGGCCGAAAGCACCGTGGGCTCGTTGGCGCCGAGGACCGAATCGAGCCTCGCGTCGAGCTCGGCGCGCCGTTCGACAAGCTCGCCATCGAGCCCGTCGAGCACCGACGTCGGCGCGCCGCGCTCGAGGGCGTGGAGCTTTCGTGTGAGCACGTCGGCTTCGATGGAGCGCGCGACGAAGTCGAAGCGGCCGCGAATCAGCTCGAGGCGTTCGTCGTAGAGCTTCTTCGCTTTGACGAGCACCTTCTCGCGGACGCCAATCTTGCCGAAGTCGTGGAGAAGGCTCGCGTACTCGATCTCGCGCAGGTCCTCCCGCGTGAAGCTCGCGTCTTTGTACGGCCCGAAGCTCTCTTTATCGACGGTCTTGGCGAGGCCCAGCGTGAGGTCTGCCACGCGGCGCGAGTGGCCGCTCGTGGTCGGATCGCGCGACTCGATCGCTTCGACGCTCGCGGCGACGAACCCTTCGAAGAGCTTTCGAATCTCGTCGTAAAGCATCGCCATTTCGAGCGACGCGCCGGCCTGGGCGGCCACCATTCCGAGGAGCTCTTCGCTCCGTTCGTCGAACGGGATCACGCGCGCATCGACGTCGGCTCGCGTCTCGAGCTTTTGCCGCGGGTCGCGCTTTTTGTTGATCAGCTGGATGACACCGATGCACTCGTCGCGCTGGGAGATGAGCGGCACGACGAGCATCGATTTGGTGCGGTAGCCGATCTTCCGATCGAAGCTTTTGTCGAAGCCGAACGGCGATCCGGGCGGCAAATCGTAAACGTCGGCGAGGTTGACGGGCTTCTTGTTGGTCGCGGCGCTGCCGGCGATCGACCGCGTCGACATCGGCATGACGAACTCGCGTGAATCGAAGGTGAGCGAGTCGTTTTGGGTGAGCTTGAAGCGGAGCATCGGCGCCGACTCGTCGCCTTCGACGACGTAGATGCTCCCCGCGTCGGCGCCGGTGATGAAGCGGCTCTTCTCGAGAATCAGATGAAGGAGCTTGTGGACGTCTCGCTCCGTCGTCATCGCGCGGGCGATGTAGATGAGCTCGTCGAGCTCGTAGTCGTAACGGCTCGCACGCAAATCCGTCGCGGCGGCACGCACCTTCACGTCGAGTAGCTCGAAGGCGCGCACGCCCGCGAGGACGACGTCGGTCTCCGTGGGATCTTCCGGCAACACGCTCGCGAGCCCCATTTCGAGGGCCTGCGCGAGGCCCGCTTCGCCGCCCGGCGCGCGGCTGCGGCCGACGAGAACGAGGAGCGCCGTCCCTTCGGCAAAGCGCGAAACGAAGGGGCGCAAGAGATCGCGCCCGTGGTCCCACACGGCGGCCGGCGCAAAGAGAAGCGCGCTCTCGGGCCGCGCCACCAGCAGCAAAAGCGGGTGGGGGCTCGTGACGATGACGTCGCCGAAGCGCGTCGTCGTCCGCGCAAAGCTTGCGACTTGCGCCATCGTCGCCATCTCGCCCCGCTCGGTCATGCGCCCCTCCACCCTATGGGTTTCCCTATGTGTCGCACGAGGGCGCCGTCCGTCGCTACCCGTCGCTACCCGTCGCTATCCGTCGCGTCGCGTGCGCCGCTGCGCCTGATCGCGCTCGAACGTCGCTTGCCGCTCGGCGTCGCGCTTCTCGTAGGCCACGATGATTTTCTGCACGAGCGGGTGGCGCACGACGTCGACCGCTTCGAACTCGGCGAAGGCGATTCCGTCGATGCCGGTGAGCAGCGCGCGCGCTTCGTAGAGGCCGCTGGTGCGCCCTTCGGGGAGGTCGACCTGCGTGACGTCGCCCGTGACCACGGCCTTCGAGTTCTGCCCGAGGCGCGTGAGGAACATTCGCATCTGCTCGGAGGTCGTGTTCTGCGCTTCGTCGAGAATGACGAAGGCGTCGTTGAGCGTACGCCCGCGCATGAACGCGAGGGGCGCGACCTCGATCTGCCCGCGCGCGAGCAGCCCCTGCGCTTTGTCGGGGTCGATCATCTCGCTCATCGCGTCGTAGAGCGGGCGAAGGTACGGGTTTACCTTCTCGGCGAGATCGCCCGGTAGAAACCCGAGCTTCTCGCCCGCTTCAACGGCGGGTCGCGTGAGGATGATGCGCTTGACCGACTTGTCGTGGAGCGCGGCGACGGCGCAGGCCATGGCGAGGTACGTCTTGCCCGTGCCCGCGGGGCCGATGCCGAACGTGAGGTCGTGGCTGCGGATCGACTCGACATAACGCCTTTGGGCGAGCCCCTTCAGCGCCACGGGTTTACGGCCGTTGCCGACGATGATGCCGTCCTCGAAGACCTCGCGGAAGGTCCCGCGCGACTCGGTTCGCACGAGCCGCACGGCGCGCGTGAGGTCGTCGGTGCTGACCTCGTGCCCCTGTTTGTAGAGCGTCGCGGCCTCGGCGAGGAACCGCTCGGCTGTGGCTACACCTTCGGCGTCGCCCTTTAAAAAGAGCTTGTTGCCGCGAAGGCTGATTTCGATCCCCGCCTCGCGCTCCAATATTTTGAGCCGCTCGTTGCGAGGGCCGATGAGCGCGAGGAGAGCTTTGGTGTCGTCAATCTCGAGCTCGGACGATACGACCAGTCCGGAGCTGCTTTCGGGAGGCCCGCTTTTCGGCATTGGCGGATACGTAGCGTATCACGCCAAATTCGATAGATGCGGTGCCGCCCCCTCTACTCGCCCTCGGGATTCGAAAGCTTGCGCGACCAGATGATGGCGTCGCGCCGCGGGCCGTTGCCGCCGATGCCGGTGACGAGGTGCGCTTTGAGCAGCCCCGTGCGGCGGAAACCGTTGAAAACGAACGCCGTGGCGAGCTCGACGTGGTCGCTCGGCGACAGGCCGAAACAGCTGACGACGCCGTCGTCTTTCAGCTTGTCGCACATGCTGCGAAGCGCGCTCACAGTGCCGAGGCGATCGGCCTCGGTCGACGGAACGGTGAGCATCTCGAGGAACGCGTTGCCGAAGCACGCCTGCGCTTCGACCGAGACGACGAGCTCGAAGCCGCTGCGTGCGCCCACCGTGAAATAGCTGCGTTGAACGCCGCGGCCGAACGGCTCGAAGGCGGTGTACGCCTTGCCCGCACGGAGCGCGGCGGTGACGGCCTTCTGCGCGTCGCCCTCTTTGAGCGCCGCGATCTTCGTCGCCGGAAGAGGCCGCTCGGCCAAGTCCTTCGCGTGCTTCTTGGCGTGAATCAGCGTTTTTTCGGCCAAAATGTGCGCCGGATCGAGCTCGGCTTCGGCGCGCTGCTGCGCCGCGGTCATGGCCGCCGATTGCGCGTCGTCGTCCTCGGCGGCGGCGCGAACGGCAGCGAGGCGCATCTCGCTCTGGCCGGGGACGTCGCTCTGCGCGCGGACGTTCATGCCGAGCATGAAGGCGTCGCTCCGCTTGTAGAAGCCTGGAATGTTCCCCTCTTTCGCGAAGCCGAGCTTCACCCAGGTGGAGACCTCGTCACGCTCGACCAGCGTGTAGACCTTCTCCATCCCCTCGCGCTTCGCGAGAGAGACGACGAACATCCGTTTCGCGTCGGACGGGCCCGCTCGAAAGTCGACGACGCGCATGATGCGCGCACGCCGATTGATGAGGAGGCAGAGCGAAACCAAGTCGTTCTGGAAGAAGACTTCGTCGATGCCGGGCCGCCCCGACGACTCGCCCGTTGATTGAGGTTGGGGAGCTCCCCACGCTTTTGCCGCCATATTCCTACCCACGCCCCTTGCGGAACTGGAAGACCGCATTTCAACTTTGAAATGCCAGTTACCATGGGGAAAAGTTTTGGGTCAACGCTGAGGCGTGACGATTCGGCGATTTTCTCGAGAGATTGACGCGGCAACGCCGCCCCACACCGTGGGCG
Source organism: Myxococcales bacterium (assembly GCA_025354825.1). Classification (GTDB taxonomy): domain Bacteria; phylum Myxococcota_A; class Polyangia; order Polyangiales; family Polyangiaceae; genus JANXMC01. The sequence goes on from JANXMC010000591.1 coordinate 7,568, forward strand.
AGCCGTCGCGAACGTCCTCGAGTTAGCTCTCTTCCGCTACCAACGTGGGCGCGCTCAGTCGACGAGGCGCGTGATGTCCGACGCACGCACGCCGACGGAGGTGAACGACTCGCGGATGCGTGACGCTTGCACCGAGACGATGGTCGGCATCCCGCCCGAGAGGCCGAAGAGCGTGAGGAAGTTGATGCCGCTGTCGAAGGCGGCTGCGAAGGTGAGCGACTCGCCGGCGCGCACGGCGGCGATCTGCGCGCGCTCCTGCCCCATCAGCAGGAGCATCGTCTTGTCGTAGCGGCCGTTCGATTTGGTCGCGTCGACGTAGGCGAGCTTGTGCACGCTCTTCGGCATCGAGGGGGCGAGGCTCGCGTCGATGTCGACGAGCGCGTAGCCCATCGCGAGGGTGCGGGACTCGTGCTCGAGGGCGCGACCTTCGGACGCGGCTTCGTCGATGGGCGACCAGAGCGACGCGTCGGCGAGCCCCGTCGAGAGATGACGAACGATGATGCCTAGGAGCGCGAGGTCACGGCCGCGCGCTCGAATCGCGCTGTCGAACCGCTGCGCGATGGCGCTTGGCGTTCCGATGCGCGTGTCGACCGCGCGCGCGTCGTCGTCGGCGCCGGGGTAGGGCTCGACGCCTTCCCGTAACCACTTCGCCGCGCTGCAGAGGCCGTCGAAGTCGGTGTGGCAGACGATTGTGTCGATGGGGCCGATGCGCTTCACGAGCTCTTCGGTGACCATCTCGGGGCAAGCGCCGTGCTGCGCTTTGGTCGCGAGGACGAAGCGCGGATCCTTCGAGTATTCGGCGTGAAGAACGTGGTCGTGGTGATCGACCCATGCGGCGAGCCGAGCCCCCAAGCCATCAAGGAACGGCTTCGTGATCTTGTCGAAGCCGCTGCCCGAGGCCTCCGACGCGAACGCCACGTCGACCACCACCACCCGCCCTTTGAGCTCTTTTGCTTTCGGGAGCTTGCGGGGCGAGGCAAAGGCGAGGTCGGCTCGTAACATCAGCGTCCTCCCATCCCACGAAGGGTCGCGCACCGCCACATTCTCGCGTAACACGCGGGGCATGGCGTCTTCCGCGTCTGCATCCGCACCTTCTGCTGCAACGGGCTTCGGCCTCGGGCTCACCTTCGACCGGGACGGCCTCGTCACCGTCGTGGTGCAGGACCATCTCACGGGCGAGGTGCGTATGGTTGCCCACGCGAACCTCGAGGCCGTGTCGGCGACGCTCTCTACCGGGCGCGCGACGTTCTGGAGCCGATCGCGAAAAGAGCTTTGGGAGAAGGGGAAAACGAGCGGCAACGCCATCGCGGTGACGCGCGTGCTCGTCGACTGCGACGCCGACTGCCTCCTCTACATGAGCGAGCCCGCTGGCCCCAGCTGCCACACCGGTGCGCCGAGCTGCTTCTTCCGCGCCCTCCCCCGCGAGAGCGCGGCAGGCGAAGGCGGCGACGCGAAGGGCGAGATCGACGCCACGCCGCAGACGCTCTTGGGCCGGCTCGAGGCCGAGCTCGAGGCGCGAAAGACCAGCACCGGCAAGAAAAGCTACACGAAGAGCCTCTACGACGGCGGCGCTGCGGCGATCAACGCGAAGATCGAGGAAGAGGCCGGAGAGCTCGCCCGCGCGATCGCCGGCGAAGACGACATGCGCGTCGTAAGTGAGGCGGCCGACGTCCTCTACCACCTCATGGTCGGCCTTCGATTCCGCGGGATCGCGATGCGCGACGTGCTGGCGAAGCTCGATACCCGGGCCGGAACGAGCGGCCACGCCGAGAAGGCCACGCGCTCCGTTTGACAGTGATTTGCCGCGCACGATAGGCTTTTTCGCCCTCCCGACCCTTTCACCGGTAGCGGGCGCACCCCTCGGGCGCCCCCGAGAAACGTGACCATGCCCACAAAGGTACTCGTGTTCGAGAGCGACGC
>JANXMC010000600.1 GCA_025354825.1 Myxococcales bacterium
AGTCGCCGACCGCACCGTTCAAGACGCCCACCGCGAACTCGAGCTTCTTCCCCATCTGGTTGGCTAGTGTGCACGGCGCGCGCGCGACGTGCACGGCATCAGGCGGCACGGCTCATGCCCTTGACGCGCTTCCGGCGCCGCGTCACCAAGCGCCCATGGCCGATCCGAAAACCACCCTCGCCCCGCGCTTTGCCGCGGCCATACAGCTTGCCTTCGGCGACGAGCACGCCGCCGTCGACCCCGTGATCCGCCGCTCGGATCGCAGCGATTACCAGGCCGACGTGGCGCTGAGCCTTGCCAAAAAGGTAAAGCTCGCCCCTCGCGCCGTCGCCGAGGCGATCGTCGCGAAGCTCGACGTGAAAGGCATCTGCTCGGCCGTCGAGATCGCGGGCCCGGGCTTCATCAACCTCACGCTCGACGCGGCCTGGCTGGCCAACGCCGCCGTTGCCGCGAACAGCGATCCGCGCCTTGGAGTTGCACCCGCCCCAAAGCCCGAGACCGTCGTCATCGACTACTCGTCGCCGAACGTCGCGAAAGAGATGCACGTCGGCCACCTGCGAAGCTCGATCATCGGCGACGCGCTCGCGCGCACGCTGCGCTTTCTCGGCCATCGCGTAATCCCGCAGAACCACCTCGGCGACTGGGGCACGCCCTTCGGAATGCTCATCGAGCACCTGCTCGACGAAGGCGAATCGGGCCCCGACGCCGCCGCGATGAGCGCACGCGACCTCGACGGCTTCTACCGCGCGGCCCGCGGAAAATTCGATTCGGACGCCGCCTTCGCCGACCGCTCGCGGCGGCGCGTCGTGCTCCTCCAAGGCGGCGACGAAGAGACGCTCGCTCTCTGGCGCGTCTTGCTCGAACAGTCGAAAGAGTATCTGCGTACGGTCTACGCGACCCTCGGCGTGAGCCTTCGCGACGAGGACATCTGCGGCGAAAGTTTCTACAACCCGAGGCTCAACGGCGTCGTGACCGACCTTCAAGCCCTCGGCATGCTCGTCGAGAGCGACGGCGCGCTTTGCGTGTTCCCCAAGGGCTTCACGGCCAAAGACGGCTCGCCCCTCCCGCTCATCGTGCGCAAGCAAGACGGCGGCTTCGGCTATGCGGCGACCGACCTCGCGGCCATTCGCCACCGCACGGCAACGCTCGGCGCTACGCGCGTGCTCGTCGTCGTCGGATCGCCGCAGCAGCAACATCTCGCCATGGTGTTCGCCGTCGCGCGCGAAGCGGGCTGGCTGCTCCCCACCGTGCGCACGGAGCACGTCGCGTTCGGGTCCGTGCTCGGCCCTGACAAGAAAATGTTCAAGACGCGAAGTGGCGACACCGTGAAGCTCATCGAGCTAATGGACGAGGCGGTCGAGCGTGCGGCCAGCGTCATCGCCGAGAAAGTGAACCTCGACCCTAAGAAGAAGCGCGAGGTCGCGCGTCAGGTGGGTGTCGGCGCGGTGAAGTACGCCGATTTATCGAGCGATCGCATCAAAGACTACGTCTTCGATTGGGATCGCATGCTCGCCTTCGAAGGGAACACGGCGGCCTATCTGCAATTTGCGCACGCGCGCATTCGGTCGATTTTCCGCCGCGCCGCCGAGACAACGACGACCGGCGATTACGCCGCCGAGCTCACCCTCGCGGCGCCGCAAGAGCGCGCGTTGGCGCTCGACTTGCTTGGCTTCGAGGCGGCAGCGCTTTCCGTCGCGGAAACGCTCCAGCCGCATCGCCTCTGCACCTACATCTTCAGCCTCGCGAGCACCTTCACGAGCTTCTACGAAGCCTGCCCAGTCCTGCGCGCGGAAGACGACGCGACCCGCGCCTCGCGCCTCATTTTATGCGATTTCACGGCAAAAACGCTGGCGTTGGGGCTTGAGCTCCTCGGTATCGAAGCGCCCGATCAAATGTGACAACGGGGGAACGCTGCGCGAGCACCGCCTCGCCGCATCGCGTCCCGTTCGAGGCGAGACCGTCGAATCTCAATTTCTGACGGTTGCTTATTCGAAGGACAAGGCTAGAGTGTCAGCCCTCATTCACTGTTACCGCGTACGACGACGACGCCTTCTCGATTCTCGGGACCGCGAACCTCTCTGCATGGCAACGACGCGTGGGCGCGGAGGTTTCCGCGGCCGACCTTCCGATCAAGCGGCTTATCGGATACCAGGCGTTACCGTTTCTCTCTGAGCCGCAGTTACGAATCGAGGACACTTCCATGGGCAATCGTCTCTACGTCGGTAAT
>JANXMC010000621.1 GCA_025354825.1 Myxococcales bacterium
CGGCGATTCACTACACCTACGGCAACGGCTTTGCCGCGAGCCGAACCGTGAAGTTCATCTACGAGCCGCGGCCCGACATCCACACCGTCTTCGTCAGCGGTCTGAAGATTCGCCATGAGGAGCGGCTGTCACGTATCGAGATGTGGACGCCGTACCCGACGCCGGGGCTCGCCGATCGTACGCTGCCGGTGCGGACGTACCGCCTCGACTACGGCAGCGCGCCCAGCACCGGCCGGAGCGTGCTGCGGGCCATCGACGCCTGCGACGCGTTGGGCGCGTGCACGCCCCCGACGACCTTCGACTGGACGGTCGGCACGACGGACCTCGTCGACGTCGACACCGGCGTCGACTTCCCCGCGAAGGCGGGAGAGCACGCAACGACGGGCGCAGACAGCACGCTTCGTGTCGCGGATTTCAATGGTGACAACCGCGACGATCTGCTCGTCGGCAGCACCGCGAAGATGGCCGGCGACGACACGCACACCGATTGGATGGTGTACCTGTCGCAACCCGACGGCACCTTCAAGGGCGCGTACACGACGATTCCGTACGACGTTCGGCCCGGTGGCGACGTACCAGGTGGCGCGCCAAGCAACCGCATGGTGCCCGCCGACCTCGACGCGAATGGCGTCGTCGATCTCGCGCATTTCGCCCTGCGTACCGATGCAACGGGCGCGGGGTTCTGGCGCTACTACCTCAACACCGCGCCCAATGCGAAGAGGCCGCTACTCGGCACTCCCATTCCCGGCGACGGCCCCGAGCTCGACAACGTCCAATACAAATACCGGCGCGATGGCGACCTCATCAACATCGCCATCGTCAAGCCGCTCTACGTGGCGGATCTCGACGGCGATGCGCTCCCCGAGTTGATTCGTCCGTGGGGCGAGCCGGGTCGCATCTTCGGTTCGCTCTGGGAATATCGTCCCAACGATCCCACGCACCCAGGCACGTTCGGAGCCTATCAGAGGCTCGACTACGACGGTTACGGCTCGATCACCAACGACGATTTCGCCAACTACGTCACCGCCATCGATGCGACGTCGCGTCGTTGGTTCCTCGCTCGCGACACCGACCCCAACGTCGCCGAGGGGCATGGCCGCTACCGCGCGTTCGGCCTCTCGGCGAGTGGCGCCGTCATTACTGCGCCGACCAGCCTCCTCGCGCACAAGCCGACCACGCCGTTCCCGACCAATCCCCCTGAGTCGTTTTACTACCTTTTCCTCGACGTGAACGGCGACGGGAACGCCGATGCGCTGCAGCTCGACAGTGCCTTGCCGCAGTTTCCCCAGCTCGCGCTCAACACCGGCGCGGGCCCCTATTTCCTCGCGCCCAACCGGGCGACCGGAGACGCGCCAGTCGCCGCGAATCTCGGTACCTCTACCTGCGGCGTCCGCGCGATGGACGTCAACGAAGACGGGATGACCGACGTCATCCTGCCCTACGCCGGAGACGTTTACGCCGACGCTCCCGTCGACCGGCCGTACGTCACCGCGCTCATCAGCGCGGGCGACGGTTTCACGGCGTTGACCCTCAACGGCGCCGCGGCTGACGGATCGAGCACTGCCATGGTCGCGCCGGCCTGCGACACCACTGTCGGTCCGTCGGGCTCGAGGCCGATCGCCAACGAATCGACGCAGGTCGCGGACGTCGATGGCGATGGTCGATCGGACCTCGTCTTCATTCGCTTCAACTCTCTGGTCGGCGGCGGCCCCTTCGGACGCATTCACATCCTCAAGCACGCAAGTCCGCGCCCCGACATGCTCGTCGGCGTTCACGATGGCTTCGGCGCGAAGAGCTCGATCAAGTACGCGACGATCACCCAGGACGCCTTCTCGCCCACCGGTGCCTGCACGTACCCGCAGCGCTGCGGCGTTCACGGTCTACTTGCCGTTGCGGAGGTCGACCGCGACCGCGGGGACCCGGCCGATCCGAGCGCGGCCCGCCGAGTTCAGTACGACTACGGCACGGCGCTCTCGGACCTCGGTGGCGAAGGCTTCCTCGGCTTCAGCGATCGGACCATCACCGATCTCGACACCGGCGCGGTCACGCTGCAGCAGTTCGACCTGACCACCAAGGTCGGGAAGTTTCACCCCTACCTCGGCATGCCCATCCGCGAGGAGACGAACGTCCACCTCGCCGACGGACATCAGCTCAGCACCGCCACGACGACCGACTTCGAGATCCTTCACGAGGGCGGCCTCCCCACAGCTGCGACGCCCTTTGGCGTCGTCGCGAGAAGCATCCTCGTTCGAGCCGTCGATCGATACAAGGGCAAGAACACCGTCCTCCGCGAGACGCGCACCGACCTCGAGCACCTCGATCCGTTCGGCGGCCTGACGCGCCGCCACGTCACCTCGATTCATACGGGGGAGAGCCTCGACGTTCAATTCACCTACCAGAACGACCGGCGCAACTGGCTCCTCGACCTCGAGACCAAGATCGTCGCCACGAGCACGGCCGCGTCGGGGCGCATCGCTCAGCGCACCAAGCAACAAACCTACGACACGACGACGGGACTCGTGCAGACGGAGACGCGCGCGCCGGACGCGGGGCGCGAGCTGCAGGAGACGACGCGGTACTTCTACAACGCGAGCGGGCTCGTCACGGACGTGCAGGAGACCATCGCAGGCGAATCTCGCCTCTCGTCGGTTGGCTACGACGCGGCCGAGGGCATGTTTGCCGTCTTCCACAGCAACGCGCTCGGGCATGTCGTGCGCACGACCTACCATCCCGCTTGGGGCCTCCCCGTGCAACGCATCGATGCGAACGGCGTCGTCGCTACGCATCACTATGACGGCTTCGGGCGCGTACGAGAGATCGACTCCTCCGCGCGTCAGCACGGCTTCGTCCACTACCTGCGCACGCTTGGGCCGATCACGACGGTCAGCGTCATTGAAGGCGGTCCGACGACCTCGGTGGCCTACGACCGTCTGCAGCGCGCCGTTCTCCAACGAAGCACCGGCTTCGATGGCCACACCGTGGACGCGACCACGCAGTACGATCCGATCTTTCTCGGGAAGCCCGCCGTCGTCACGCGCCCGAGAGCGACCGACGACACTTCTTCGCCGCTCTACGCCAGCACCTTCCGTTACGACCTCGCGGGCCGCCTGCTCGAGGTGCGCAACCCCGACGGCACGAAGACGTCGACGGTCTACGACGGGCTTCAAACGACGTCGTTCGATGAGATGCGACGGAGTGAGCACGTCTTCTTCGACGAGGCTGGCCACATGGTGCGGCACGTCGCCGACGCGGGCTTCGATGTCGGAGCCGGCGGCAGGCCGACCCCGCACGAGATCGAGACCCGCTACACCTACGGCGTCTTTGGAGGCCTCGAGCAGATCACGGACGCTGGCGGGAACGCGACGACCGCGACGTATGACGCCTGGGGCCGCCTCATCGCCTCGTCGGACCCAGACGCGGGCATTCGAAGCTTCGAGTACAACGGCTTCGACGAGCTGATCGCGTCGAGCGACTCGTACGGCGCGCGCTCGACCTTTGGACACGACGCGCTCGGACGCATCTACGGCACCGAGACGCCCGACGGCACCACCTGCCTCGCCTGGGACTCCGCGCCCCACGGGCTCGGTGCGCTCG
>JANXMC010000218.1 GCA_025354825.1 Myxococcales bacterium
GATCGAGGCGCGCGAAGCCCGCAGCCCTGAGGCGCACGATGGCGCTTTCGACGGCGTGGTAGGGCGTCGGCGAGGCGTGGAGGAACGCGAGAAAATCATCGAGGAGCGTCGGCGTTGGCGTCGGAGTAGGGGCGGAGGGCATCGACCGGCGATACTTGACCCGAGAGAGGCCCAGCGCAATGGTCCTGCGCCCCGTGCCTCCGCCCGTCTCGCCGTCTGAGTCTCAAGCGTCGACCCAGCCTCGCACTCCGTCGCAGGCGTCGTCGGTCGAGCCCGCGCGCACCCTTCCGCTGCCGCCCGCGTTCCGTGGGACGACGCGGCTCGGTCTCGTCTTCGCTGGAGCCGGGCTCCTTTGCGCCACGCTGTTCACGTCGCCGGGCGAGTACGACATCGACGACCTCGCGCGGCGCCTCGGCGAGGAGGCCGGTGGCGTCGTCGTTGCGCCGTCCGAAGTGCGGTGGGAACCCTCCGCGGGCGTCGCAGCCGATCTGCTGCTCGGCCGACAGGTCGTCTTTCTTGCGAGCGAGTCGGCAGGCGCGCCGCGCGACGTGTACCGCGCGCGCGTGCGCCTCACGCCGGAGGGGCGACCGCTCGTCGTGAGCGACGTGCACAACCTTACGTCGACGTCCCTCGGCGACGACCACGCGCTCGTCATCAACGGCAGCCGCATCGCCTTCGCGACGTTCGCCTACGGCCAAGAGCAGAGCGTGAGCGTGCTCAATCTCGCGGGCGAGCACGCGGGCGAGCACGCGGGCGAGGCGCCTGCAGACAGCGACACTGACCCCGCGACCCTCGAAGACCGCGTCATGGCGTTCCTCACGAACGTGCAGCAGACGGGCTCCGGCGACGGCATCGGCCGCGTCGACATCACGCTCGAGCAGCCTGCGCGGCGCGTCGGTCTCTTGCTAGGCGACGCGGCGCTCGAGGTCTCCCTCGAAGACGCATCCGGTCAGCGCCGCGCCACGCTCGATCTCGCGAAGAACGAGTTTCGCGGCACGTCATCCGCGGGCCTTCGCGCCGAGGCCGCGCGTCACCTGCCGAAGCGTCTCACGCACTGGGCCGTGGATACCGTGCGCGCCGTCCCGTGGATCGGCCCGGCCCCCATCGCGTGGCTCGAAGAGCGCGTGTTCGCGCTGCGGGACACCGCAAACCAGGTGGCGTTCAAGCTCCGCGGCGAAGACGACGCGCTCCGTGCCGACCCCGCCCGCGCAGGCACGGCCGACGACGCCGCGCTCGCAGGCGCGGAGGCGACCCCGGCGAGCCTCCTCGACACGTCGCAGACCCACGTGGACGACACGCAGCCCGCCTGGCCGCCGCCGGCGATGGCGAGCATTTGGAAAACGACGGAGCCGGGGGAAGGGGAGTGGCACGCGCCGAAGGTGCCGTTCATGCGTCGCTTGCCGGTGGTCGACAGCGCGGCGCCCCCCGCGTTTTACGAGGCGTTCGTGCGCCCCGACGAACAGCGCCCCTACGCCCACGTGCTCTTGGTCGCGATGGATACGCGGCAGTTGGATCTCGAGATGGAGGCCGGCTCGGAGGATCCGAAGCCTCTCACGGGAGGCCACGGCCCCGGCCACATTCCGCGCGATCCGGCGATTGCCACACGGGTCGTGGCGTCGTTCAACGGCGCGTTCAAGACCGAGCACGGCAACTACGGAATGATGGTGAACAGGCGCGTGCTCCTTCCGCCGCAACCCGGCGCCGCGTCGATCGTCACGCTACGCGACGGCCGCACGGGGCTCGGCTCGTGGCCCGCATCCACCGAAGTGGGCGGCCTCGCGGGCATCGACGACGGCGACATCGTCGCGTTTCGGCAGAACCTCGACGCCCTCGTCGACAACGGCAAAGTAAACCCGTCGGGGCGCGCGCAGTGGGGGTACACGCTGCCAGGCACGAGCATGCAGACCGAGCGCTCCGGGGTGTGCGTCACCGGCGGCGGGCAGCTGGTCTACGCGTGGGGCGACGACGTGAGCGCGAGCACGCTCGCGAAGGCGATGAAGATGGCCGGGTGCGCGTACGGCATGCACCTCGACATGAATCCGCACCATACGGGGTTCGTCTATTCGGCAATCGACGATATCAAATCACGGAAGTACAAAACCCAAATCCTCTCTACGGAAATGGAGATTAACCCCGAGCGGTATATCGAATATGCCGTGAAGGACTTCTTCTACGTGCTTTTGCGAGACCCTGCGCCCGCGGCTGTCGCCGGCGTCGCCTGGCAAACGAGCCCCGGCGCCCAGCCCGCGCCGGCGTGGATGCCCGCGCTCTTCGCCGGCCGCGCCGATACGTCCGAAGGGGCCATCGAGCTCCTGTCCGTCGAGACCGGCCGCGCGACCTTCCGCGTGCGCGCCGGGATGAAAGAGCCCGACGCCCACACGGGGAGCGAGCCCGCTCGCGAGCTCGACGCCGACGACGCGCACCGCGTTCTCTTCGCCGCAGGCCTCGGCGCCGCGTCCGACAAGCGCCTCCGCGGCCTCGCGACCGACGGCAGACAGGTTTACGCCGAGAGCGGCGGCAGCCCCGACGCACCCACCGCGCTGCTCGTCGCGCGCAAAGGCGAGCCCATCGCCCTCACGCCCATCACGGGCACCCGCGACCCCGAGCCCCTGGCCCCCCACGACGACGTCGTCGAGCTCCCCCTCGTCCTCGACAGCGACGCGGTGTTGCCGGCCGCGTTCGCCCGCGGCGCGCAGGCCCCCCGCGCAGCCCTCGGCCTCACCCGCGAAGGCCGCGTGGTCATCGCCCGCGGCTCCTTCGCGAGCCACGCCCCCCTCGCCACGGCCCTCGCCCGCATAGGCTGCACTCGCGCCGTCGCCCTCGACCGCGGCACCTACGCCACCGCACTCGTCGACCGCGCCGGCACCGCCGCGCAACCGCGCGCCCGCTACGACCAAAGCGTCCTCTACGCGATCGCCACGCCGATGAAACCGCGAGGCTTCCGCTTCGAACCCCGCGTCCCCCTCGCGCAAGCCGCACCGCACAAATAGCGCGCGAGACCTCGCAGATCCAATCCAACGGGGAGGCGGGGAGGCAAGGAGGATTTTGAGGGGGTGATTGGCAATTATGCCAATTGGAGCGCGCTGTGCCCTGGCGATCGTTGCCAGTCAGGAATACCCCAAAACCTCATCTTCCTCCTTGCCTCCCCGCCTCCCCGTTAGATTCCTTCTTCTAGTTCGAAGGCGGCGCGGCTCCTGAATCGGGGGCTTCGGCGGGGAGGGTGGTGGTGCCGGCGGCGGCGGAGTTGAGGAGGTCGCCTGCGGCGTCGTTTTCTTCGTTGGGCGCGGGGAGATCGGGCGGTGCGGTCGGCGTTGCCGGGGGCATCGGCGTCGACTCCATTCCGTGGGCGTCTTCTGCGACGTCGCTCGTGCCTTTGTCGGCGTCGACGTTGGGCGAGTTGTAGCGGGGCGTTTCGCCGGGCTTCGAGAAGTCGATCCAGAAGGTCGACGTTTCGCGGACGTCGAGGTGGACGAAGGTGCTGTTGGGGTAATACCCAACTCCTACATTTCGGAGCGTGCGGCAGTAGTCGCGGACCACTTCGTTCGGCACGCCGACGATGCGGAAGTCGATGGCGTGGCCGATGTTGTGGTTCGAGTGGGACGTGTGCTGCGTGGGCGCGTAGGGGCGGAAGCCGCTGATGATTTGCAGCGGGCGGCTGCCGAAGTGGTTCGACACGACACCGACGAGGGCGACGAGGCGCGGCTCGATGGGGTGCGAGAGGTTCCCGCTCGATCGCATCATTCGCTCGAACGACTTCAGTGCATTGGGGGCGACCTTCGTCTTCTTGTCGGCGATTTTGATCGAGAAGCTCTCGGACGTCGCGAGGCGCGTGGCGTGGACGATGCCCGGCGTCTTCGGGCGCATCGCGTACACCACGGGTTTGGCGGCTTCCTTCGACGACGAGCCCGATTTGCCGTGGGCGCCCGCGCCGTTCGCGCCTGCCGTTTTCGCCCCCTTCGCGTTGCCGGTCGCGTCGCTCTTGGACGCCGTCACGCCGGGGATGGTCAGCGTCTCGCCGATCTTCAGCGGCGTGTTCGCCTTGAGATGATTGGCGTCGAGAATGGCCTTAACCGGGACGTGGTACCGGTGCGCGATTGCTTCGACCGTGTGCCCTTTCCCAACGACGTGCGTCACGTCGGCCCGTGCCGCTTTCGGCGCGAGGCCTAGGGCGAATCCGACCGCAAGCACCCATCCACTCACCCCGGACTTCATCGCGGCGAGTGATAGCAAAGCGCCCCTCAAGCGCTAGCCCTACGGAACAACTGTGGTTCTACGGCCGAAAGTCGTGGACTGACACCGCCCACACTTTCCCACGCGCATGCCGCCTGGCGCGCGCTTCGATATGTGATCCATTGTTTTTTGACGGCGAAAGCCGCGGGGTGCCATCCTTAATTCATGGCCGATGGGAAGAACTTGGTCGGCGTCGATATCGGCGCTTCCTCGATCAAGGTCGTTCAGTTGAAGGAGTCTCGGAAGAAGCTGTCGGTCATTCGATATGGCTACGCCGAGCTCCCTCCGCAGACGATCATCGATGGGCACGTGATGAACGCCGGGGTCGTGACCGAGGCGCTGCTGAAGATATTTTCGGACAACAAGATTGCGACGAAAGACGTCGCCATCGGTGTTTATGGCCAATCGGTCATCGTCCGAAAAATCACCGTGCCGATGATGACGCCCGAGGAGCTCGACGAGCAGATCAATTGGGAGGCGGAGCAGCACATTCCCTTCGACATCAAGCTCATGTCGATCGACTACGAGGTGCTGAAGAAGCGCCCCGAAGCCGGCCAAATGGATCTGCTTCTTGTGGCGGCAAAGAAGGACGAGATCAACGATTACGCGAGCATTCTTCGGGAGGCGAAGCTCCGCCCCATCGTCGTCGATATCAACGCCTTTACGGTCCAGAACATCTTCGAGCAGCAGGTAGGCCTCCCTCCGGACGGTACGATTGCGCTCCTCAACGTCGGCGCCGCCGTCTCGACGCTCAACATCGTCTCCCGCGGCGTAAGCGCCTTCACGCGCGAGATCACGAACGCGGGCGGGTCGATCACCGAAGAGATTCGCAAGCAGTGCAACGTCTCCTACGAGCAGGCGGAGGCGTACAAGTGCGGCGGCGGGCCGACGCAAATCGTGCCGCAAGAAGTTCATCAAATCATCCAGCAGGCCTGCGCGGGGCTCGCGGGAGAGATTCAGCGATCCATCGACTTCTTCCTCGCGACGAGCGGTGAATCGGAGATATCCAAAATTCATATTTGCGGCGGTAGCGCGTATTTGGCCCCGCTCGCCAAGGCGATCGAGAAGCGCGCGCGGGTGCCGGTCGAGCTTTTCGACCCCCTTACCAACATTCTCGCGGACGCGAAGTCGACGAATGAGCCGGAGCTCCGCGCACGCGCCTCGCAGCTCGTCGTCGCCCTTGGCCTGAGCCTCCGCTGCGACAAGGAGAAGCGTCAATGGTCCGCATAAATCTCCTCCCGCAAAAGCGGGAGGCGCGGCGATCTTCCAGCGAAGGGAGCCAGACTTGGCTCTTCGCGATCTTGGGCATCGTGGTGCTCGAAATCGTGATTCTGCTCTTCGTCCACAAGGCGAAGGAAGACGAGCTGGTCAAGGTTCTCGCGAAGAACGACGAAATCACCGCGAGTATCACCGAGATCAAACGGCAGACCGCGGCCCATACCGAAGTTAAGGCGCAGCTGAAGCTTTTGCGCGATCGCGAAGAGGCGATCGCGAAGCTTCAATCGGCCCGCACGGGGCCGACGGGAACGCTTCTCGAGCTGACGCGCATTCTCACGCCCGGCGGCGGCCCGACGACCGATCGCGACAAGCTCGAACAGTTGAAGCGCGACAGCCCGGCCTCGGCTCCGAACATGAATTGGGACCCTCGGCGTCTTTGGCTGACGAGCTTCGTCGAGGCGAACCGAACGGTGAAAATTCAAGGGCTCGCGCGCGACGGCGAGGACGTGTCGGAGTTCCTTCGGCGACTTACGCTGAGCGACTACTTCGCCGACGTGACGCTCCTACCCGCGAGCCGCACGATCGATAACGTCACAAAGGTCGAGCTCGTGAAGTTCGAGCTAAGCGCGAAAGTGAAATACTGAGATGGCGACCCCTCCCGCAGCAGGCGTGGCCGCAAGGCTCGGCGGCCTCGGCGCCATCACGACGCCGGTTAAAATCGTGATTGGCGTGGTCCTCCCGGGCCTCATCGCGCTCTGTTATTGGATTGTTCTCTACGACGCCGTCACGACGAAGATCGATCAGGCCGCGAAGCAGCAGACGAACCTTCGGGCCGATCTCTCCGCCCAGCAGCAGGCGCAGGCGAGCTACTTCGCCGACCGCGACGAGCTTGCGTTGCGCCAACAGCGTCAGCGCGAGTTCAACAAAGTGCTACCCGCCGACGCCGAAGCCGCCTCCTTCCTCTCGTCGATTCAACAGGTCTCGAACATCAGCGGCGTGCAGCTCAATGCGTGGCAGCCGGTTCCCGAATCGAACGAGGCGTTTTTCGCGCGCGTCCCGATGAAGCTCGAGATGGTCGGGCGCTTCCATCAGCTCGCAAAATTCGCCTACGAGCTTGGAAAGATCGATCGGATCATCAACCTCGAGAACATCGAGATGAGCGACCCGAAGAAGAACGGGGAAGATACCGTTCTCAAAGCGAAGTACCTCGCGACGGCCTTTCACACGTTGAAAGCGGCGCCGGCGGGCGCGACTCGGGGGGGCAAATGAGACTTCGTGAAATCCTCGCGCTCGCGGTCGTCGGTGGCACCTTCGCCGTTGCTGTCGGCTGCGGCGACTCGAAACCGGCGGCGCCTGCAGCCGCCGCAATTCCGGCGACGGGAGCTTCGGCTCCGCCGCCGCCTATGGCGCGTGGGGCCGCGGCAGCAGCCGCGTCAGCCGCACCCATCGTGGGCGATGGTGGCGCGAAAGAAGTTCAGGAGTACTCCGAGAACGACTTCGTGGAGAACGATCGTAACCGCGATCCGTTCCGCTCGTTCGCCATCGCGGCCGTGCCCACGAAGGCCCCCGTCACGAACCAGATCGTCGGCATTCTCGGCGATTATTCGGTCGACGAGCTGAAGCTCAACGCCATCGTCATGAGCTCCGAGGGGCCCCTCGCGATGATCGTGGATCCGAGCCACAAGGGCTGGACGGTGAAGAAGGGCGACTACGTTGGACGCGCCGAGACCGTTCACACCGGTGGCCAAAACGGCGCCGATTATTTTCTCACGTGGCGTGTCGATCGCATCCGCGAAGGGGATATCGTCTTCATTCGCGAAGACCGCGCGAATCCTGCAGTTCCGCCGGCCACGCGCGTCGTTTCCCTTCATCAGGAAACGGAGAAAGACCGGATTCGTCTGAACTGATGTCGTCCGTTTTTGGCGTGTAGTGAGGCAGAAACCAGGGCTCGTGCGAAGAGCGAGCACCACAAACTGGCAATTCTCCGAGCGCCCGTTTTATCGTTTGTCGCGCGAGCCGTACGGCACTGCCCGTACTCGCGAGGAGCTCAAATGCACGGGGCAATACTATCCGCCGTCCACAAGGCGAGATTGGGGGCGGGCATGGGGAGAGTCGGGAGAGGGACGCGCGCGGCGTTCAGCGTGATCGCTCTGCTCCTCGGGTCGTCTCCTGCATTCGCGGACGCCGCACCGAATCACGTTCGCGGTGTCGCGGTTCACGCCGCGGACTCCGCTGCGAGCGTCGCGGGCAGCGCAGAAATCGAGATTCAGGGGACGGCGACGCCGACGTACAACGTTCGCGTCGAGTCGGGCGGAAAGCGGCTGGTCGTCGAGCTGTCGAACGCCGACATCGCGGGCGCGCCCGAGGCGATCACCGAGGCAACGGGCGTCGTCGGAGGGGTGCTCACGCAGACCTTCAAGACGCCCAATGGCACTGGCAACGTCACGCGCCTCATCGTGAACCTCGCGAAGCCCGCGACGTACCGCGTTCGCACCGACGGAACCACGCTCCGTATCTCGCTCACGCCGGACGCCTCCACGTCCGCGGGCGTCGAAGCTGCGGCGGTCCCCGAGACCCACGCATCGCCGTCGTCGACCGCCGGCAACGGCCCGCCGATGGTTACGGGCGTAAAGTTCGAACGCACCGCGGCATCGGGCAAAGGTGAGCGCTGCGCTAACGGCTGTGATCGTATCGTGATCGCCGCCTCCGCGGCTGCGCCCTACGCCGTCACCGTCACGCCGAAAGGCAACTTGCGGCTCGCCGTCAAAGGCGCTCGCCTCCAGGAAGGCGTCTCGCGAACGCTCGATGTCACGGCCTACAAAGGCGGCCTCTCCAACGTCACGACGTCGTACAGCGCGGCGGCCGACGCGACGCTCATCGAGGTCGCTCGCGACGTCGACGTTCAAGGGCACGTGAGCCTCGAAGGGTCGAACCTCGTCTGGTCCTTCGAGCTCCCCACCGGCTCGTCGGTGCGCACCGTCAACGGCAAAGCCCGCGGAGACGGCGGCGCCACGCGCCACACGGTCACGGTCGCGCGCGAAGACGCGCTCCCCGACGTTCCGCGCGTTCAGACCGCGTACAACGGCAACGGCGAGTCGGACGTTCACATCGAGTCGACGGCGGGCGGCGAGGCTGGCTTCACCAGCACGACGCCGGCCCAAGTCATCGGCACGGGCGGCAAATACAGCGGTCGCCGCATCGATCTCGATCTCAAAGACGCCGACATTCACAACATCCTTCGTCTCCTCGCAGACGTCGGCAAAGTGAACATCGTCACGGCCGACGACGTCTCAGGCAGCATCACGATCCGCATGCGCAACGTCCCGTGGGACCAGGCGCTCGACGTCGTTTTGCAAGCCAAAGGGCTCGGGATGGTGCGGTCGGGCAACCTGATTCGCGTGGCCCCCGCGGCGACGCTCAACAAAGAGCGCGAGCTGCGCCTCGCCCAGGCGAAGCAAGAGTACGAGCTCACGCCCCTCGAGACGCGGCTCATTCCCGTGAGCTACGCGCAGGCCGAGGAAATTCAGTCGCGCGCGAAGGACATGCTCTCGCCGCGCGGCTCGATGGCCGTCGACGACCGCACGAACGTCATCATCGCACGGGACATCGGCCCTAACCTCAATCACATCGAGGAGCTCGTTCGCTCCCTCGATACGCAGACCCCGCAGGTTCTCGTCGAGGCGCGCATCGTCGAAGCGACGAGCCGCTACCTGCGCGACGTCGGCATTCAGTGGGGCGGCGATGCGACCTTCAGCGCGGCGACGGGCAACCCCACCGGCCTCGCGTTCCCGTCCAACGTCAGCCTCTCCGGCGGCGCTTCCGACGGCAACACCCCGACGGCCGGTCTCTCGCCCTTTCAGCGAACGGTCACCAACCCAAACTTCGCCATCAACCTTCCGGCCGCCGTCGGTACCGGATCCGGCGGTGCCATCGGCATGTCGTTCGGGTCGATCGACAACGCGTTCAACCTCGGCGTGCGGCTCTCGGCGGCCGAAACGAGCGGTCTCGTCCGCATCGTCTCGAGCCCGCGCATCCTCACGCTGGACAACAAGGAAGCCCGCATCAACCAGGGCACCTTGATTCCGTTCTCGCAGGTCAGCGCCCAGGGCGTTCAGACCACGTTCCAAGAAGCCAAGCTGCAGCTCCTCGTGAAGCCTCACGTCACGGCCGACGGCTCGGTCTCGATGCACGTGAAGATCAACCGAGACGAGCCCGACTTCAACCAGACGTCGGCCCGTGGCGACCCCACCATCCTCAAGCGCGAGGCCGAGACCGACCTCCTCGTGATGGACGGCCACACGGCCGTCATCGGCGGCATCTACACGCGGAACACCGGCCGTAACATCGACCAGGTGCCGTTCTTCGGCGACATTCCCATCTTGGGCATTCTGTTCCAGCGCCGCCGCGCAAGCGACGCGCGGAACGAGCTGGTGATCTTCCTGACGCCCCGCATCGTCAACCGCGCCGAGGCCCTGGGTAGGTAGGCTCGGCTGGACAGGGCTCGCGTTAGTAGCGGGCCTCAAAAACAGGGGGATCGGGTAGAGTCCCGTCCCCATGTCTCAGCATCGACAGCACGCCCGTTGCGGCTGCGCCCTCTCGTCTTCGGCCGAACAGCACACCGCTGGAATCGAGCTCGCTGCCGGGGTGAGCGGTCGCCCGTTTCCGTTCGCCTCGACCACGCGCGTCTACGAGCGCGACCGGCCGTTCATCGTCCGTCACCTCGCGCTCGACATCGCGCTCGACGTCGAAGCGAAGACCGTCGAGGGGACCGCGGCGCTCGACATCACGCGGGTCGACCCCTACGCCGCCGAGATCGTCCTCGACGCCGTCGGCTTCGAGATCTCCCGCGTCGAGGTCGACGGCGTCGCCGCGAGTCACGTTTACGACGGCCGCGAGCTTCGCGTCGCCATCGCGCCCGCGGCCAAGACGGCACGGGTGTCGGTCGCGTACAAGGCGACCCCGCGTCGCGGCATCTACTTCCTCGCGCCCGACGACCACGTTCGTGATCGGCCGCACCAAGTTTGGACGCAGTGCCAAGAAGAGGACGGGCGCTACTGGTTCCCGTGCCACGACAAGCCGCACATCAAGATGACGACGGAGATCGCCGTCCGCGTGCCGCGAGGCTGGTACGCGCTGTCGAACGGCGAGCTCGCGAGCAAGCGCACGAGCGACGACCCGAACGAGCCGCAGTGGGCCTACCACTGGAAAATGAACGAGCCTCACGCGAGCTACCTCGTGACGCTCGTGGCGGGCGAGTTCTCGATCCTCGAAGACTCCGCCGACGGCGTTCCGCTCACCTACCTCGTGCCGAAGGGGCGCGAGGCGGACGGGCGCCGATCCTTCGCACGCACGCCCGACATGATCCGCCACTTCGGCGCGCTCACGGGCGTCCCGTACCCGTGGGGCTCCTACGCGCAGGTCGTCGTTCACGACTTCATCTTCGGCGGCATGGAGAACACCACCGCCACGACGATGTACGAGCACGTGCTGCTCGACGAGCGCGCGGCCCTCGACGTAACCAGCGACGATCTCATCGCCCACGAGCTCGCGCACCAGTGGTTCGGCGACTACGTCACGTGCCGCGACTGGTCGGAAGGGTGGCTCAACGAAGGGTTTGCGACGTACCTCGAGCACGTCTGGCGTGAGCAGCAGCTCGGCAAAGACGAATACGAATATGGCATCAAGACAGACCTCGACGCGTACGTCGGCGAGGCCCACGGCCGCTACCGTCGCCCCATCGTCTGCCAGGACTACGACGCGCCGCTCGATCTCTTCGATCGGCACCTTTACGAGAAGGGCGGGCTCGTTCTTCACATGCTCCGCGTCGAGCTCGGCACCGAGCTCTTTTGGAAGGGCGTCGGCATCTACTTGCAACGCCACGGGCGCAGCGTCGTCGAAACGCGCGATCTCGAACGCGCCCTCGAAGAAGTAAGCGGCAAGAGCCTCGGTCGCTTCTTCGAGCAGTGGGTGCAGAAGCCCGGGCACCCCGAGATCGAAGTCGCGCTCTCGTGGGAAAAAGAGCGGCTCGTCGTCTCGGTGAAGCAGCAGCAGGCAGCGACCGACGGCGTCCCTGCGCAGTTCGAGCTGCCGCTGGTGCTCGACATCGACGACGGCTCGGGCTCGCTCCGTCGCGAGCGCATCGTCATCACGCAGCGCCTCGAGACCTTCGCGCTCCGCTGCACCGAGCGGCCGCAGCTCGTCATCGTCGACCCCGAGATGCGCATCCTCGGCGACGTGAAGGTGAAAGCTCCCCTCGACATGCTGCGCGCGCAGCTCGAAGAGGCACCCACGGCGCGCGGCCGATGGCTCGCGGCTCTGGCCCTCGCGAGCGCCGACGATCCCGTCACGATTGCGGCGCTGGCGTCGCGCCTCGCCGACGGCACCGAGTTCTGGGGCGTTCGCGCTGAGTGCGCCGAGGCCCTCGGGAAGATCCGCGCGCAGGAGTGCTTCGATGCCCTTCGGCGCAGCGTCGGCGTCACGCATCCGAAAGTCCGCCGCGCCATCGTCGCAGCCCTCGGTGCGTTCCGAACGGCCGCCGCGGTCGACGTTCTCCGGCCCATCGCGCTGAAAGACGCGAGCTACCTCGTCGAAGCCGAGGCCGCACGATCGCTCGGAAAAACAAGGCGCGAAGGGGCGTTCGACGTTCTCGTCGACGTCCTCGACCGCCCGTCGTGGGCCGACGTCATTCGCGGCGCCGCGGCCGACGGCCTCGCGGCGCTGCGCGACGAACGCGCGCTGCCGCACCTGCTCGCGCGCACGCGTTACGGCCACCCCGAGCGCGCACGACGGGCGGCCCTCATGGCGCTCCCCAAGCTCTCGAGCGATCGCCGCACGCGCGAGTCGATCGAAGAGCTCCTCGACGACAACAACCCCCACCTTCGCATCGACGCGGTGCGCGCCCTCGCCGAAATGGGCGATCCGCGTGCCCGTGGCGCCATGCGTGCGCGCCTCGAGGTCGACCTCGATCCGCGTGTACGGCGTCGCATTCGCGAAGTGCTCCGCGATCTCGGCGGCGACGCGAAGTCGGGCGTGCGCGAGGTGCGTGAAGAGCTCGACAAGGTGGCGTCCGAGCTCTCGGAGCTGAAGGCGCGCATGTCGAAAATCGAAGCGCGCGAAGGGGCGCCGCCGCGTGGCCTGCCGCCGGCGCGCGAAGAGATTCGCAAGGTCGCGGCTCCTGCGCCGCGAGCGCCGCTCGCATCGCCGAAAAAGAGAAACGCGCCCGCTACGAAGGCGCGCGTGACGACGAAATCGACGCGCGTGGTGAAGCCCGCGCCCACGCCCAAGGCACGAGGTGGCGGATGACCGCAGTGGGCTCTACTCCGTCGACGTCCCCGTCACCCGTTCGCGTCGAGATGCGCGGCAATGTCGCCGTCTGGACGATCGATCGCCCGGAGCGGATGAACAGCCTTTCGCGCGACACGCTCACGACCCTCGGGCGCCTCGCGCGCGAGGCCGTCCGCGACGCGAACGTCCGCGCCATCGTCATCACCGGCGCGGGCGACAAAGCCTTCTGCGCGGGCGCCGATCTCAAAGAGCGTCAGGGGATGACCGAGAACGACGTGCGCGTGCAGGTCGACCTTTACCGCTCCGAGCTTGGGCCGCTCGATCGATCGCCCAAGCCCGTCATCGCCGCGATCAACGGCGTCGCGTTCGGCGGCGGGCTCGAGCTCGCGCTCGTCTGCGACCTCCGCGTCGCGGCGCCCCATGCGCAAATCGCGCTCCCCGAGACCACCCTCGGCATCATCCCGGGCGCCGGCGGCACGCAACGCCTGCCGCGCATCGTGGGCGAAGCGCGTGCGAAGGAGATGATTCTCCTCGGACGCCGACTCACGGCCCAAGAGGCCCTCGCGTGGGGGCTCGTGAACCGCATCAGCGCCGACGGCGTGAACGTGGTCGACGACGCCGTCGCGTGGGTCGCACCCATCGCGAACGGCGCGCCCATCGCGCAAGCGGCCGCTCTCGAAGCGATCGATCGCTCGTTCGACACGACGCTGGAGCTCGGCATGGAGCTCGAGAAGGTCAGCTACGACAAGGTCCTCGTCAGCGAAGACCGCAACGAAGCGCTCCGCGCGTTCGCCGAAAAGCGCGCGCCGAAGTTCGTCGGAAAGTAGCGCACCTCACGCTCCCAACGCTCGCCGAGGAGCACGTTCACCAGGCGTCGCGAGGACTCCTTGGCTAGGGACGCTGAGCGATGCCTACTTCCTGTAGGCGGAGCGATGCCGACCGACGCCAAGGAGGCCGCAGCACCCTGGTGAGCGTGCTCCGGTGTAGGCCTTGCGCCCGAGCGCGCGTGACGGCACGATCCACGGCCTATGCGTCGACTTCGCTTCGGAGCCGTTGCCACGGCGCTCTTCGCTCTCACCCTCGTAACGAGCGCCCGCCGCGAGGCCCACGCCGAGCCTCCGAACGGCGTGACCATGGTGAAGCTCTTGGGCCCGCAAGCCCTTCGCACCTTCGCGCCCACGTCGAACCGAATCGCCGGCCTCGTCGCGCTCCCCGTCGGCACGACGGCCGCGTCCCTCGGGCTCGAGCCCGTCGCGCCGGGAATTGCCCGCGTTCGCGGGAGCGTCGATGCCATTGCGGCTTTCGGCGTCGCCCACCCGGGAATGGCCGTCGAGGTCTCGCCGCCGCTTCACATGCTTCTCGATCGTGCTGGCGCGTGGGTGCGAGCGCCGCGCGCACGCCTTGAAAAAGGGGTCGACGGCAC
>JANXMC010000636.1 GCA_025354825.1 Myxococcales bacterium
GCAGTCGATGGGCGAGACCGCGGAGAACGTCGCTGAAAAGTGGAAGATCACGCGCGAGGAGCAGGATCTCTTCGCGCGTGCGTCGCAGCAAAAAGCGGGCGTCGCGCTGAGCGCGAACGTGTTTGCGAGCGAGCTCGTCCCCGTGCCCGTGCCGCAGAAAAAAGGGGCGCCCGTGATGTTCGAGGTCGACGAGTCGCCGCGCCCCGACGTGACGCTCGACGCGCTCGCGAAGCTCCCCGCGGCGTTTCGAAAGGGTGGTTCGGTGACTGCCGGCAACAGCTCACCCGTGAACGACGGCGCGAGCGCGGTGCTCATCGCGAGCGACGAAGCCGCGAAGGCCGCGGGCGTCTCGCCGCTGGCGCGCGTCGTCTCGTTCGCGACGGCGGGGGTCGAGCCGAACTTCATGGGCGAAGGGCCGATTCCTGCGGCGAAAAAAGCCCTCGCGCGTGCCGGTTGGAGCGTGAACGACCTCGACCTCGTGGAGCTCAACGAAGCGTTCGCCGCGCAGTCGATCGCCTGCATCCGCGGACTCGAGCTGGACCCCGCGAAGGTGAACGTCAACGGCGGCGCCATCGCCCTCGGCCACCCGATCGGATCGAGCGGCAGCCGCATCTTGGGCACCCTCGTTCATGCGATGAAGGCCCGCGGTGCAAAGCGCGGCATGGCGGCGCTGTGCATCGGCGTCGGCCAAGGGGTCGCGATGCTCGTGGAGCGCTGACGGTTGACGCAACCGCCGCTCCATCTCGCCGCACGTGCTCCGGCCCCCGCGAGCCCGCCTCAAGGCCCGCCTTGGGACATGCCGCTTGCGGAGGCGCCGCTCTGCTTCATCGATCTCGAAATGACGGGGCTCGACGATCGGGTCGATCGCGTCGTCGAAGTCTGCATCGAGCGGTGGGTCGGTGGCGTGAAGGTCGACGGCATCTGCACGTTGGTCTTGCCGCCGGAGCGCGTGGGCGGCGCGTCCCATGTGCACGGCCTCGACGCGCACGCGCTGGCCGGCGCGCCCGATTTCGCGACCATTGCCCCCGATATTTTACGCGTGATCGACGGCGGCGTTCTCGTCGCCCACGCCGCCGAATGGGACGTGCGGTTCCTCACCGCGGAGCTCGCGCGCGCCGGGCGCGTCGGTCTCGTCAACCCCATCGACCACTACTTGGACACGCTCGTCCTCGCGCGGCGCGCCTTTGCGTTCCCGCGGTACTCGCTCGATGCGCTCGCCACGTCGCTCACGATTGATCGCGGCGAGGCCCACCGCGCCGAGTCCGACGTGCGCGTGATGCGCGAGCTGTTCGAGCGGTGCGCGGCCGTTCTTTCGCCCGTGAGCGTGCGGGATTTGTGGGAAGTGCGCATCGGCGAGCGGCGCGCACGGGTCGCCATCTTGGCGGCGTGCGAAGCGGCTGCAGAGCACAAAGCGCCTGTTCAGATCACGTACCGAGCGAGCCGCAAGCCGCCGGAGGCCTTGCTCTTCGTGGTGCACGACGTCCTGTCCGATCTCGACCCGCCTCGGGTGATGGGGTATCAGCTCCCCGGACGAGGCCGTAGGGAGCTTCGTGCAGACCGCATCCTTCGGGTCGATCCCGCACCCGAATCACCGCAAAATCGCCAGCCCTAGTCCTTCGTCATCGCCCCCGAGAGCTCCCGCATGAGTAACGCGCTTCTGTCCCCGCGCTCCGTCTCCGTCGGCTCCCGCGCCGTTCTTGCGCTTGCCGCGACCGCCTGCTTGGCGCTCGTGCCGGCGTGCGGTCCGTCCGCCGATCCGAACATGGCGGGGCGCACGCCCGTCGCGGACAAGTGGCTCCAGCGCGCGAAGCTTAGCTACAAGGCCGGCGACTTCGACGACGCGCGGGACGCCTCGCGCCAGGCCCTCGAGGCCGCGCCGAGGGACAACGACATTCGCATCCTCAGCGCGAAGGTCGCCCTCACGCGTCTCGACTTCGCCGACGTCATCAAGCTCACCGAGGGGATGGACACGAGCGAAGCCCACGGGCTTCGTGGCCGGGCTGCCTGGTATTTGGGCGACATCGAGCAGGCAGCCGACGAGCTCGAGTCGATGCTGCGCGATCCGGCGGTGAAAGATCCGTGGGCGCGCGACATCGCAGGGCTCGCGCGTCGCGGCTCGGGGCGCCACCCGTTCGCGATGGAAGGGGGCCTCATCGCCTCCGTCGAGATGCCCAAGGTCGGCCCGATCCTCATTGTGCCGTGCGAGCTCGAGGGCGAACGCATTCTTGCGATGGTGGCGACGGCGAGCGGCGAGGTCGTCGTCGACTCGAACTCGCGCAAAGAGCCGGCCTGGGTGAATTTGCGCTTCGGCGACCGTCTGGAAGTGAAAGACGTCCCCGCGCTCACGCAGGATCTGTCCGCGATCTCGCGGCAGTTCGGCGCGCCGATTAAAGCTCTCCTCGGCGTGAACCTCCTTCGCCACATCCACGTGACGTTCGATCGCCGCGGCGACCAGTTCATCGTTCGTCGCGAAGATCCGGCGGCGCCGCCCGAGGCGAGCCGCGTTCCGCTTAGCTACGTTCGCGGCGGCGGAATGCTCGTTCGCGTCGGTACGGGCGCCGGCAAGGACGAATCGAAAGCGCCGTTCCTCGTCGACACGTCCGTGCTCTTTCCGATGGCCCTCGAAGACGAGCTTTGGCGCAAAGCGGGGCTCGATCCCGCGAAGCTGAACCCCGAGCCGAGCCTCGGCCCCACGATGAAGAGCGGCCTCGTTCCGTCGGTGAAAATCGGCGGGTTCGATCTTCCGCACATCCCCGCGGTTCAGGGCGCGCCCCTCGGCGACATCCGAAGCAACGTCGACGTCGATCTCGGCGGCGTCGTTGGAGCGGGGCTTTTGCAGGCGTTCCGCGTCACCCTGGGCGACGACGGGCGCTTCATGTGGCTCGAGCCCGACCCTGGCATCGGCGGCGACGAGCTCCGTCGCCCCGGCCAGCAGCCGCCGTCCGGGCAGGGCGCACCCCCCGCAGGCGCGCCCGCCGACGGCCTTGCGCCCACCATCAACAGGGGCGCACCGCCCGCCGCTCCGGCGATGACGCCCGATCCGTCCCCCACGAAGAAGCCTGCGACGCCGGCCTCTGCGGCGCCCAAGGCGGCCGCCCCGAAGGGGGCGACGACGCCGGCACCGTCGGCGACGGGAGCAAAGAAGTGACCCTCGTCGCGCACGGTCCCGCCGTTGCGCGGCTCGCCGTCTACGCCGGGAGCTTCGACCCCATCACCTACGGCCACTTCGACCTCATCGAGCGGGCCTCGGCGCTCTTCAGTGATGTCATTGTTGCGATTGGCGTGCACCCCACGCGCAAGCCGCTCTTCACCATCGAAGAGCGGCTCGACATGGTGGCGCGCGTCTCGAGCCACCTGCCCAACGTGCAGGTTGCATCCTTCGACAGCCTGCTCATCGACTACTGCCGCGCCGTCAACGCGCGCGTCATCGTGCGTGGGCTGCGCGCCGCGACCGACTTCGAATACGAGCTTCAGATCGCCCACGCGAACGCCGATCTCTGCCCCGAGATCGACACGATGTTCTTGCCTACGCGCACGAAGCACGGCTTCGTGTCGGCGTCGCTCGTGCGGGAGATCGCAAGCCACCACGGCGACGTGAGCCGCTACGCGCCGCCCGTCGTCGTCGAGGCGCTGAAGACGAAGTTCAAACGGTAAAGCGGCCGGAATCGGCCAAATGCGTGTAGGATGCAGGGCTCGATGACGAGCCCGCAATCCCCGCAATTTCCCGCGTCTTCCCCCGAAAACATCTCCGCCGCCGTCGACGAGACGGTTCGCGCCGTTCGCGCGCGTGTGAGCGCCGCGCCCCAGGTAGGCGTTGTCCTCGGCAGCGGCCTCGGCGCCTTCGCGGACTCGCTCACGGACCTCGTGAAGATCCCCTTCGGCGAGCTGCCTCACTTGCCCTCGTCGAAGGTCGTCGGCCACGAGGGGAACCTCTGCTTCGGCACCGTCGGCTCGGTCCCCGTCGTCTGCATGCAGGGGCGTGTGCACTACTACGAGGGGCACTCGATGGCCGCCTGCGTCCACGGCGTCCGCACGATGGCGCGCCTCGGTGTCACCTCGGTGCTTCTCACGAACGCCGCGGGCGGGCTCGACCCCACGTGGATGCCGGGCGATCTCATGCTCATCGACGACCACTTGAACCTCGTCGGCACCAATCCGCTCATCGGCCCGAACGACGCGGCCCTCGGCCCGCGCTTCCCCGATATGACGAAGGCGTACGACCCCGCGATTCGTGACGCTCTGCTCGCCGTCGCCAAAGAGGCGAACATCGAGATGCGCTCCGGCGTCTACGCCTGGCTCTCGGGCCCCACCTACGAGACGCCCGCCGAGATTCGAATGATGCGCCTCCTCGGCGCCCACGCGGTTGGAATGAGCACCGTGCCCGAGGTCATCGCTCTTCGGCACATGGGCGTTCGCGTTGGCGCCCTCAGCTGCATTACCAACTTGGCCGCCGGGATTACGGGTCAGCCGCTCGACCATAAAGAGGTCGAAGAGACCGCGCGGGCACGGCGCCCCGAGCTCCTTCGCCTGCTCGGCGGCTGGATCGAGCGCGTAGGTGCAGCATGAGCGCCGCGGCCAACACGAAGGGCGTGACGGAGACGAGCCTCATCGACGCGGCCAAAAGAGTGCGTGAGAACGCCCACGCGCCCTATTCGCATTACCACGTAGGCGCGGCCATCGCGACGCGCAGCGGCCGTGTTTTCACGGGGTGCAACGTCGAGAATGCCTCCTATGGCGCGACCATCTGCGCCGAGCGGAG
>JANXMC010000642.1 GCA_025354825.1 Myxococcales bacterium
CCATCAGCGACGACGTCGCGCGCGGAATGAAAGCGTTCGAGGCCGGCGATACGTCCGGCGCCCGCGCGAGCTTCGAAGCCGCGCTGAAGAAGAACCCTTCCGACGCCGACGCGCTCTACGCCCTCGGCCTCACCGACGAGAAGAAAGGCGACCGCGCGGCCGCGTCGGGCCACTACCGCGACGCCTTGAAGCAGAAGCCCGATCACGAGGCCGCCGCGATGAACCTCAGCGCGCTCCTCATCGACGAACAAAAGTACGAGGATGCCGCGGGTGTGGCGCGCGCTGGCCTCGCAAAGCACGGCGACAACGGCGCCCTTCGCATGAACCTCGCCGTCGCCCTCGCGTCGAAGGGGGACAGCGCCGGCGCGACGCGCGAGCTCGACGAGGCTGCGAAAAAAGCGCCAAAAGACCCGATGGTCCACATGACCTACGGACACTGGCTCGGCGTCTGGAAACAGCGCGACGGCGCTGTCAAAGAGCTGCTCACGGCGAAGTCCCTCGCGAACGACGACCGCGGCGTGGTGGCGCAAGTCGGCGAGGAGCTCCGCCTCGTCGGTGCCGTCCCCGAGTGCATTGCCGCCTTTGGCCGCGCCATCGAGCTGCAAGACGCCGCCGAGCTTCGAACCGGCCGCGCGCTCTGCAAGTTGGCCGCGAAGGACGACGCGGGCGCTCTCGCCGATCTCCAAGCCGCCGTCGCGAAAGAGCCCAAATACGCCCTCGCCCACTACTATTTGGGCGGTCGCTTCGCCGCTGCGGCGAAGTGGAAAGAGTGCGCGTTCGAGTATGAGACGTACCTCAAGCTCCAGCCCGACGGGGCGTTCGCGAAGCAGGCGAGCGCCCGCGCGAAGGCCGCGCGCGAAAAGCTCGGCGCGAAAAAGTAGAGCGCGCGCGGCGAATCGGTAGCGAAGCTACGGGTTTGCCCGAAAGCCGCGGACGACGCGCCCGACGACGGCGCCCGCGTCGCCTTCGGCGCGATTGCCGATGGCCACGAGGTTGCCGGCGTCGTCGAGCCACGCGGCGATCCCGAGGGGCGCGTGCGCGGACATATGCTCGTCGGCCACGAGCTTCCCTTGGCGCGCGCGGAGCACGCCGTCGGCGGTGAGCGTTACGGTGGGGAGGCATCGCGCGGCGGCAGCCGCGAGGGAAACGAGGCGGCCCGCGAGAGGCGTCGCCGCGTCGTGGGCGTCGATGTCGACGGCCTCGGCGATGTCGAACGCGCCGGACTGCACGCGACGGAGCGCCGTGAGGTGCGCAACGGTCCCCATCGACGCGGCGAGGTCGCGGGCGAAGGCGCGCACGTAGTACCCCTTCGACGTCGCGAGGCGCACGCTGAGCCAAGGCGCCGGCGTGAGCCCCGCGCCGGTCACGTCGAGCGCACGCGCTTCCACGGCGCGCGCCGCAAGCTCGACGACCTCGCCGCGACGAACGCGGTCGTGGGCGCGCTCGCCGTCGACTTTGATGGCCGAGACCGCCGGCGGAACCTGCCTCGTACGCGCGCGCTCGACCGCGAGGGCCTCGGCGACGATCGTGTGGCTATCACACGAAGAGCTGTCGGCGAGCGCGCAGGCGAGCGCGGCGGGGATCGCACCTTCGCGCGTGACGGCCCCCTCGGCATCGAGCGTGTCGGTCTCGACGCCGAACGCGAGCGTTGCGTCGTAAGTTTTGTCGGCCGCGGTGAGGTACGGCACAAGCTTCGTCGCTTCACCCACCGCGATGACGAGCACGCCCGTCGCCATGGGGTCGAGCGTCCCCGCGTGGCCGACCTCGCGCGTGCGCAGTAGCCTGCGGAGCTTCGCCACCACGTCGTGGCTGGTCGGCCCTTTCGGCTTATCGACGACCATCACGCCGGCCGGCGCGCGGGTGCTGTCGGTCATCCGAACCAGACCGAGCGACGCGCGCCAACGGCGCGGTCGAGCATCGCCTGAATCGTCGCGCGCACGCGCTCCGACAGGCGATTGACGAGAATCTCGTCGTCCGCCGCTTCGGGGCCGTGGCCGTAGAAGGTGATGACCTCTCCGAAGAGCATCTTCCATTTCGTCGGCGCCGGCAGAAGGCCGAGGGGCCCGAGGAGCGGGAACGTCGGCGTGAGCGGGATGTACGGGAGCCCGAGCGCCTTGGTGAAGCTTTCGAGCTTGCCGAGCATCGGCATCGTCTCTTCGGCGCCGACGATCGCCACCGGCACGATGGGCGTCCCCGTGCGCAGGCACAGCTTCACGAAGCCGCCGCGCCCGAAACGCTGAAGGCGGTACCTCTCTTTAAAGAGCTTGCCGATGCCTTTCACCCCCTCGGGGAAGACGGCGACGAGCGCTTCCTGTCGCAACAGCCGCTCGGCGTTCTCTTGGCATGCGCGGACCGCGCCGATGCGGTTGGTGAACGAGCCGATGAACGGAAAGTGGAAAATGGAATCCTCTGCCAGCCAGCGCACGTCGCGCTTGTCGGGGTGCTCGCGCTTCACGGCGAGCTTCATCATGATGCCGTCGTAGGGGACGGTGCCGGAGTGGTTCGACACGAGGAGGCAGCGCCCTTGCGGGATGCGCGAAACTCCTTCGACCTCGACGCGAAAATACTTCTCGTAGAGGAAGTTGAAGAGCGGCAGCGCCTTCTCTTCGTAGACCGGGTCGAAGCCGAAATCGTCGACCTCCTCGGAGCGGTTCCGCATCCCGAGGCGGCCCCACTTGCGCATGTAAAACTCGGTCGACAGCAGCTCGCGGGCCGTGTCGAAGACGGTCGCGTCGTCGTCGTCCGTCGGCGGAAGCGTGCGCGACGAGAGGGGCGCCAACGGCCGCACGGAGGCGGGCGCCGAAGCTCGCGCGGCGGGCGCGCGGCGGGCCGCTTCGTCGATCATCCGATCGAGCCGCTCTTCGAGCTCGCGAATACGCCCCGCCACGTCGGCTTCGGCGTCCGCCGTTCCCGTTCCCGCGGGCGGCGCGACGCTCGCGGCGACGTCGTCGACGGTCACCTCGGGCAGCGTCGGCGGCGCGTCGACGATGGACGCGCGGTCTTCGGCGTCGATGACGTCTTCCACGTCCTCGTCGGCTACGAGAAGCTCTTTCACGCTCGCAATCGACTCGGGGATCGCCGCGGTCGGCGGGCGCCGCAGCTGGACGATCGCACGACCTTTGCGCCGTTCACGACGTGCCGACGACGCGGTGGGGGTGCTCGCGGCGGTCGCGCCTGCCGCGCCCTCCGCGTTCCCCGCCGGCTTCGCCGCGTTCGGCTTCTTTTTCTTCTTCTTTTTCCGGTCGTCGCTCATCCCGGCGTCTCCTGAAGCAAGCGGACGTCGCGAAGCCTCTGCGCGCCCGTGAAGTCGAGCAGCGCCTCGCGCGATGTGTACGCCGGGCGGAAGCCCATTTCGGTTTGCGCTTTTTGGCCGTCGGCGACGCACAAAAAACGGAGGTATTTTAGAAAGCTCGGCGGCGCTTCGGCGACCTGCGCCAGCCAGGTCAATCGGGCGATCGTGTCGGCGACGGGATGCGGAATCGGCAGCGCGACGCGCCCCGCGAGCTTGATGACGGTCGACAGCGCCAGCACGCCGTCGCCTACGATGTTGAACGTGCCGGGAACGTCGCGATCGATCGCGAGCTTGAAGGCGGCGATGGCGTCGACCTCGTGGAGAAACTGCACGAGCGGGTCGAACCCCATCATCGTGGGGACGAGCTTTCGCGCGAGGTATCGCGTGAGGAAGTTCTTCACGTTCGGGCCGAGGATCGGCGCCGTCCGGAGCACCGTAACGACGGCCCCCGGCGACCTTTGCGCGAACCGTTCGGCCTCGGCTTCGGCCGCGATTTTATCGGCGAAAAAGCCCTCTTTCGACGGCGCGCGAAGAGCCCGGCGCTCGGTGAGGAAGTTCGGATTCGAAGGGTGCGCGCCGTAGAGCATCGTCTGCGACCAGAGGACGACCTTCTTCACCTGCGCGTGCCGCGCAGCGACGAGCACGTGCATCGTGCCGACGCTCTCGACCTCGTGAGCCCACGCGACGGCGTGGCTAGGCGACGAGAGAAACGCGAGGTGCACGAGGGTGTCGGCGCGCTCGGCGGCGAATATTTCGGCGAGCCGCGCCTCGGCCGTCGGCTGCGTGAAGTCCACTTCGTAGGAGCGTGTCTTACGTCCCGACGTCGCCTCGGGCTTCACGTCGATGGCGACGATGCGGGCGATACGGTCGTCCTCTTCGAGAAGACCGATGAGGTTCGCGCCGAGGAACGACGATGCGCCCGTGACCGCCACGACACGCTTGTTTCGTGCGGTGGCGATGCTCGATCCAATCGCGTCGCTCGCCTGCGACGGCCCCGGCTCGGCGGCGCTCGTACGGTTGTCGTTCGCGACGTCGTCGCCGCTTGCTTGCGGGGTCGCGCCCGCGTCGTTGAACGCCGCGTCGGCGTGAAGGGGGGGGCGGGGCGGAAGCATGGCTTGTGCTCTCGGAACCTACTCGAAAGCGCCGCGGCCGGGAGCCCGCCTTTCGCGAGAGCGCGAGGTGTTGCTACGCTCACTGTTACTCGCGATGAGCGTGTCTACGAACCCGGTGCCGCCGCGGCTCGGTCCGTACGAGCTGATCCGTCGTATTGCGACGGGGGGAATGGCGGAGGTGTACCTCGCGCGTCGCGGAGGGCCTCACGGGTTTGAAAAGCTCGTAGCCGTCAAACGCATTCTCCCTCAGTTCGTTCGTGACCCTGACTTCGTGGCGATGTTTGTCGATGAAGCCCGCGTTTGCGCGCGCCTCACGCACCCGAACATCGTCCAGGTGTTCGACTTCGGTGAGCACGACACCGACCTCTACATGGCGATGGAGTACGTGGACGGCACCACCGCGGCGAAGCTCATTCGCGCGGCCGCGTCGCGCAGCGAAGAGGTGCCGCTCGACGTCACGCTCCACGTGATTCTCTCGATTTTGCGGGCCCTCGAATACGCCCACACGGCGCGGGACGACGCGGGGCGCTCCCTCGATCTCGTTCACCGCGACGTCTCGCCGGGCAACGTTCTCATCGACCGCTCCGGCGCTGTGAAGCTCACCGACTTCGGAATCGCGCGTGCGACCGAGTTCGAGCGCCGCACCGACGTCGGTCAGTTGAAGGGGAAGCTCGGCTACATGTCGCCCGAGCAGGTCGTCGGCAAAGAGCTCGACGCACGCAGTGATCTCTTCACGCTCGCCATCGTCTTCGCCGAGCTCGTCTCGCTCCGTCCGCTCTTCTCCGGCGGCCGCGAGCTCGACGTGCTTTTGCGCATCCGCGATGCCGATTTGGGCGCCCTCGACCGCTCGTCGAACCACGTCCCCGACGACATCCGCACGGTGCTCTTTCGGGCCCTCGCGCGCGATCCGTTCATGCGCTACCCGACGGCCACGGCGTTCGCCGACGCCCTCGAAGAAATCGTTCGCCGTCGCCGCCTCCAGGTCGGCCCCTCGAAGCTCGCGGGTTGGCTCGAGCGCCTGGGGCTCGTGCAGATTGCGGAAGAAGAAGAAGACACGAGCGAGACCGGCAAGCGGTCGACGGCGATCCTCGACGTCGACACCGGCAAAGCGCGCGCCCTTCGCGACGAAGAGGCGCGCCCGTCGCAGC
>JANXMC010000644.1 GCA_025354825.1 Myxococcales bacterium
GCCTCCCGAGAGCGACGTGACGCGCGCGAAGCTCGGCCCCGACACGCCGTTCACGTTCGTCATCAGCGGTCGCCTCGAGCCTCGCAAGGGGATCGACATCGCGCTCTCGGCCCTCGCTCTCGTCGACGGCGCGCGGCTCTCGGTTCTCGGTGACGGCGTCGAGCGCGCACGCCTCGAGGATCGCGCGCAGGCGATCGGCGTCGCCGGGCGCGTGCAGTTCCACGGCTACCAACGCGATCCGCGCGACGTGCTTTCCACAGCCCACGCCGTTCTATGCAGCTCCCGCGAAGAGGGGCTCGGCATCGCGCTCCTCGAGGCGATGGCGATGGGTCGGCCCGTGGTGACGGTCCCCGTCGGCGGCGTCCCCGAGATCGTGAAAGACGGCGGCACCGGCTGGATCGCCCGCGCATCGACGGCCGAATCGCTCGCCGAACGAATGCGTGAAGCGATGCGCGATGCACCACGCCTCGTCGCCATGGGTCGCGCGGCGCGCGCCTTCGTCGACAAGACGTGCTCGCTCAAGCGCATGTGCGAGGGGTACGGCGACGTATACGCGCAGCTCCGCGAGGCCACCCCACAGCCCGACTTTTCGGCGCGGTTTCAGCCGAAAATCGCCTGAGTCGCGTCCACGAAAACGAGCGCGCTCGCGCTCGCTCTCGCATTGCCGCCCGCGTGTTCGACGCCGTACGCTCCTCGTAGCCAATGCGAATCGGGGGCCTCACGATGACCAGGCGCGCGGGTCGCGAAGTGAACTGGCGCGGTCATGCGTCCGCACTGTCGGTCGCGTTGGCGAGCGCGTCGCTGCTCGTCGCCAGCGTCGCGACCGCTCAGCCCGCGACCACGCCGAAGTCTGACACGACGACGTCCGCCTCCCACGCGAAGCCCCTCGCCGGATCGCTGACGGGCTCGGCGCGCGCCGACTACGATGCCGCCAAAGTGCTCTTCGCCGACGGCGATATGAAGTCGGCAATCGTGAAATTTCAGAGCGCCTACGACAGCTCGAAGGACGCGCGGCTTCTGTGGAACATCGCCGCCTGCGAGAAGAATCAGCGGCACTACGCCAAGGTGCTCGCGTACATCGAGCGCTACAAGCGCGAGGCCGGTCCGCAGCTTTCGGCGAGCGAGCTTCGCGACGCCGACGAGACCATCGCCGCCATCACGCCGTTCACGGGGAAGCTCGCCATCACGGTAAACGAGGCGGGCGCCACGGTCTTCGTCGACGACGAGCGCGTCGGCGTCACGCCGATGTCGGAAGCCGTGCGGGCCGACATCGGGCAGCGTCGCGTGCGCGTGACGAAAGAGGGCTTCCGCGAGGCGTCGACGACCGAAAACGTCGCGGGCTCGGGCGACGTCGTCGTGAAAATTGCGCTCGCCAAAGAGGTGCACGAGGGGCGTTTGGCGGTGAATGCCGGCGCGAAAGCGACGGTGAGCGTCGACGGAACCGTGGTGGGAACGGGGCCGTGGGAAGGCGCGTTGCGAAGCGGAGGCCACGCTGTGCGCATCACCGAGCCGGGGATGCGCCCCGACTCGCGCGAGGTGCTCGTGCAGGACAACCAGACGCGCCTCGTCAGCGTGACCCTCGAGCCGAATCCCGCGAGCGTTCCGCCCGACACCGCGGGCCTCGGCGCGAGCTCGTGGGCGATCCTCATCGGGGGTAGCGTCATCATCGTCGGCAGCATCGTGGTGGGCGCGGTGATCCTCGGAAAGAGCGACGCCGCGGGTCAGAAGGCGCCCGTCGCAGGGACGATCAGCCCCGGAACCGTGCAGCTTCCATTGCGTTGGTAGTCGAGGAATCGAATGACCGACGAACGACCCCGGCTTCGAGATTCACGCGTGCATACTGCAAATAACCCCCGGGCGAGAGCCGTGAGCGCGTTGGGCGTGGCCTTCGTGCTCGCGCTCTTCGCGTGCGAGAGCTCCACCACGCCGCAAACCGCCGTCGGGCAGCTGATGATCGCCATCGACACCGACATGGCGATTCCGAAGGATCTCGACACGGTTCGCATCGAGGTGGTCGCCGCTGGCGTGCTGCAGCTCGGCGCCGATTACGCGCTCGGCGCGGGCAAGCTGACCCTCCCCGCGACGCTCGCACTTCTCCCCGGGAAAAATCCTGCCGATCCGGTGACGGTGCGGGTCATCGGAAAGCGCGGCACCACGACGCGCACGCTCCGTGAAGTCGTCACCACGGTCCCCACAGACCGCCTTGCGACGCTGCGCATGCCGATGGAATGGCTGTGCGTCGGCACGGTGAAGGACGACGCATCGGGCGGGCTCGCCTCGTCGTGCGCGGCCGGGCAGACGTGCGCGGGCGGCGCGTGCGTTTCGAGCACCGTCGACGCGACCACGCTTCCGACCTACCGCGACGCCGACGTGTTCGGGGGCGGCACGGCGACCGGCGAAGGGGGCACGTGCTTCGACACGACCGCCTGCTTCGCCGCCAGCACGCCCGCGGCTTTCGACGCTCCGTCGTGCTCCCTCGAAGCGCCCGCGGCCGCAGCAGCCGGCGCCATCAACGTCGCGGCCGTCCCCTCGCCCCCCGGCAACGCGACGGACGGCATCTGCGACGCAACCCGATGCCTCGTCCCCCTCGACGGCGACTTCGCTGGCGGCTGGGGCTCCTCGATTGCCGGCGGCCGTATCGTCCTTCCGTCGGGTGTCTGCGCGAGCATCAAGCGCGGCGTCGCCATGACGTTCGTCACGAGCGCCGGCTGCGCGACGAAGACCGCGGCGGCGGCGCCGTGTGGGAGCTGGTCGACGGTCACGTCGTCGACGGGCACAGGGAAAGACGGCGGCGCATCCGACGCGGCAGCCGACCAAGGCGCTCCGCAAGTGTCCGGCAAGGTCGCCTGCCCCGACGCTCGGCTCGAATGCGACGCGACGCCCGAAGCGGGCTGCTGCTGGGAAGCGGGGAACGGCGCGGCGGTCTACCGCTGCGCAGGTCCGTCGGCCTGCACCGGCCTTCCAAACGCGTGCGACGGAAACGAAGACTGCACCGTCGCCGCGCAGGTCTGCTGCCTCAATGTGAAAAAGGGCGGCGCCTGCCAGAAGGCCTGCAATCCGACCCTCGAAGGGGAACGGTGCGCGCTCGCTCCTCCGGCGGGGCAGCCCAACGGGTGCCCCGCGGGAAAAACATGCAAAGGGTGCGCGACGCGCCTGCAAGTCGGCAGCGGCCTCCTCGGCGCGCCCATTTGCGTCGTCAACGACACCTGCCCCGCGACGAACTGACGCCGAGTCGGGCGCATTCTTCGCGTCAGCCGCGCGTGCCAGGCTTCGACGCCGCGAGCATCCCGTCGGCGATGGCGTCGGTCATCTCTGTAAACCGCGCGTGGTCGTAGCCCGCGCCCGACATCATCCAGTCGACGTGGCCGGGCACGGAGCCGCCTTGGAAGTGCCCGAGGACGTCGAGGTGGTCGGCGTGGCCGGCCCAGACGACCTTGCCCCAAAGCTGCGATCGCAACGGGACGACGCCGTCGTTCGCGCGCGCACCTGGCGTGCGCCCGAAAGCACGAACGAGGGCCGCCTCGGCCTGTTCGCCGGCGTTGGCCGCGGCGCAGGGGTAACGGTCGTCGTACCGGGTCGTGAGCCCCTGAAGCGTGGTGAAGATGGCTGTCGACACCGTGCCCCAGGGGCGCCCGAGGACGCGGAGCATTTTCGACGGTGACGGCGGCGGCGCCATGGAGGCGGTGCACTGGTAGGTCACGCCGGGGCGGTCGCCAACGGCGCTCTGAAAGATGTCCATCGCTTCGGGCGTGAGCTGAATCACCGCCCCTTGGTCCTGCTTGATCGCATCCAGGTAGGCCCGAACCTCGCGGCTTCGCGTGTCGTCTAGAACGCGCAAAAGCGCGTCGGTCGTCGAATCGAGTAGCCGCAGCTCGACCCCCAGCGCGCGATCGAGGCGGCCGATGGCGACGACGATGGCGCTCGCCGCGGCGAGGGGCGGCGAGCCGAGGGTAAGCGCGATGAACGTGAGGGCGCTGAGCGAATAGAGCATTCGCTGCCCGCTCACCGTGGCGAAGAAGCTCGCGAGCGGCGTCCCGTAATGAGGGGTGCTCATCGTCGTGATGCTCGACAGGCGCGGCAGCCAATCGAGGGCGCCCGCTTCGATGGGGAGCACCGCGTCGGGCGAGGCGAGGAGGCGCGCATCGAGCCCCCCCGTGGAGTGGCCGACGAGGTGAATCGGCCCGCGATCGCCGGCGTCGTGCTCACTCGTGCGCGCGACCAGCTCGGCCAAGCGCGCGGCACGACGGCGGACGGACGCCGTGGGCGGCACGTCGACGACGTAGGTCTCGACCTCGACCCCGTGAGGCCGGAGCCGCGCTTCGAGCGCCTTTTCGAGATGGGCGAAGTAGTCGTAGGACGCGAGACGACCGAAGCCGAACATCCCGGGCGAGAAGTAGATGCGGTGGGTGACAGCGCTCATCGAGTGGATCGTCGCTAGCACAGGTCTGAGCAGTCTCCGCACCACGGCACGCGACCCGCGACGCAGCCCGAGTGGTCCGGAGACACGCCGAGCGAGCGCGTCCACCGAACGAGTGACTGCGCACGCGTGACCTATGACGTCGATGCCCCACCGTGGCAGCTCATCGCGCAATTCGATCGCACTACGCAAAGCGTCAAATTCGCGTCAATTTCGTGCATATTTAGGCGAGGGATTGCCACTCAACCCTCCGCATTTACTCATAATACGGCTAATTATCACAAACGAATAATATTTCGGTGTGCCAACTATTTGGCGAAACCGAGTCGTTTCCGTTTGGTCGGATGGATAAGTGGCGTTTACATCCAAGGGCCGCGAAACGCCGTTCGCGGAGACACGCTCGGAGGTGTTTTTTGACCCGACTCGTGACTGCCTCGAGGTTCTCAACTCTGGCGACACTGCCCGGCCGATCGAAGGCGATGTTCTGGTGGGCACTCCCCGTTGCAATTGGCGGGCTCGCCGCCGCCGTCGTGGGATGCACAGAAGCCAGCGCCCGACCGCCTCACCCGAACGCAGAGACGCTCGCCGTTTACGGCGCACGGTTCCCCATCGCGAGCGCCCAACGCGGCGCGAGCGCGGAACGGCACGAACGCGCAGCGCGCGGCGCAAGCATGTTCGCCGCGAGCACGGGACTCCTCCCGTCGATCGGCAGCACGACCGCCGAGACACCGCTCGAGCAGCTTCTCCGCGAGGGCGATCGCCCCCTCGCGAACAACGGCCTCTGCCCGCCCGACATGGCGAGCATCGACGACCGCTTCTGCGTCGACCGTTTCGAGGCTTCGCTGGTCGAGGTTCTCCCCAGCGGCGACGAGCGTCCGTGGTCGCCGTTCCAAGGGATGGAAGGGCACGTCGTCCGCGCCGTCAGCGAACGTGGCGTGATGCCGCAAGGCTACGTAAGCGGCGCGCAGGCGGCCGAAGCGTGCGGCCGGTCGGGCAAGCGCCTGTGCAAGCCGAGCGAATGGCGAACCGCCTGCAAAGGTCCCGAGAAAAACGTCTACGGCTACGGCAACGCCAACCAGGCGGGGCGTTGCAACGACCACGGCCGCGGCCCGGTCATCGCGCTTTACGGCCAGCAGCTCGAGGCGGGTGGCCAGCGTGAGTGGAACTTCGAGAAGATGAACGACCCGCAGCTAAACCAGCTGTCGGGCACCCTCGCGGCGACCGGCTCCCACGACGGCTGCACCAATGGCTACGGCGTCTACGACATGGTCGGCAACCTGCACGAGTGGGTCGCCGATCCGGCCGGCACGTTCCAGGGCGGCTACTACCAGGACACGCATATCAACGGCGACGGCTGCGACTACAAAACGATGGCCCACGAGTTTCGCTACCACGACTACTCCACGGGCTTTCGCTGCTGCGCCGATCCGGCACCCTGAGCGACGACGGGCGCGTTCACCGCGCGCGTCGCAGGCACCTGAGCTCGCGCTACGGGAAGATCATTTTCGAACCGGTATAGCCCACCGGCCCGTGGGCTCCGGGGCCCGCCCCGCCCGGGCCGCCGTCGGATGCCACACAGGTGTTGGCGGGCGTTTCGTCGACGGTCAGCGTCGACACGATGGCTATACAGGCGCTCGGTCCGCCCGCGCCCCCGGCACCCATTCCGCCGCGTCCGCCGGCCGAGCCGTTCCCCCCGCGACCTCCTCCGCGCGAGTCGTCGGCGCCCGCGCCGCCGAGCGCCCCGATGCCGCCCGCGCCGCCGTTGCCCCCTGCGGCGCCCGCACCCCCGGCCGCGCCGGCGGCCACTTCGATTCGGTTGCCGCCGACCACGAGCGACCCGCCGCGCGCAAGCACGCCGATGCTTCCGCCGCCGCCTTGGCCGCCGCCGCCCGCGTGACCACCGCACCCGCCGACGCCGCCAGACCCACCTCCGCCGCCGCGATCGGCGCTGCACAGTCCGCCCGAGCCTGCGCCGCCGCCCCCACCGCCGCCGCCCGAGTTGCCGGGGGAGCCAGCTGCGCCGCTCGGCCCGTCTTGCGGACTGTACAGCCCAGATGCGGTCACGAACCCGATCTGCGACGGGGGGATTCCCGGTAGACCGCCGGCCCCTGCCGAGCCCGTGGAGCCGCCGTTGCTGCCGTAGGATGCGCTCGAGAGGATGCACCCGCCGTTAGCGCCGCCCGCACCGCCCTGGGAGGTCGCTCCGCTGCCTGCGCCGCCGGCGGCTCCCGGCCCGTCGTATCCGCCGATTCCCCCCGCGCCGCTCGCCGTCGCGCCGCACGCCGACGGGACCGACGCGCCGGGGCCGCCGTTGCTCGAGCAGCCGTCGCAGCCGCCCTGCCCTGCGATGCCGTCGCCACCGGCCGCGCCGTTGACGCCAGCCGCGGCGTCGGAGCCCGCGTAGCCGGCCGCGACGACGATGCTGTCGTAACGGACGTAAAGCGTCGACTGCCCCGCGACCATGCGCACGCCGTAGACGCTGTCGCCGGTGGACGGTGAGACCGGCGCGAGGGCGTGGAGCGTAAGCCCTTCGAGATGTGTTTCGCTATCGATGGCCGGAGCGAGAACGACCGTGCCGGGCGCTTCGAGCGTCGTCGTCGTCGTCGCCGTGCGCTTGAACGCGAAGCCGGCGTTCTTCTCGTCGAATCCGCCGTAGATGCTCACGCCGGACGGGAGCTCGACGGCTCCGACGAAGGTGTCGCCGGCGAGGCAGACGTCGACCCCCTTCGACTTCGCGAGCGGGAGCGCGTAGCCGAGGGTCGCGAGGGGCGCGCCTCGCGTTCCGCCCGCTTGCGTGTCGACCCCGTCGAGAGCAACGAAGAGGCACTTGGCGACGACGCCGTCGGTGCCGTCGCAGTTGTCGTCGACGAGGGCGGGATCGATGGGGTCGGCGGGCGCCGTGGGCGCCAAGAGGCAGCGGTACTCGCAGCCGTCGGTGGGGTCGCCGTTGAGGTCCCACGTGTTGGCCGCGCAGCCGCCGGCGTCGGCGGCCGCGTCGACCGCGGCATCAACCGCGACGACGCTCGCATCGGCGTGCGCGGCGTCGACCGCTGCGGCGTCGCGAGGCGCGGTCGCGTCGGCGAACGGCGTGCCCGCGTCGACGGTCGTGGACGCGGGGACCTCGGGGACATCGGTGTCGACCGCGGTGGCGCAGGCGCCGAGGCCGCAGAGGGATCCGACGGCAAGGGAGAACGCGAGCCCGAGATACAAGGGTTGGTGCTTCAAGCTGACAAAAGGATCGGGCACCTCCGCGAGGTCGTCTAGGCAAAGACGGCGATGAGACGGCCAACGGAGCGTGTGTGTGCATGCGGCGAGGCACCCGAAAAGTTCTCGCGGCGCGACGTTCTTGCGATGCTCGCGCCACTCTGGTGAAAGGCCCCGCGCTCCGCCCCCTTCGTCTTCGTGCTGTGTTCGTTCTCACATGCGTTGCCGCGATCGCGTGCTCCCGCGCGGTGCCTCCATCGGAAGCGGCGCCGGGCCGCGCCGAGCGGACGACGCCGTCGGCGGACGCGCCGCCTACCGACCAAAGACCCTCCGCGACGACGCCGACAATCCCGGCGAGCGCGCACGCCACGGCCGAAGGCGACGCCGCGCCGGCGGCCCGCGACGCCGAGGGCACGCCGCCCGCGCCGAGCTTCGCGAGCATGCGTCGCTACACGTCGGTGCTCCTCGCCGGCGACTCGATGGTGGGGGTTCGCTGCTGTCTCTCGAACGCCCTCGAGGCGCGTTTTCGCGCGGAAGGGGCGCGGTTTACGAGCGACGCGTGGTCGAAAGTCACGACGGCGACCTACGATCACGACGCCCGCTTCGCCACGCTCCTCAAGAAGACGAACCCCGACCTCGTGTTGATCTCCCTCGGCACGAACGACGTCTACGTCCCCCACCCCGAGTCGCTCGGTGCGAGCGTCGCGGCGATCGCGAAACGGGTAGGCGCGCGCGACTGCTATTGGCTCGGGCCTCCCACGTGGAACGGAGACACGGGGATCGTCGAAGTGATTCGTCGCTACGCGGCGCCGTGCAAGCTCTTCGACGCGAGCGGGATGCCCCTCGAACGGATTCGCGACGGCGTTCACGTCACCGACAGCGGCGGCGCGGAATGGGCACGGCGCTTCTGGGAGGCGTTCCGCCCGACGCCCCTTCCGTGACGCCGCGGCCCTACTTGATCGTGACCTCGCCCCCACAGGGTACGTCGATGTTCTGCGGCTTGCCCCCGCTGCCGATTTTGATGGCGTGCTTGCCGCACGAGAGCGTGAGCGGCGCGTTGTCGTGACCTGCGAGCTTGCCGTCGGAAAAGACGCGGTGCCCCTTCGCGGCGACGGGCAGATTGACGGTTCCGGTCGTCGCTTTTGGCGACGAGGGCGGCGGCTTCGCGGCGACGGGCGGCGGCGCTTTGGTCGGCGGCGGGGGCGCAACGGCCGGGGGCGGAGCAGGCGGCGTAGGCACGGCCTTCGTGGTGGGCGCGGCAGACGCGGCCGACACCGCAGACGCGGCCGCCTTCGATGCGGGTGGCGCTTTCGCCCCCTTCGCCGCGGCCGACGCGGCGGGCGCGTCGGTCGACTTCGGCGGTGCCTCCACGACGGCGGCGGGCGCCTCTGCTGCGCTCGCAGCCGCTTCGACGCGGGCCTGCGGAGGCGCCCCGCTCGACGAGGCGATTTTCCACGCGAACGCGCCGCCGACGAGAAGCACGAGCGCCCCCACCCCGACGCCGACGTACAGGCCGGCTTTCGCGCGCGCTTTCGCGTCGGCGGCCCGCGCCTCGACCTCGCCCGGGAACGGCTCTTCGGGGCTGAAACCGGCACCCGGCGGGAACCCACCGTTGGGATTCAGCAGCTCCGCGCGAGGCGGGCCAGGCGTCGCGAAGAACGGCGCGGGCGGCTGCGGCACCGGCGGCGTGGCCGTCATTTGTTCGATGGGCAGCGTCTGTCCGCCGAAGAGCGGCGACTGCGGCTGCAACGCCGCCGGAGGCGTGAACTGCGCGGGAAGCGGCCCCGCGGGCGCGAAACCGGCTTGGGGCGAGGCGAGATGGGGCGCCATCGCGGCCCCTTGCGGATGATGAAACGACGGCGCGAGCGACGGGTCGTCCGAGCCGCGCGGCTGCCCCGCGCGCAGGATCGGGATCGGCGGCGTAGCCCCGGGATCGGGCGTCAGCTGCGGCTCGCGCGGGCGCACCATCGCGGGCGCCGACGCCGTGTGGCCGTCGCGTCCGCCACCGCCACCGCCACCACCGAGAAGAGACGAGTAGGACGACTGCTGCGCGGCGCTCGCCGGCGGCGTGCCGAGGAACGACGAGTACCCCGACGCGCTCGACGCCGGTCCGGCCGCCGTGCTCGGCGGTGGCGGGCGGCGCGACGAGCTCGGCGGGCCGTTCGGCGACTGCGACTGCGACTGCGACGATGACTGCGAGTTCGAGCTAAGCCACGGGCGGTACGCCGCGCGGGCGGGCTGCGCTTCTTGCGCCATCGCCGCGGCGATGTCCGGGTCTTGCGGTTGGAACAGCGCCGGCGGCGAATCGACGAGAATCGGCTCGGGGAGCGGCGAGTGCTCCGTCACGGGGCCGACGGTCGAAACGTTCGTCAGCTGCGGCGCGCCTCGCGCCGACGCGGACGACGAAGGGCTCGGCGTGCTCGCCTGAGCGCTTTGGGCCGCTTGTGCGGCTTGCGCCGCCTTCGCAGCGGCGACCGCGGCAGCGATGACCGGCGCGGCGAACCCACCATCCAACGTGTTTTTCGACAAGATTGTGCGCGGCGGCGGCGGAGCACGCGGCGGCGGCGTCTTCGAGGCGAGGAGCGAGTCGGCCGGCACGGTCACCGGCGCCTCCGGGACGGCCCACGCGGGATTCGGCGCGTTCGACGTAGTGAGCGTCGGCGGAAGCGTCGGGGGGAGCCGCACCGCTTCGTGATCGGCGATCAGGACGGCGGTGTCGGGCTCGAGCAATGCGGCGAGGCTCGACACCTGTTTGTCGCGCATCGGTCCCAACCCCGCGACGCCGTTCGCGCTCGCGGTCGCCGCCGCCGCGTCGTCTTGCGCTTGCTTGAGATTGCCCATCATCGTGTCGTCCGCGCCGTCGAGCGGGCGCGACGCCCACGACGGCTCCGGCGCGCGCGACACCGTGATGGCGAGCCAGTCGGCCACGGGCGCCGGACGGATTTTGGCCATTGCGCTGGCGAGCGCGCCGCGTCCGTCGTCGAGGTTCGTCGAGCTGCGGATGACGGCGTAGAATTCTTCGGCGGTGATGACCCGCCTGTCGGGGTTCGGCTCGAGCCCCGATCGCAGAGCGTCGCGGAGCGGCTTCGGCAGCGTCGGACGCAGCACGTCGAGCGACGGCAAGTGCGGCTTCGCCATCGCCTGCAGCACTTCGGCCTCGGGCATGTTGGCGCGCTGAATCGCGCGGCGCCGCGTGAGCAGCTCCCACAGCACCAGCGACGCGGCATAGACGTCGGTGCGCGGGGAGACGGGTTTACCCATCGCCTGCTCGGGCGCCATGTAGCCGAACGTCCCTTTGATGAGGCCGGCTTTCGTGTCGCCCGGCGTGCCGGTCACCTTCGCGATTCCGAAGTCGGCGAGCTTCGCGTGGCCGTCCCACGGAATGAGAACGTTCGACGGGTTCACGTCGCGATGCACGACGGGCGTCGGCTCGCCGGCGTCGTCCTTCACCGCGTGGGCCGCACCGAGGGCCGAGAAGATGCGCGACGCCACATAGAGCGACGCGCGATCGTCCAGCTCTTCACCGCGCGGCTTCAGCAGCGTGCGCAGCTTGTTGAGCGGCATTCCGTCGACGTACTCGAGGACGAGAACGAGCTGCCCTTCGTCGGACAGAAAATCGAAGAGGCGCACGATCGCCGGGTGGGCGAGGCGCGCGTAGGCTGCGGCCTCGCCCGCGAAGAGGCGCTCGAACGTTGGGTCCTGTCGATGATGCGCCAGCAGCAATTTGAGCACGACGACGCGCTCGAAACCGTGCGGCCCTTCGGCGCGCGCGAGCAGCACGTCGCTCGTGCCGCCCGTCGCGATGCGCCGGATGACCCGGTAGTCTGCCACTTTTTCCGGCGTGGCGGCGGCCTTGGGCTCCACGTCGCCAGTCTCGCACAGACCGGCCCCTTCGTGGAGGCTGGGGTGACAGCCCCCCGCAGTTCAGCAAGTGCGCGCCCTATCGGCGACGCGCGCGCTCACG
Organism: Myxococcales bacterium; assembly: GCA_025354825.1. Taxonomy (GTDB): domain Bacteria; phylum Myxococcota_A; class Polyangia; order Polyangiales; family Polyangiaceae; genus JANXMC01. The sequence continues at coordinate 11,586 of JANXMC010000644.1, forward strand.
GCTCGGGGACCAGCACGACGCGCCCGGTGAGGCCGCCGGCCCGCACCAACCGTTGAGCCTCGTCGGCGCGTGAAAGCGGCAGCGTGCGATCGACGGCGATGGTGAACGGCGCCTCGTCGTGGAGCGCGAGGACCGCCTCCATCTCGCGACGCGTGGCGCCCGAGCCGCCGACGACGGTGAGGCCACGCGTGATGATGAACCCGAGGTTCAACGGCACTTTGGCGGCGACGACGTTGCCGACGACGACGAGGCGGCCGCCGACGCGGAGCGAGCGCAACGTGGAGAGGAACGTCGGCGCGCCGACCGAGTCGAGCGCGAGGTCGATGCCGCTCGCGGGCATCGTGTCGCGGAAGGCGCCGTCGGGGGCGATGACAACGTGGTCTGCGCCGAGGCTCCGGACGTAGTCGGCGTGGCGCGCGTCCCGCAGGACCGCGACGACTTCGGCCCCAAGCCTCTTTGCAATCTGCACCCCTGCCCCGCCGACGCCGCCGTTCGCGCCCGTCACGAGAACGCGCATCCCGCCGCGAAGACCTCCGAGGGTCACCAGATCGCGGTAGGCCGTGCCGAAGGTGCAGTGGAGCACGGCAGCCTGGGTCGCCGCGAGCCCCGCGGGAACGCGGTACAGCGCCGACTCGGGCGCGACGAGGCGCCGCGCGTAGCCGCCGTCGGCCAAGATGCCGAGCACCCACGCGGCCGCTTCGCAGAGCGACGTCTCGCCTGCACGGCACGCCGCGCACTCGCCGCACGCGTCGCGATGCATCGTGGCCACGTGGTCGCCGACCTTCACATCGCGAACGTCGGGTCCGACCGCGACGACGACCCCGGCGGCTTCGTGCCCCGGCGTGATCGGAAATCGTTGAAATGGAAAGCGCCCTTCGCGATCGAGGAGATCGCGATGACAGACGCCGCAGGCGCCGACCTCGACGAGCACCTCGACGCCGGTGGGCGCGGGGAGCGGCTCGCTCGACGCTTCGAAATCGAGGCTGCGATCCCACCCCGCTTCGAGAAGCCGAACGCGCGACGTGCCTTTACTCGTTGTCATGGGATCCTTTGCTCCGTGACGCGTCGTTCGCGCCTTTCGCGCCCTTGCGGTTCTTCCTCCGTCGGCCGACGACGAAGAACGCGATGGCCGGGAGGGCTATCGCCTGCCCGCTCGCCTGGGTGCAGCCACCCGTCGACGGCGGGGGTGTCGTCGGCGGAGGCGGCGGCGAGGCGGCGCGTATCTGAACGCGCATCGTCCCCGAAGACGGTGACGCGCAGCGCACGATGTCGCCCGACGAGGTGCACCCGAGCCCGGCGCCGATGGCCGTCGCGGCGAGGCCGCCGTTGCCGAAGAACGCCTGCGCCGGCGCGTAGATCTCGGTCTCGCCGGCGGCGGGCGCGTTCTCCCACGTAAGCTCGACGAGGCGGTCGTTCACCGTCGTGCCCGTCGACGCGAACTTCGTCGGGACGCCGGCCGTGCGACGCGGATACGGGCGCGGCGCGAAGTTCGTGCGCGTCGCGCCCGTGTCGTCGACGACGCTGAAGTCTTCGGTGTTCCAGCCGTCCTTCGCCGCCTGCGACCAGACGGCCGTGTACGACCACTGGGCGCCGCTCGCGAGGTTCACGTCGAGCTCGTCGAAAAGAGCGTCGACGTAGGCGTGGTGGTTCGTCGTCGCGGGGGACGCGCCGAGCTCGCCGACGAAGAGCGGCGCACCGAACGCGTCGGCGACGCCGCGCATGTTGGCGAACGGCCCATCGAGGGACGAACCGTTCCACGCGTGCGAGACGACCACGCCAGGATCATAAAAGTGCTGCGCGTAGGCGAAGTTTCCAAACGACGGCTTCGTCAGGTTGCTCTTCGTCCCCGAGCTCGTGAGGGCGTGGGGCGATACGAACAAGATGGCCGTGGGATCGGCGCGTCGAATCGCCACCGCCGCGTCTTCGTAGAGCGCGTGAATCTCCGTAGGCTCGTCGCCCCACGGCTCGTTGATCATGTCGTAGCCGACGACGGCCGAGCGCCCGACGAGGCGGCGCGCGACGCTCTCGATCATCGTGAGGTACGACGCGCGCGCGCCGTCGGCGTTCGAATGAAACGCGTTCCATGTGGCGTGCATCGACGTGTCGAGGAGCATCTTGGTGCTCCAGTCGGCGCAGCTCGCGCCGTTGTCGGGCGTCGCGTGGGTGATCCACGCGGGGATGGCCCACGCCGGAAAGCCGTCGCCGCAGCCGCTGATCGCGTAGCGCGAGTAGGCGTCTTGGTGAAAGTCGACGACGACGAAGAGCCGGCGGCTGGCCGCACCGTCGACCGCGCTCGCGAAGGCGTCGAGGTAGCTCGCGTCGTAGGTCCCCTTCGTCGGCTCGTAGGCTTCCCATGTGAAGATGAGCCGCACGACGTTCATCCCCCAACCCGCGATCGGGTCGAAGTACGACGGGCTCGTCACGGGGCGAAACGGTGGAACCTTCGCATCGGCCGCCACGTTGATGCCGCGAAGGATCACGGTGCGTCCGGCGTCGTCGACGAAGCGACCGCCCTCGGTATGAAGCGCGGGGGACGCGCTCGCGGCGCCGGCACAGAGACCGAGGCTAAGCGCGACGCCGGCGGCAGCGGCCGACCTGCGGGCAAGGGGATTGCGGACGCGAACGGTCACGGGGCACCGACTTTCTCGTTTGGCTTCGTCGCGACGTTAGATGCGTCCGCGCGCGACGGCGTGAGCCGCCCCCACCCGGCGCGGTAGAACATGTTCTAATCCGCCGCACGATTGCAAGAGCGAACGACGGCGCCATGATCCATGAGACGCCGGTCGGAAACGCGATGCGCATTGCGCGGCGCGTAAGAGCACACGAGGATGCGCGTCGATGCGTATCGGTGTGATGGGCGCGGGGTCGATTGGCTGTTACGTCGGCGGGCGCCTCGCCGCGGCCGGCAACGACGTGGTGCTCGTCGGTCGGGCTTCTCTTGCAGAAGCCATCGCGCGGGGCGGATTGCGCATGACGGGCGGCGAGCGCGGGGACGCGCAGGTGTCCTCGTCGCGCATCGTGGTCGACACCGAGCCGTCCGCCCTCGCGAGCTGCGACGTCGTTCTCGTGTCCGTCAAAAGCGGCGACACGGAAGCGACGGCGCGCGCGATGGCGCCGCACCTCAAACGCGGAGCGACCGTCGTGAGCTTGCAGAACGGCGTGTCGAACCCCGGCGTGCTCGCCGCGGCGCTCCCCGGGAACGTCGTGCTCGCGGCGATGGTGCCGTTCAACGTCGCGCGGAAAGGCGAAGCGACGTTCCACCGAGGCACGTCGGGGACGCTGCTCGTCGCGCGCGGAGTCGGTCGCGAAGGCGAGCCCGTGGCCGATGCGCTGTCGCGCGCAGGCGTCGCGGCGAGCGTGCACGACGATCTCGCGGGCGTGCTGTGGGGCAAGCTCGTTCTCAACTTGAACAACTCGGTCAACGCGCTCGCGGGCATCCCGCTCCGGGAAGAGCTCGGGATGCGCGCCTACCGCCTCGTCGTCGCCCGATGCATCGACGAAGCGCTCGACGTTCTCGACCGCGCGAAGGTCACGGCGGTCCCCGTGATGCGCTTGCCCCTTCGCTACGTGCCGCGGGTGCTGCGCATGCCGACTCCTTTGTTTCGCGTGATCGCACGGCCGATGATCCGCATCGACGGCGAGGCGCGTTCGTCGATGTGGGAGGACCTTGAACGGAGGCGACCGACCGAGGTCGACTATCTAAATGGCGAAATCGTGCGGCTCGCGGCGGTTAGCGGAGGCGCGGCCGTCGTGAACGCGCGGATCCTGAGCCTCGTGCGCGACGCCGAGGCGAAGGGGGTGGGCTCGCCGAGGCTCGACGCGGCAGCGCTCACACGCGCGGCGCTCGGAAACGGGTAAGCCCGTGTATAACGAGGTCGATGCCTTCCCGTGACGCGCCGCGGGCGCCGCTGCTGTCGCCCGTGTTCGCCGCGTTGGTGGCCTTCGCGCTGACGTTCGTCTCGTTCGTTGCAACGAGTGGCGCGGCGCCAACCGACGGTGGTCGCGGCCAGCCGCGGGATGCCGCAGCATCCGCCGTCGTCCATGCGACGGCGCCCGCGCACGACTCTGCGGCGACGGCGCACGTCGATCCCGAGACGGACGCCGACGCGGACGATCACGACGACGCCCCCGAGCTCGCTCCGGCGTCGACAGGCGGAAAGCTTCCGGCTGCCGCACCGCCACCGCCCCCCGCCGCACTCGCGCCTTCTGCCTCGGCGAGCGCAGAGCCGGCGCCGTCCATCGGCGCGACGCCGGCGCCGAGCGCGTCCGCGAGCGTCAACGCAACGCCCGAAGGCGGGGCGCCCGTACGCCTTCGCGACAAGCGCGTGTTCGTCCTCCGCGCGCCTCAAGGCGGCGTCACCGCCGTCGAGCGGGCGCGTCGCGCGAGCCAAGCCCTCGAGCGCGCCCTCGAAGAGAAAAACGAGATCGACGTTCACGTCGAGGAGGAGCAAGGGCTCTCCGTCGTTTTCGCCGGCAACGTCCCGATCGTGCAGCTAAGCGGCGAGGACGCAGCCCTCGCGGGCGACGCATCGGCGTCGCTTCACGCGGCGGCGATCGCAGGGCAGATTCGTACGGCGCTCCGCACCGAGCAGACGCGCGCCACCGTCGCCAACACGGTCTTCGCGTTCTCGCTGCTGGTGTTCACGGGGCTCGCTGCGTTCTTGATCCTCGGCCGCTTGGGCGACCTCGCCGACCGCATTCGCAAGTGGATCGAAAGCGAGCCCGAGCGCCTGCCGACGTTGCGCGTCGGGTCGGTCGAAGTGCTTCGCCCCGCGGCGTTCCAGGGCGCCCTCGCCGTGGCCGTGGGCTTGGGCAAACGCGTCGTTCAAGTCGTCCTGCTTTACGTGTGGACGGTCTTCGCGCTGTCGCTCTTCGAGGCGACGCGCGGCTACAGCGAGCGCATCAGCGGCTTCGTCCTGAAGCCGCTCTCCGAGCTCGTCGTCCGCCTCGGCAGCGGCCTCCCGCTGCTCGTCGTCTTCGCGGCAGCGGCGCTTGCGATCGCCATCGCGTCGCGCGTGATCTCGCTCTTCTTCGGCAGCGTCGCCCGCGGCGAAACGACCCTCGAGTGGATGCCCCGCGATCTCGCAACGCCGATGAGCTCGGTCATGCGGATCGCGCTCGTGCTCTTCGCCTTGCTCCTCGCGGCGCCCCTCGTGACGGGGAGCGACGAAGGGGCGCTCGCGCGGACGGGCACGGCCGTCCTCGTGAGCGTCGCCCTGGCCGCGTCACCCGTGATGGCCAACATCGCCACGGGCCTCGTCGTCGTGTTCGGTAGGCGGCTTCGAACGGGCGACTTCATCGAGATTGGCGATCGCGCCGGGCGCGTGAAAACCGTGAACCTCCTCGAGGTTCGCCTCGACGATCGCGACGGCTACGAAGTGCGCGTGCCGCATCTTTTGGGGCTCGTGCGCACGACACGCGTCCTCGGCAACCGCAGCCCGGTCACGCTCGACATCACCATCGCGGCATCAAGCCCGCCCGCGCGCGCGCGCGAAGTGCTCCTCGAGACCGCGAAGCGCATGGGTCGCAGCGTCCGGGTCGAGCTTCGCCATCTCGATGCCGACGGCGCCACGTTCCGCGTGACCGCGGCTCTCAGCAGCGGCGGCGACGACCTCGCAACGTCGATCGCCGATGCGCTCAAGCGCGAAGGGGTCGAGCTCGGCACCCGCGGCATGGAGCGCGCGCCGTGAACGCGCTCATCTTGATGATGGCGCTGCTGGTGCTCTCCTATCTGGGGAGCTTCCTCGTCGGCGGGCGCGCGATCCGCGGCGTGGGGCTACCGTCGGGGATCGAGTGGGTCGTGCTCGGCGTCATCCTCGGCCCCGAGCTTCTCGGCGTCGTCGGCGGATCGCTCTTCGGCGCCGTCGAGCCGGTTGTCGTCGCGGCGCTCGGCTGGCTCGCGCTCGTCGTGGGTCTCGACTACGGGCGCGTCGGCGGACGCACGGTCGCCGCGGGTCGCTTTCTCATCGGCATCGCGTGGGCGCTCTTCACCGGCGGTGGCGCTTTCGCGGCGGTCTACTTCGCGCTGCCGTACATCTTCACCGACTTGTCGATCGCCGATCGCTTGCTCCTCTCGGGCGCCATCGGCCTCGCGTCGTGCGAGACCACACGCCACGTCGTTCGTTGGGCCGCCGAGCGCCATCGCGCCGAAGGGCCGCTCACCAACGTCCTCGCCGATATTTCCGACACGCAAGACGTCGTCCCCTTCGTCGGCGTCGCGGTGCTCTTCGCGACGCGCCCGAGCAGCGGGAGCAACATCCACATTCCGCTCCTCGGCTGGCTCGGCATGACCCTGGCGCTCGGCGCGGTGATGGGGCTCGCGACGACGGTGCTCCTCGGCCGCGACTTCAGGTTGCGCGAAAGCTGGGGCGTCCTCCTCGGCACCTCGCTCCTCGCCATCGGCATCTCGGCCCGCCTCGAGCTGCCCATCCTGTCGGTCCTCTTCGTCATGGGCGTCGCCATCGCGGCGACGTCGCGGCACGGTGACGAAATTCGCGCCATGGTCGAACCGACGGAGCGCGCCGTCCTTCTCCCTGCCCTCTTGCTCGTGGGCGTGCGCATCAATCCGCATTTGGGTCCGCGCCTCGGCGCCCTCATCGCGCTCGTCATCGCCACGCGCGTCACCGCCAAATACATCGCCGGGCGTGTGCTCGGCGCCACCGTCGAGGACGCACGTCGCGCGGGCCCACGCCTCGGCTTCGCGATGATCTCGTCGGGCGCGCTCTCGATGGCGATCGGGCTCACCTTCGCGATGCGCTTCCCCGGGCGCATCGGCGACAGCGTTCTCGCCACCACTGCGACGCTCGCCCTCTTCGGCGAGCTCGTCGGCCCGGCTTCGCTCACGGCCGTTCTTCGCAACGCAGGGGAGATCACCGAGGCCCCCGTCTCGGTCTCCCCCGCCGGCCTCGCGTCGCACGCGCCGCGCGCGCCCCACCCGTCGTGGTCCGACGCGCCCGACGACTACGGGCATCACGACAGCAGCAGCCACGAGGAGTCACCATGAGCAGCGCCGCCGCCCACGCGCCGAAGGGGCTCGGCACGCGCGCCACGCAGGCCGTCGTGCTCGTGCTCGTCTTCGGCCTCCTCTACGGCTCGACGCGCCTCGTTCCGCAGCACTACGGATCCATCACCACCGTTGCGGCCGTCGGCTTTCTGCTTCTCGCGGGCACGCTTCTGAGCGAGCTCGGCGAGGCCATCGGTGTGCCTCACCTCACCGGCTACCTCGTCGCCGGCATCGTCGCCGGGCCTCACGTTTTGCATCTCCTCGACCACCCGACGGTCGAGAGCCTCTCGTCGGCCAACGCTCTCGCGCTGTCGCTCATTGCCCTCGCCGGCGGCGCCGAGCTGAAGCTCGACGTGGTGAGCAAAGGGCTGCGCGGCCTCGCCTGGGCGACGCTCTTTCAGAGCCTCCCCGTCATGATCATCATGGCGGTGACGTTCATTCTGCTCCGACCGCTCATCCCCTTCGCGCAGGCGCTCTCCACGTCGGCCCTCGTCGGCGCGGCGCTCTTGTGGGGCGTGCTCGCCATCACGCGCAGCCCCTCGGCGACCCTCGGCATTCTCTCGCAGACCCGCGCGGTCGGCCCCGTGGCGACGTCCACGCTGACGATCGTCATGACGTCGGACATCGTCGTCGTCGTCTTCATGGCAACGGCTATCGCCATCGCCCGCCCGCTCATCGATCCGAACGCGCAGCTGTCGCTCCAGGCGTTCAAAGAGCTCGGTCACGAGATCGTCGGAAGCGTCTCCCTGGGCACGACGCTGGGGCTCGTTCTCATCGTCTACCTGCGGTTCGTGAAGCGTCAGTTCCTTGCCGTGCTTCTGGCGCTCGGCTTCGGCTTCACCGAGGTCATCAACTACCTGCAGCTCGAGCCGCTGCTCACGTTCATGGTCGCGGGTTTCCTCGTGCAAAACCTGTCGAAGCAGGGGGACGCGCTCATTCAGGGCGTCGAGGCGATGGGAAGCGTCGTGTTCGTCGTCTTCTTCGCGACGGCTGGAGCCGATCTCGACGTCCCGCTGCTCAAGGCG
>JANXMC010000734.1 GCA_025354825.1 Myxococcales bacterium
GCCCGCGCCCGTGAGCGACCTCGTCCCCAAGGCGCCGAGCCTCCGTCGCGCAACAGCCACCGCGCGCATCACGATGCGCAGCGACGTTCTTTCGAAGATCATCGAAGGGCGTGACAGCGCCGACGTTCTCGCGATCGCCCGCACCTCCGGAATGCTCGCGGCGAAGCGCGCGCCCGAGCTCATACCGCTCTGCGCGTCGTCGCAAATCACGCGCGTCGACATCACCTTCGCCGTGGATCCGCACGCGGGCGCGCTGATCGTGAAAGCCAAGGTCGAAGCGTTCGCGTCGGGCTCCCTCGGGAGCGACGCGCTCATCGCCGCGAGCACGACGGCGATCACGATCGTCGACATGCTCCGGGTCACCGACCGCTGGATGAGCATCTCCCAGATGCGCCTCGAAGAGATCGGCGGCGGCAGCGAGGGGGACGTGAAACGCCCACCGTGAGGGGCTCTTACATGGCGCCGATGCGCGTTCGCAGCGTGACGTAGCTCGCGCTCACGGCGAACGAGAGAAGCTCGCGACGGATCTCTTCGGCGACCGATCCGAAGGACGGCGCGAGGGCGCGGTAGGTCGCATCGAGATTGCCCGTGAGCACCAACGCTGCGCGTGCGCTCGTGACCATCGCGGAGAGGCACCAGGCGTCGACGCTCGCGCCGCCGGGGCGTGCGCGCAGACGCGCGAGCGCCTCGGTGATCTCCTCATGCTCGTCTCGCGTCATCGCGAAACGGAGCGCCGCGTGGGCGCGCGACACGTCGGCGTCCGTGTCCTTCGGGCACGCGCGCATCGCGCTCTCGAGAAGGAGGCGCACTTCAGAGACGGATCGAAAGGCCACGCGCGCCGCGAGGAGCGGGTGGAGCTCCGCGACGCTCGCGCCGACCATCGCGGGGACGAAGCGGGCGTCGGTCATCGGCAGCGCGGCGGGCGCGAGGAGGATCGACGGCGTCGGCAACGTCGCCGCCGTGATGAGCGCGCCCGTCCCCGCACGCTCCACGATGGCCGCCGGCGGAAGACCCAAGACGCGCGCGGCGTCTCTCACGTCGCGCGCAACACGGCTCGCCGCGTTGCTCCGTGCGCCGCGTGAAAACACCTGCTCGCCGGCGGCGCGGGCGAGGGCATCGGTGCGGCCGTGGGGGCGCGTCCGCTGGCTCACCGCGGCGGCGATCGACAGCACGGTCGTGAGCGCCGGGTCCATCTCGCGAGGGATCAGATGCGCATACCAACACGACGCGGACAGCTCGCCAGGAAGCTCGTGAATGGCCCGCACGCGCTGCGCACGGAGGACGACGGCAGGCTCGCCATGGGCGGCGCCAAGGTGCTCCAGCGCTGCGGCGACGGCGAGCGCGGCGTCGCTGGCACCGCGCTTTCGCAACGCCGCGTAGAGCGCTTTGTAGCCCGCAGGATCGAGGGGGCGAAGGCGCGCTCGATCGCGAAGCGACTCGATTTCCGCGGTTGCGCGGTCTGCTCGGTCGCCCCCGTCGACGGCTCGCGCCGCGTCGGCGCGGGCGCCTCCGAGGAAGAAACGGCGGTGCATCTCCGCGAGGCGCGCCGTCTCACCCGAGGTCGTGAAGATGCGGACGAGCGCCTCGAGATCGGTGGAGGCCGGCGTCGAGAGGTGCGACGCTTCGACGTAAAGGTCGGCGGCCTGGGCCCCATCGCCGAGGCGCGTCTCGAGGATGGCGGCGAGGGCACGAAGACGCGCGGCCCGTGGCTCGGAGTCGACTGTGAGATCGGCGAGGGCCCGTTCTGTGACGACGAGCGCGGGCCAGTCTTCGCGCTGGCCGTGAATGGTCGAGAGGCTCGCGAGCGCGTCGATGTCGGCCGGGTCGCTCGCCAGCGCGGCGACGAAGCACTCGACGGCGGCCACGAGCTCGCCCCGCGCCAGCTGCACCTGGCCAACGCCGATCACGAGGTCGCGCGGCAGGCGCGTCGCGCGCTGTGTGAGCATCTCGAGGGGGCCGTGGGCGCGCTCGAGCATCGCCGGCTGCTCGCGCAGCGCGAGGCAGACGTCGACGAGGTCGACGGCCGCCGTCTCGTCGTTGGGAAGAAGCGAGAATGCGTGTATCGCGCACGCAATGGCTTCCGAGGCGCGCCCCACGTTCATCGCCACGCGCGTGCCGATGCGGAAGAGCGCGGCCGCGTGGCCGCCTTCGGACGCGTGGGCTTCGAGAAGGCGCTCGGCGCTGAGGGCCGACGTGGGATCTTTGCGGCACGCCTCGGAGTAAATGCGCACGAGAGACGCGGTCGCTTCGACGTTCGACGGATCGGTTTCGAGCGCGAGCTCGTAGGCGGACCGCGCGTGGGAAGCGCCTTTCTTTCGGTTCTCCCACAGCTGCCCGAGCTCGACGAAGAGGTCGGCCTTGGCCGAAATCGACGGCGCACGCTTCGCGCGCTCCATGAGGCAAAAGGCTGCGCGCTGGGTCGCTCCCGAAGCGAGGGCCATGCGCTGGAGCCGCTCCCATGCGACGACGTTCTCGGCGTCGAGGGCCACCACGCGCTCGTAGTGCGTGCGCGCGAGCGCGAGGTCGTGGCCGGGGTGCCCGTCGCGCTCGAGCATCTGCGCAAGTGTCATATGCGCATGGACCAGCGAGCCCGCGTCGTCGGCGTGCTCGTCGTCGCCCAGCTCGGCCAACTGCACGCGGTATTTCATCGCCGCGAGCCCATCGCCTCGTACGGCGGCGACGCGCACCAACTCGGCCAGGACCGAGCCGTTGTCGGGCTCGTGGGCCCGCGCGCGCACGAGCGCCGCGAGAGCCGCCGGGAGATCGCCAACCTCTTCGAGCACGCGCGCAAGCTCCGTGAGCAGCGTGACGGCGTTCGGCCCTTCGCCGCCGGCGTCGATACGGCGGTTTACGGTTTCGACGTACTCGGGCCACGCACTGAGCGCGTAGTAGCCCCGTTGAAGAGCGTCGAACGCGGCTTCGTCGGGGCCGATGAGAGAGACCACCTCCCAGTAAATCGGAATCGCTTCCGTCCAATCTTGGTAGTGATTCTCGAACAAGTAGCCGAGTCGAAGCAGGATGCGCGCGCGCTCTTCGCCGCTCTCGTGCAGGTCGAGGCGACGGCGCAAAACGTCGACGGCGCCGTCGAACATCTCGAGGCGCATGTAGATTCGCTCGAGACCGCGCAGCACGTCGACGTTGGACGGCTCACAGCGAATGGCAGCTTCGTAGTGCTCCATCGCGAGTCCCGGCTCGTCGAGGCAGAACTCATGGAGCTCCGCGAAGGCCTCGTGGATCTCGAGACGTTCTTCATCGCTCCCCGCCAGGGCGAGGGCGCTCTCGAGCTCGTCGCGCCGACGATCCCAACCGGGCTCGATGGGCGAAGCGCGCGAACGACTGCCCGAGGTGGGAGGCGGCGCATAGGTCGCCGTCGGAACGTCGCGCGTGGGAACGGAGCCGTGGCCATACCCGTCGCCGCGAGCGTGATGCACGGGAGCCGGTCCAGATTCGAGGGGACGCGCGCGCGCGCTGAGCATGCGAGGGCCCGCACGCTCGCTCGGAAGCCCGTCGGCTCCGCGCTTTCCCATCACAGCTTAAAACTCCTGAATTTCACCTGTTCGAACCTCGTCCAACGTCCTCGTGCCGGATGAAGTAGCGAACGCCGTGCCGACGGCTGAGGCCCTACCGACGGCGAACCTGCGGGGCGACGCCATCGTGCCTACAGGGGTCCGCATGGACGCCCGTCGATCCCCTCGGCGCCGTGCCGATCCGGCTCAGTCGTGGGGATCCCACCTACACGCGCGAGGCGCCGCGACCGCGTCGAGGCGGTGTCGCAATACGTAGTTGAACAGTTTTATGGATGCGCGGATTTATGGCCCTCGAAGGTCGTCGCATTGCGACTTTGGGGCTCCTCCGGATTCGCGCATTTCCCCAAAGGAGATTTCTGTGCGCAGGAGGGCACCGATGCGTCGCGCAGTTGCCGTGGTGGTTCGCCGGTGCCGGTCGTCGCGTCCATTGCGCGAAACCGGCGCCGGTGTTCCGCCGTACTCTTCACATGATGAGCGCACGGTTCGCAGTCTCCACGCTTCTGATGCTCGGTCTCGCCGCGTGCCGTTCCGCCGGCGCAGGCTCCGACGTTCGCGCCGAGTCGTCGGCCGCGATGCCCATGTCCGACGCGCCCACGGCGGTCGGCGCGCACGCGCATATTGGCGTCAACCCCGGCAACGTGGGGATGGGAACGCCCCTCGTCGTCGCGCCGGGCCACGAGCTCGCGGCCTTCGCGGGTGGCTGCTTCTGGGGTGTCGAAGACGTATTTCGCCAAGTCCCCGGCGTGGTGGCCACCGCCGTGGGCTTCACGGGCGGCACCACCAAGAATCCGAGTTACGAGGACGTGTGCACGCATACCACCGCGCACGCCGAGGCCGTGCTCATCGAGTTCGACCCGTCGAAGATCACCTATTCACAGCTTTTGACCGTGTTCTTCAAGAATCACGATCCGACGACGATGAACCGCCAAGGCCCCGACGTGGGAGATCAGTACCGCAGCGACGTGTTCACGTTTTCGGACGCGCAAGCCACCCAGGCTCGCGCGGCCATCGCCGCCGAAGAGAAAGACCGCGGTAAGAAAGTCGTGACGCGCGTCGACGCCTTGGGCACCTTCTACAAGGCCGAGGACTACCATCAGCAGTACGACGAAAAGACGGGGACGCACTCGTGCCCGCTTCCCAAGGGGCTGCCGAAGGGGGCGTGACGCGCGGCAGACGACGCGGCACGACGGCGCCGTGTACGCCATTTGGTCGAGGGACGAGGCGCGCGGGGCGTAGCAGAGTACGCCCCATGACGGTTGCTGAGAATTCGATGCGCGTCGATCGAGACGGAACGACGGGCAACGGCGGCAAGGTCGCGCTCATGAGAGTGGCCCTCGCAGCGGTTGCCGTGGCGATGGGGCCACTAATTGCCGCGTGCGTTGGAGACCCTTCGAACCCGGCGCCTGCGAACGTTGGAGGCGGTCGCGATGCGTCGGTCAGCGATGCCGCGGCACCTACAACGGATGCAGCCACCGTGGACGCCCACGCCGTCGATCCCTTCGAAGGTGTGTGGGTAGGGTCGCAGCTCGGCGCGTCCGTCGAGATCTCTACGGCGGCGGGGTGCGCGAGATTTCTAGGCTCTGTCGACGGAAGCGTCTGCGACGAATGCCAAGGCACGTACGCCCTTGGCGACGCCGGCACCGCACACGTCGTCGCCAAGTGCGCGCCGCGCGGCGCATGTTCTGTGTCGCCGCCGCATACCAACACCGGCACCTTCAGCCTACTGGACGGCGGCGCGCTTTCGTTCGTCTACGACTTCGGCGGCGGCACATCGTCCGTAGAGGCGCAGCCCACGCCCCGCACCCCCGGCGACGTGTGCGGCGCCGCCGATGCTGGCCTGCGCGATTAGAAACATTGCCCCGATTGACAGCCGAGCACCACGGCTCCGACCGTGCGCGCGGCGTCCGTGGTCGCGGCGGCGCTCCCCGCCCACGCGGCGCGCGACGGACGTCGGCGCCGTGGAGGGCGACGAAAGTTGTGTAGTTTCCACCCATCCGCGTGCGTGTGGCGCCTTTCTTGCGACTGCGCGCCATCCTCATGAACAACTTCACCCTCGCGCTCGGCACCACGTCATCTGAACGAGAGACACGCGTCGTCCTGCGCGCAACCGCCACCGCGGCCGGGTGAGTCAGGTGGCACTCGCTCCGAGCAGACCAGTTGCGCGGTCGTTCC
>JANXMC010000741.1 GCA_025354825.1 Myxococcales bacterium
GACGAACTTCTACAAAGGCCTCTCGGGCAACGACATCGTCGATCACGGCGGTCTCTTCGTTTCGACCTACAAAATCCCTAAGATCGGCACGAGCATCCGCCTCAAGGTGTCGCTGCCCGGCGGCTACGAGTTCGAAGCCAACGGCGTCGTTCGGTGGAGCCGCGAGGCCTCCGAAGGCGGCGGCAACGACGCTCCCCCCGGCTTCGGCGCGCAGTTCACGCAGATCACCGCCGAGGCGCGCCAGCTGATTTACCGCTACGTCCGCAACCGCGAGCCGCTCTTCCACGACGACCTCTAATCCGAAGTAGCCGGTAGTTCGCGCGCTGCCGAGAGCGCTCGCCCAGGGCGGGCGCTCACTGCACCGAGCATCGAGATTCGTGGCTTTTCGTATCTTTCTTTTCGTCGTCGCGCTCACCGGCGGAGTTGCGCTCTTCGCCTCCGGTGCAGCCCACGCCGGCAACGATCCGACGCTCTTGTGGCAGTCGATCGAGACAGCCCATTTTCGTATTTCGTTTTATTCGGGCGAGCGCGAAGCCGCAGAGCGCATTGCCGATCTCGCCGAGGCGATCTACGCGCGCCTCACGCCGGCGGTCGGGTGGGAGCCGGACAACCGCACGGAGATCGTCCTCACCGATCAGACCGACAGCGCGAACGGCTCGGCCACGGCCTTGCCGTTCAACACCGTGCGCCTTTACCTCACGGCGCCCGACGACCTCTCGCCCCTCGGCGACGTCGACGACTGGTACCTCGAGCTGCTCACGCACGAGTTCACGCATATCCTTCATACGGATCATATCCGGGGCATTCCGGCACTCCTCAATAAGCTAATGGGCAAAACGTTCGCGCCCAATCAGGCGCAGCCACGTTGGCTCTTAGAGGGGCTCGCCATCTTCGAAGAGAGCGCGCGAACGTCGGGCGGACGGCTGCGATCGTCGCAGTGGAACATGTACATGCGGGCCGACGTCCTCGAAGACAACTTCGCGACCCTCGACCAATTTTCGAATACGCCGCGACGCTGGCCCCAGGGGAATCTTTGGTATCTCTACGGCTCGTTCCTGACGCGCTACGTGGCCGACACGTATGGCGAAGAGGCGCTGCGGCGGATGTCGCGGGAGAACGCTTCGCAAATCGTCCCGTGGGGGATGAACCGCGCGATTCGGCGCGCGACGGGGCAGACCTACGAGGAGATGTTCCCCGTCTGGAAGGCGACGCTTCAGCGCCAGTTCGCGGCCGAGACGCAGGAGATTCGTGCTCGCGGTCTGCGCGAAGGCGTGCAGATGACGCACCACGGGCAGACCGCGCAGAATCCGCGGTTCACGCCCGAGAACGCGTGGCCCGGGCACGGCGGCGAGGTCGTCTACTACCGGGACGACGGCCACACGACGGCGGGGCTTTATAGGCTTCCCATCGCGCGCAACGCCGCCGGGCAGGTGACGGGCGGACGCGAGCGCGACGAGCAGTTGGTGATTCGCACGGCGGGCACGAGCAACGCCGCGTTCGAGCCCAACGGCGATATCGTTTTCGATTCCCAGGCCATTACGAAGAACCTCTTCTCCTTCGGCGACGTGCATCGGCTTCCCGCGGGCGAGACGAGCACGTCGGGCTTGGACGGCAGGCGTTCGCGCCTCACCGAAGGCTTTCGCGCGAGCCAGGTCGACGTATCGCCCGACGGGCGGCGTATCGCGTTCATCTCGAACCACCGCGGCACCAGCTATTTGCAAATTGCCGACCTGGGTAAAACCGAATTAACAAATATTCGCAATATCGTCCCGGGAGAGACGTTCGATCAGGCCTATTCGCCGCGCTGGTCACCCGACAACCGGCACCTGGCCTACAGCGCGTGGCGGCGCGGTGGCTACCGCGACGTACGCATCGTCGACACCTTCGACGGCAACGTTGCGAACGTTACGAGCGACCGCGCCATCGACGGCGGCCCGAGCTACTCGCCCGACGGCTCGCGCCTCTACTTTCACTCCGATCGCACCGGCGTGATGAACGTCTACGTCTACGACATTGCTACGGGCGCCCTCGCGCAGGTGACGAACGTCATCAACGGCGCGTACCAGCCCGTGATTTCGAAAGACGGCAAAACCCTCGTTTACCTCGGCTACACGCACGCGGGGTTCGATATTTTCGCGATGGACCTCGATCCCGCGCGCTTTCTCGTCGCGCAGCCCTACGTCGACGATCGCCCCACGCCGCCGCCCGAGCCGCCGCGGACGGCGCACGAGATCAAGGCGTACAACCCGCTTCATACGCTGGCGCCGCGAACGTTCACGGTACGCGTCACGCCGGGAAACTTCGGCGAGGCCGTCGTCGTCAGTGCGTCGGGGAGCGACGCCTCGGGCATTCACTCGGTCGCCGCGAGCCTCACGACCGAGTGGGACAAGCCCGAGTTGCAGCCGAGCCTCGCGTACTACTACGGGCGACTGCCGGTCGATCTCTCGATTCGTGTTTATCGAAGTATCGCGCCCCAATCGGGATTCGCCATCGGGGGCGGGTACAAGCCGTTGTGGGTGCAAGAGACAACGGGGATCGAGACGGGCGCGTCCTACGCGTTGCCGGCCCCGTTCGACGGCCAGGGCGTCGCCCTTTCGTATTCCGCGGCGCGCATCGCCGGCGAGCTGCCGTTCCCCGCGGGGCGCCTCGACCCGTACGAGACGCCGATCATTCCCACCCGCGGCATCTTGAGCTTTCTCTCGCTGTCGTGGTCGTACTCGAACGCGCAGCGGTTTCTGTGGAGCGTCGGCGCCGAGAAAGGCTTCTCCCTCGGCGCCAACGTGAGTGTGACCGACCCGGCGATCGCGAGCGATTTCTCGGGCTTCTCGGCGACACTCAACACGGCGTTCTACTTCACGATGCCGTGGCTTCGGCACCACGCCTTAGGCCTCCACGCCGGCGGCGGCACGAGCGGCGGCAGCTACCCCGGGCGCGGCCTCTTCTACGTGGGCGGCTTCGTCGACCTGCCCATCGTCGACACCGTGCGGAGTAGCCTCGTTCAGGGCGGGCTCGTTCTTCGCGGCTACCCCGTCGTCGCCGAAGCGGGGCGAAACTATGCCCTGTTCAATGCCGAATACCGATTCCCTATTCTCAATATCGATCGCGGCGTATCGACGTTGCCGTTTTTCTTAAACCGAATATCAGGCGCGGCGTTCGTCGATTACGGCAGCGCGTTCGACGACACGAGCACGGCGCAGTTCAAAACCGGCGTCGGCGGGGAGCTCTGGTTCGACGTGCAGCTCGGCTACGTTCTCTCGTTCACCTTTCGCGCGGGGTACGCGAAAGGTCTCGCGAGCGGCGGCATCGACAAGAACTACTTCATCGCCGCCGTCCCGTTCTGAGCCCCGCGTAAAGTGGCCAATGGTCCGGTGCGCAGGTAGCTTCTTGGCCATGACGTCCCGCCTCGTGCCCATCGCTTCGTGCGCCTTTTTCGCGGCCTCCGCGCTCGTGATCGCCGGGTGCCCCGCGCCGCTCGCACGCGAGGCGCGCGCGCAGGACGCCGCCCAAGAGCTGAACACCCAGGCGCGTTTCGGCCGGCTCAGTGTCGCCATCGAAAACGTCGCACCCGAAGAGCGCGAGGCTTACACGAAGCGGCATCAAGGGTGGGGCGGCCCGGTTCGCGTGAGCGACTCGGAGATGGCCGGGATGAAGATGAAGGGGCCGGAGGACGCCGAGTTTGCCGTGCGCATCGCGTGGTTTCGCCCCGCGGAGCAAGAGCTTCGCATCACCACGATTCGCCAGAAGTGGCACGACTTCAAAGGTGCATGGCAGCTGGTGAGCGAAGAGCGCACCGACGGCGATTTCGGCCTCCTCGCCGACGACGCGCCCGTCACCGAGAAGACGGGAGCGCCCGCGAAGCCGAAGGGGAAAGCGCAGTTCCCCACCGTGCGCATCGGCGAGAGCAGCAACGAGTGATCGCGGCGACTTAAACGAAGAAGAGCGCATGCCGTTGCGGGCTGCGCTCTTTCACGGAGACTCGGGCTGCGATGATCGCGGCCTTCGGTCGTCGGTATCGCTCGACTACTCGCTGGCCTTGGCGGCGGCCGGCTTCTTCGAAGCGGCCTTCTTTGCCGGGGCTGCTGCGGCCGGCTTCTTCTCGGCCCGGCGGCGCTTCAAGCGGAGCTTCTTCTTCGCTTGTGCCTTACGGCGCGTCATTTTCTGCGACTTGCGGCGGTCAAACATACCCATGGTCAGATCCTCACGCGTGAAAGGGTCGGCACTTTCCCTCGCGGAGCCGCGAAGGTCAAGGTTTCGCTCCTTCGCCAGGCTGCTACGGCCTCCTTGGCGTCGGTCGGCATCGCTCAACGACCAGGAAGGTCGTATCGCTCCGCCTGCACTCCGAGGCTTCGCCTCTCCGTGGCCCTCCGTGGACTTCGTCCAGCGAGCTGGACTCCGTCCACTCCGGGTCCTAGCCAAGGCGTCCTCGCGACGCCTGGCGAAGGAGCTCACGGCGGCGCGCGTGCTCGACGATCCGAGACGGAGGGTTAGCCCGTGCCTTCGACGGCGGCCGTATCGCGGTTGCGGACTTCGAGGCGATACCGACTGTTGATCGTCTCGATGTAGAAGACTTCGCGGCCGGCGAGTCGGAGCACCCGTTTCACGGGCGTCGTCACGTACTCGTGCATGCCGTCGGGGAACTCGATCACCACGACGGAGCCTTTGCGTGGTGCTCGCACCAGCCGGCCCGCGACGGCGCGGGAGCCTTTCCCTAGCTTGCGAAGTACCACATCCACACCGTGAAGATAGCATCGCCCGGGGCGCCGTCTACCGTGCAACGGCGGACAGAGGCCCGAGGCCGAAAAGCGGTGTCACAAAGGCCTACTCCCGGCCGTGTCCGGCCCGACGCAAGCTGCGCGGCCACATGTGCTTGTGTACAGGTGTCGACGCGCGCGAATTCAAGTACAGCTCCCGCGCGATGTACGGCGATCAGCACGGCGAGCACCTGGCGGCAGCGGCGAATATGGCGCGATTGGGCCGCGCGAGGGTCGGCTGTGTCGAAGTCGTCTGCGGGTCGATGTTCAGTGGGAAGACAGAGGAGCTGCTGCGTCGCATCAAGCGGGCGCGCCTCGCGCGTCAACATGTTCAGCTCTTCAAACCTCGCGTCGACGACCGCTACGACGCCGTCAAAGTCGTCTCCCACGAGGGCGCGAACGCCGACGCCCTCCCCGTTTCGAGCGCCGACGAGCTCGCGTCGCGCGTGACCTCCGACGTCGCGGTGGTGGGCATCGACGAGGTGCAGTTCTTCGACGACCGCATCGTCTCCACGGTGAGCGCCCTCGCCGATCGCGGCGTGCGGGTCATCGTCGCGGGGCTCGATCAGGACTACCGCGGGCTGCCTTTCGGCCCAATGCCGTCGCTCATGGCGGTCGCCGAATACGTCACGAAGCTTCACGCCGTCTGCGCGCAATGCGGCAACACGGCGTCGCGATCGCAGCGCCTCGTGGCCAGCGAAGGGCAGCTGTTCGTGGGGGGCGCGGCCGCCTACGAAGCACGCTGCCGCGCGTGCTTCGTGGACGGCGTCGTCACGGAATAGCGAGGTCTCGAGTCTCAAGTCTCAAGTCTCAAGGCGCCGCTGCGAGGAGCACGGCGTCGAGGCCGCGCGCCTTCGCGTCGTCGAGAGCCGGAAGCGTCTTGGCGCAGCGATCAGCGTGGGCGAGGTGATACTTGGGATTCAGGCAAAGCTGCGCGGCTTCGGGAAGCGCGGTGCACGCTCGCATGAACTCTTCGCGCATCGGCGGGAGAGCGCGCGCCGCACCGCCGCGCACCAGCGCCCAGTCGGCGGCGACGCGCGGCGCGTCGGCGTAGGTGCGCTCGCAAATGATGGCGTCGCTCGGCCGGCGTCCCGCCGATCCGTCGGGGTTGGGCGGCGTCGACAGCGGGGCGTTGCTCGAGGCGACGTAGTCCTCGATGCACTGAATCGTGAGTGACCCATGGCGATCGTGGGAGGCCATCCCGAGGGCGGAATCTTCGTCGAGGACGACGTAGTGCCCGCCGTTGCAGACGCGCTCGGCTTCTGCGGTGCATTCCCAGCGACCGTTGGAGCACGAGACTTCGTAGGCCGTGGAGCCGTTCGACGCGGCGATGGGCCTCGATGTGGCGCACGCGCCCATTGAAGCCGCGAAGAGTGGGCCGATTACGAAAAAGCGAATCGTCGAATAAGCGACCATGCCAATCGCATTAACACGCTCGCCGAAAAAGTGCTCCCGTCAGGCCCACTGCAAGCGGTAGCCGAGGGTCGTTTGCGTGCAGAGCGGCGTGATTTCGCGCACCCACGCCGTTTGGCAGAACATCTGAACGATGCCGTGGAGGATGCCCCGCGTGGCTCGTGGCCTCGCGCGAAGCCGCGACCAGCGCGCCCCTTTTGTTTACATCGGAATCGTCGTAACGAATGCCAACTAACGCGACTACTCGGCGTTGCGGCTGTCGCGCGTGCCTCGCCGCGTCGCAGCCGAGGCGCCCTCGGTGTGCACCGACGCCTCGAGATGCGGGCGCGTGACGCCTTGGACCTTCTGCGCCGCGAAGTGGGCTCGAAGCATCTCGCGGGCGATCACGTTGGCCTTCACATGCCAGGCTGGCTTGTTCACGACCAGCACGGCGATGGCGACCTGGCGAATACCCGGCATGGGGCGGCTTGGCGCGAATCCCGTGAACCAGGTGAAGAGCTTCGCCTCTTTCGCGTCGGTCAACGTGCCAGTTTTTCCTGCGATGACGACGCCCGGCACGAACGCGGTTCCCGAGGGGTCGTGGAACGCTTTGTACGACGTCCCTTCGCTCACGGTGTGCTCCATCATCGTCGCCACGGCCTGGGCGACGTCGTGGCTCACCGCGCGGCGAAGCACGTTTCCCGTGGGCGGCGTCGCGACGACGGCGCGCGACGGCGAGAGCACTTCGCGCACGATGGTGGGCCGCACGACGTCGCCGCCGCGCGCGACCGTGGTGCTCATCCACGCCGCTTCGACGGGCGACAGCGTCGTGTTCCAAAAGCCTGCGGCCGTGCGGGCAAACCCGAGATTGTCTTCGGGAAGCTCGATCTTACTCGGCTCGATGGCGACGTCGAACGGGACCTTTTCGCCGAAGCCGAACGCGTGGGCGACCTCGCCGAGCTCGCTGTGCTTCAAGTGCTTCTGCGCGAGGCGCGCGAAGACGGCATTCACGCTGCGGCCCATGGCGCCGGCCAGCGTCACGCACCACTTGTCGCGATTGGGGTCGTCCACGAGATCGGAAGGGTGAATCCGCTGCTCACCGCCCGAATAACACTGGCGCGTATCCGGACCGAGGCCGGCGTGCTCGACGAGCGCGGCGCCCGTGACAATCTTGAAGACGCTCGCGGCGGGGGCCGTCGCTTCGGCGCAGAGGTCGCGCGCGGGGCCGGCTTCGAGGTGGCTCGCGTAGGCGAGCACTTGCCCCGTCGCCGTATCCATCATGACAATAGAGGCCTCGGGCAAGCGGTGCGCCTCGAGAAGCATGACCGCGGTGCGCTGAAGATCGGGGTCGAGCGTCAGACGCGCGATGCGGCCGTTGGCGAGGGGCGCGGTCGCGCCGTCGTCGTCCACACCGATGTGCGAAAGATCGAGCCCCGCGAGAAGCGGCGACGGCGAAGGCGGCTCGGGAGCAGGCGCGCCTGTCGCGCCCGTATCGTCGCCGGCGGCCCCTTTGACGACGGCGTCGTCGGCCGAGCCCTCGAGCGCCGCGACCTTCGTGAGGTGGCGACTCGTCGCATAGGTGCCGAGGCCCGCGACGGCTGCGAGAGCGACGGCGGCGGCGCAGATGTTCCTTGCTCGCATCGACCCACCGTCTGACACGCCTCGCGGCGGTCGGGCAAAAAACGTGTAGGTGCCACGCACCTCGCGGCGCTTCCGTCGCGCCGCCGTTCTGCTTAGAACGACGTTCCCCATGCGCGCATTCCGCTTTTCCGCCCGCGTCTCCTTCGCCTCTGCGGCCCTCGCCTCGCTCGCCCTTCACACGAGCCCGGCGCACGCCGCAAACCTCGACGCCGCGACGCGCGCGTGGGCCGGCAAAGGCGTCGTCGCCGTGCACGTCGATCTCGCGGCGGGCGTCGTTCATCACAAGGCGTGCGCGGCGGCGCCCTGCGTGGCCGACGGGAGCTCGCCCGTGCTGCGAATCGGGATCGACAAGGCGCGCATGCCCGACGCGAAAGACGTCGTCGTCGCGATCGTGCCGATAGCCGAAGGTCACGACGTGATCCACGTGCGGATTCCCGAGCGCGGTACCGGGCCGTCCGTCCGCGGTCGCGCGTGGGAAGCCGTCCTCGCGCCCGGCGCGGGCGAGCCGATTTTTGCAGGTGTCACGGGGCTCACGGCAGGCGACGAAGGCGAACGGCACGGCACGATGGTGCAGACGCCAGAGCGCGACGCCGCGACCCGGGTCGTCGTCGTCGGAGACATCCGCGAAGACCTTCGGCTGTGTGGCCAGGAGGCGACGCCGCTCTCGCCGCGCGTGCTCGACCCGGCGACGTTGCAGCTCCGAGGCGCAACGATGCAGCGCCTCACGCGCGAGCAGCGTGCAGGCGCGCGCCGGGTCGTCGCGTCGGCGCGGGCCGGTGCCTCCGACGCGCCCGAAGCGCCGCTCGCCCGCCTGCTCGTGGCCACGGGGTCGAGCGCCGACGCCAACGATCTGCACGCCCCGTCACCTGCGGCGCTCACCGACGGCAAGACGACGACGGCGTGGTTCGAAGCGCGCCCCGGCGACGGCCGCGGCGAGTTCGTCGTGATGCGCGCGCCGGAGGAAGTGCCTATTACGCGATTGGCCATTACCGTCATGCCCGATTCACGATCCGCGAATGCGCGCGCGCCGCGGTCGTTCTTTCTCGTCACCGAAACGGCGACCGTCGCGGTCACGCTGCCCGACGACGGCGGGAAGAAGACGTCGTCGAGCTACGACATCCCCCTCGCCGATCCACTCCGGAGCTCGTGCCTCGCCATAGTCCTCGACGAGGCGTACACGCGCGGCGAGGGCGCCCCCGACGTCACCGTCGCCGAGCTCGTCGCCTACAGCGAGTTCGACGCGAGCGGCGGCTCCTTCGCGGCGGCGACGGCCGCCCTCGCCGGCGGAGGGCCCCGCGCGAACGCGGCCGCAGGCGTCCTCACCCGGGCAGGGTCCGCCGGATTCGACGCTGTCGCGAGCGCCTACGACACACTCGACGCCCAGGGTCGCGCCCTCGCCGTCGACGTCGCAGGGAGCGTTGGCGCCTGCGACAAGGCCGCGATGCTCTACGTGAAAGCCGTGGGCGACGCCGACACCGAGGTCGCCCGCAAAGCGCGTGGCCACTTGCAACGCTGCGGCGAAACGGCAGGCCCCGCGCTCGCCGCCGCTGTGCAAGGCGCAGACGTTCCTCGGCGAACGACCGCCGCGCCGCTGCTCGCATCGATCGCACCGAAGTCGGCCCTGGAGCCCCTCGCAAGCGTCATGGGGGAAGGGCCGGCGGAGACGCGCGCGGCTGTGCGAAGTGCCCTCGCGCGTGCGGTGGGACGCGCGTCCGAGGCGCAGGTGAGCACGCTGTTCGCGCGGGCGACGGCCGCGGAAAAGTCCCCCGTGGCGCGCCTCGATTTCCTTCGCGCGCTCACGCCGACCTTCACGGCGCACCGTGCCGAGGCCTCGCGCCTCGTGGAGTCGATTCTCGCGGAAAAACCTAATCGCGATACGCGCTATTTGGCAATCGACCCCCTCGCCGACCTCGCCCGCGTGGGGGAGGGTCCCGCACGCACGCACCTTGTGACCATGCTGACGAGCGACGACGACGGCGCCGTACGCGCCCACGCCGCCAGCGTTTTGGCGAACGTGCCGAGCGTGGGCGAGCCCCTCGTCGCCGCGGCGAACGATGCGTCGCCGCGCGTGCGCGAGGCGGCGCTGCGCAGCCTTTCGACACAACACGACGGCCACGCCGTCGACGCCGCCCGCGCGCGTCTCGCGAAAGACGGCTGGCCCTTCGTCCGAATCGCCGCCATCGAGCTGCTCGCCGGCGCGGGGCCTTCCGAGCCGGCCGATGGCGCGCTTGGCGAGGCGCTCGCCGACCCGTCGCCGCGGGCCCGTTCGGCGTCGATAGGCGCGCTCGCCGCACGGCACGCAGGAGCGTTCGCACCCGCCCTTCAGAAGCGCATGGACGACGCCCACGAAGACATCGACGTCCGCGTGGCGGCGGCGCAGGGGCTCGGCGCGATGTGCGCCGTAGCATCGCAAGACAGGCTCACGGCCCTCGCCCGCAGCACGCTCTCCGACGCCGCGGACGAGGCGCAGATGCAGCTCGGTCTCGCGGCGCTCGCGGCCCTCGGCGTCATCCATCCGAACGACCTGGCGACGCGCATCGGGCCGCTCCTGGCAAAGGGGGCACGCCCCGAAGTCCAGCGTCTCGCCGAGGCGACCCTCCGTCAACCTTCGGGCTGCGGGCAGACGTCTGCGGGCGTGGTACGAACGAAGCCATGACCGTGATCTCCCTGCCCCGCCTTTCGCCCGCCGAAGCCCACGCGAAGCTCGCCGAGGGGTACACCTACCTCGACGTTCGAAGTCAGGGAGAGTTCGAAGAGGGGCACCCCGAAGGCGCCCTCAACGTGCCGCTCATGCACATGACCGCCGAGGGAATGACGCCAAATACCGAGTTTCTCGCGGTGGTGCTCGCGGCCTTTCCGAAGGACGCAAAGCTCGTCATCGGCTGCAAATCGGGAGGCCGCTCGCTCCGCGCGGCGCAGCTGTTGGAAGATAATGGCTATACAGATGTGATCGATCAGCGCGCAGGGTGGGACGGCGCCCGCAACGCGTTTGGCAAAATCACGGAGCCCGGGTGGGGGCGCGTGGGCCTCCCGGCGGAGACAGGCGATCCGGAAGGGCGGAGCTACGCGGATATTCGAGAGAAGACTGCCAAATAACGTTCGTATCCGCGCACCCACTCAGGCGCCCATTGGGCGCGTGGAGCATATCCCTCAGTTCCGCTAATTGGATTACCTGCAGATTGGATTGCAAAGTACAAATTTGGTGTGTGCAGCGAGAAAGCGCCTTGATCATAAAAGTAACCGCATCGTAGTATTGAAGCTTCGAAGGGAGCGTCAATGCTCTACGAGGCATCTCGTGTTCGGCTTTCTGCCGAGAAGTATCGCCATGCACTGCGGGTTCTAGAGGCGCTTCTCGCGGCGCTGCCAGGCGACGTCGAGATCGCGCGCGAGATTGCGTCGAACGAGCCGGAGATGGCCGCCGTCCTCACGGTCGCTCGCGCGCACGGCCTCGAAGGCGTGCTCGTCGAACATCGAATCCCGCTACCGTGCGTCGCCGATTCGGTGCGCCGCGACGCGGGGCGGCGCTACGGGCTCGCGCTCATGCAGAGCGAGCGCCACGGTGAAGTGCTCGCGGGAATGCTCGACGCGCTCGAGACCGCAGGCGTGCGCGCGACGCCTCTCAAGGGGCTCTATCTCGCGGAGCGGCTGTATCCAACGCTCGCGGCGAGGGCGACGACCGACTTCGATGTGATGGTCGCCGACTCCGACCTAACGCGCGCGGCGATCGTGCTCGAGGGGCTTGGGTTTTCGGGCGACAAGACACTTCTCGAAACGTATCTGCGAAGCCACGGACATCATCTGCACTTCTCGAAAGCGCGCTCACCTGTCGTCGAGCTCCACTTTCGCGCGCACTCGCGATTCGGCAGCCCGCTGGCGTCGGAGGCACTCCTCGAGCGCGCCGAGCGCCGCCCCTCGCGCCTCGGCTGCGACATTTGGACCCTGCGCCCCGAGGACGAGTTCTACTACCTCGCGCTCCACGCCGCCGGGCACTCCTTCGCGCGGTTGGCGTGGCTTTACGATCTGAAGCTCCTCCGCGAGCGGCACTCCGATATCGACTTCATGGCCCTGCTCGCGCGGGCTGCACGAGACGGCTCCGAAAACGCACTTCGTGCGGCGCTCATGCAGCTTTCACGCGTTGGGGTCACGCTCTCAAATGCCGTGCAGCTCGGCGACGTAGATAGCGTTCGTCGCGCTTCACTAAACGGGATGTTGGCGAGAATCGAGGCTACAGAAGCTACACCCCGCGTGCAGCGCGCGGCCGTGCCTCACCTGTTGGTGCAGGCGCTCCTGTGCGACCGATGGGAGACATCCGCTGAGTACATGCGACACCATTTGTTCCGGGTGGCGAAACGGACGATCCGCGCGAGCTTTCCGCGCGTAACACCAAAAAAGTGGGCTGCGTGAGCTGGAGTCTAAAAGCTCCCAGATCCGTCACGTCGTTCTCGAAGTTGGATAAGTAGGAACTTCCCTATAGAGCTTCGGAAACCGGTGGCTGCCGTGCGGCCACGGTGGCCTCGGCCGCTTCATGAGTGCCCGCTAGCTGATTGACGCCCCTTCCGTGGGGCATGCCGCAGTTTCTCCCGGGCTTGGGCGACGTTGGGGGACGATCGCTGGGCCCAATACCGAAGAACGCACACTCCTGTGGGGTCCATCTTGCATTCTGGTTGCCATTCCGTGGGCGTCGTCCGCCGCATTCGTTCCTCACGCCGTGGCGTCGTCGCGCTCGGCGTGCTCGCGCTCGCGGCCGCGTCCAGTAATGCCGCCCATGCCGCAACGTCGAACACTGCGGCCCCATTCTATATAAACGGCGGCGGCAACGCCGTCGCGACGACGACGACAGGCGACTTCGTAACGGGCCCCTCCGCCTCAGGCGGCATGTCCGGCGCCACGAAGGAATACGCCTACTATATCGAAGTACCGGCCTCACTCCCGCGGCTGGTGGTCGAGATTTGGGACGCAGACGTCGGCAACGGCGGTGCGACCGAGACGGCAGCCACGACCCCTCGCGACCGCACCCGAAATACCTACCTGTCTACGGCGACGTACACTCTCACGAACCCCACCGGCACCGTGGTCGCGACACTCAGCTGCGCGACGGGCCAGTGCACAGACAACGCGTGGAGCACGCTGTACGACACGAATTCGACGGGAGCCGCGCGCCCGAACGGCCACTGGAAGGTCTCGGTGACCATGAGCGACGACGACGTGAACGCGTACGGCGTTCGCGCGCACGACGGAGACTCCACGGCAGCCGGCACCGAGCTCCCTATCTACGCTGACTCGTACCTCGGATTCGGCGTAAACCCGAATGGCGGCGCGGTGCGCACCTACACGTATACCGAATATCCGTATGTCACGGAGGGGTGCACCGCGCTCCACGATACGTTCAGCTGGGACTCCGATAAATCCACCGGCAACTCGGTTGCGCTGACACCGCCGCTAGGCACAACGCAGACCACGCTTAATGCGAACCTGTCGACCTTCGCCTGGAAGGCGAACGCCGTCGCAACGTGGACATCGGCTAACAACAATAAGGGGTACGGCATTTGGACGGGCACGTTCATCCTGAGCTCGTTGACTGCGGGTGGCGGCAACTACGCCCAGTTTTATTTCGGAAATGCGAGCGTCACGGCGGCTCCGACGACGAACCCGTTCCCGAACGTCTTCCGTGAATACCTTCCGACGGATGGGAATGGGGTGCCGTCGAAGCCCTACGTCTCGCAGTACGCTCGCGCGAGCGGCAATCCTCACACGCCCGCGAGCGGCTCCTCATCGGCAATCGGGATCACGGTCACCGTCACCAACCCGACGACGCAACCCATCGTGTTCAGCGCCACCAACTTGGTGACGGCGAACATCCCCGCGACGCGCGTTACGTACGCCGGGGCGGACGGGACGACGCAGGGTACGATCACATCGCAGCCCGCGATCGGCGGAACGGGCAACATCACATGGAACCCCGGAACCATCGCGGCGGGCGCCACGGCGAGCTTCGCCTACGCAGTCCGAGTCATCCCCACGGCCACCGGCCAGACGACCAGCGTGACAGGCACGGGTGTCGCCGGCACGACAGCGACGTACGTCGACGAAACCGGGAATACGGCGCAGGCTCGCGCGACGTACACCTTTGGCCCTCTTTGCGGCTTGAGCGTCACCTCCGGTACGGCAACGGCGGCGACCGTCGCGAACTTCAAGGCGAACGACGCCGGCGGCAATGTGACCCTGAGCTGGGACACGGCTTCAGAGGCGGACACCGTCGGCTTCGACATTTACCGCGAAGAGGATTCGACGGGCCGCTTCGTGCGCGTCAACGACAAGATGCTCTTAGGCAACTTGGACGCGCCCGAAGGCGGCTCGTACAAGCTCGTCGATCCGGGCGGCGAGGTGGGCCACAAGTACATCGTCGTCGAGACCGAGCCGGCGGGGACGAAGCGCGTTCACGGCCCCTTCGACGTCGAGCGTACGTCCTACCCGGGCCCGACGGCGACGCCGACGGCCGAGAAGTACGCGCGCGCGATGCGCCGCGACGCATCCCCCCGTGCGCGCCTCGCGCGCGTGCTCCGTCGTACGATCCCCTCGGGTCTCGCGGCGAGCGTCGACGTCCGCGACGCGGGCCTGTACGCCGTGACGAGCCACGATCTCGCCCTGGCTCTCGGCACTTCTCAGCTCAACATCGAGCGCCGCATCCGTATCAACCAGCTCGCCCTCTCCAACCAGGGGCGGAGCGTCCCGTGGGCAGCGGCCGATGCGGGTGGAAAAGCTCTCTACTTTTACGGCGAGGCGATCGAATCGCCCTATTCCCAAGACAACGTCTACCGCGTTCAGCTCGGCGCGGGCGAAGCGATGCAGACCCACGCCGTGACGGCGCCGAAGGGGCCACTCGCCAAGAGCTTCTGGCAATCGCAGCACGTCGAGAAGGACGCGCTAGCAGCGCTCGCCTTCGCGCCCGATCCCGAGGACGACTACTGGTTTTGGACGTACCTCTACGCGGGTGACGCCGGGACCGGGAGCCGCACCTTCGACTTCGACGTCACATCCAAGGCGCCGAGCACCGGCCAAGGCATCACGGAGGACGCGACCGTCACGGTCTACCTTCATGGCGCGACGACGACCGGCGTCGCGAACGAGCACCACGTCGGCGTTGCCGTCAACGGCGTCTCGGTCGGCGAGAGCAGCTTCACGGGGATCGCGCCGCTCGCGGCGACGTTCAAGTTCTCGTCGGCGCTCCTCCAGCCGGGCAGAAACCAAGTCGAGCTCGTTGGTATTCTCGATTCGGGGGTAAGCCACAGCATCGTCTACGTCGACTCGTTCGACGTCGCGTACGCGCACACGTATACGGGTGACGGCGCCGCGCTCGATTTCCAAACTTCGGGCGCTGGGTCAGTGGCGGCGAGTGGCTTCGCGAGCCCGAAGCTTCGCCTCGTGAACGTCGATAACCCTGGGCGGCCTACGCGGATCGTGGGCGCGCAAGTCTCGCACGCGGGCGACGGTACCTACAGCCTGGCCTTCGCGCAGACCGCCTACCAGGGTCGCTACCTCGCGGTCGCGGCCGATCAGCTCCGCACGCCGAGCCACGTGCGCGCCGACTCCGGCTCGACGCTCCGCTCGCCGTACAACGCGGCCGACCACATCATCGTCACCACGCGCGAGCTTCACGACGCAGCGCTGGCGCTCGCACGCCATCGCCGCAGCCACGGCCTCCGAAGCGTCGTCGTCGACGTCGAGGACATCTACAACGAGTTCTCTTTCGGCCGAGTGACGCCTTGGGCGATTCACGATTTCCTCGCCTACGCGCAGGCGCGATGGGCCGTCACTCCTCGGTATGTCGTGCTCGCCGGCGACGGCTCATACGACTACAAAGATCTCCTTGGCCACGGACGCAATCTCCTGCCCCCGATTCTCCGCAGGGGTGAGCACGGTCTTTTCGCATCCGACGTAGCGTTTGCGGGGGCGTCCGCCACGGACCCGCTCACGCTCGCCGTTGGCCGCATCCCGTCCGCGACGCCCCAAGAGCTCACCTCGTACATCGACAAGCTCATCGCGTATGAGAGCGCTGCGCCGACGCCGACATCGGCGAACGCGAACATCATGATGCTCGCGGGCGCGGACGGGGCGACTACCCACTTCGCTGACATGAGCGCCGACCTCGGCGCCCTGGTCGCCGACGGCCACCGCGTGACGCACGCAGGCGTCTCCGACATGACCCTCGCCGATGCGCGGTCGACGCTGTTCCGCGAAGTAGCCGCGGGCACCCCCGTTATCCACTATATAGGCCACGGCGGCAGCGACCGTTTGGGCGCGGAGGGGCTCTTGACCGTGGCCGACGTACCGAGCTTCACGGCGCCACGCGGTGCGCTTCCGTTCATCACCGCGATGAGCTGCGCTGTCGGCCGATTCGAGCTCGCAGGTGTGCAAAGCCTTGGCGAAGCTCTGCTTGCACAAAACGGTGGCGCTATCGCGGTTTGGTCGCCTTCGGGCCTCTCGGTCGATAGCGAGGCGCAGGCGCTCTCGAAGATCTTCTTCCGAATCGCCACCCTGCCTGAAACCTCACGACTGCCGATTGGCGACCTCGTCGCCAAATCACTCGTTCAATTCCGTGACGACGGCGGCGATCAACAGATGCTCGACATTTACAATCTGCTCGGCGACCCCGCGACTCCGCTCAACCTGACGAGATTGCCCGAGCCCGCTCAACCCATGCCGTCGCCGTCGCCGTCGTCGGGCGGCGAGACCCAATAACGTTCGGCTGTCTCCACGAGGAACTCGATAATGTCTATTGATCGAAAAGGCGGCTCGCCGTCCACAAGTCCGGAGTCGAGGAAGCGCACGTACGAAGCACCGATGATTGTCTGTCGCGAGCCGATGGAAGTGTTCGCCAGCCTCTGCTCGCCCGCGCCACCGGCGAAGGAGAATTTGGGGGCCTGTCCATCCGGCCCCATCGGCTCGTGAACGAGTCGGCTCGGCGCTGGGCAAAAGCC
This sequence comes from Myxococcales bacterium, assembly GCA_025354825.1. Lineage (GTDB taxonomy): Bacteria > Myxococcota_A > Polyangia > Polyangiales > Polyangiaceae > JANXMC01. Next base: position 16,763 of record JANXMC010000741.1, read on the forward strand.
GAGCTGATTGCTTCAATCGCACTGGACACGTCCGTCCGCATAACGGTTCGCGGCGGTTCGATGCTCCCTGCGCTTCGCGATGGAGACCTCGCGCTCGTGTCGGCGCGCCCGGTGTATTGGCCGGGCGATATCATCGTATTTCCCGACGGCGTTGGAGCTTTGAAAGTTCACCGCGTGCTCGGCCCGATGCGGGCGCGCGCGCAATGGCTCTACCTGACCCGAGGCGACGCCTGCGCGGTGGCGGATTCGCCTGTTCCCTATGGGCGAGTAATTGGTAAAGTCGTCAATGCTCCGACGTTGGGGCCGATTCGCCGCGCCTACGTTCGCGCAAAGGCGATTGTCGACTTCGCAACCGCGATTGCCCACTATGTCCGGGAGCACCGATGCCCTACGCCGACTTCTACGTAGACGACTTCGACGGCGTTGCGCGTCGGGCCACTGCGACTTGGGGCGAGGAAGCTGTGGTGCTGGATCTCGCGGGTGGTCCGTACCGTTTTGAAGGTCTCTCTAACGCTCAAGTCCTCGCCGTGAAGGGGCATTGGCCCAAGTACGTCCTCCCAAATGAGACGAAAGGGACGACGGCCACTGCGTGCGTGATGAAAGTCCCTACCGATGTCTTCAAGCCGGTCGCAACGTCGGGGTGGGAGTACAACGTCGAGCTCCGTTTCGAAGAGAAGCGAGTGAACATCGCGGGGCTTCGATTGATGGGAGAGGTCGCGTGGGCGCCTCATCTCCAAGGCAGGCTGTTCACGAGCGTCGATGGTGGAGAATATTTCCCCGGCGTCTTCGAGAACTTCTGCCGTGCGCTTTTGAGCTATCGGCTGCTCGATGCCGACGGCCTCGTCGTCCATAGCGCGGGGCTTGTCGCCCCAGAGCGCGAGGCTGGCTTCCTTTTGATTGGCCGCTCGGGCGCGGGCAAGAGTACGGCGTCTAAGTTTGCCCGCGAGCGCGGCGCCATCGTCCTCAGCGACGACCTCAACGCGCTCCGTTTTCGCGACGGCGTGTGGGTGATCGAGCGTCTCCCCTTCACTGGCGACCTTCGCGACACCGCGCGCGAGCAGCCCCACGAGGCCTGGCCCCTCACGGGGATTTATCGCCTCGAAAAAACAGCTTCGGAATCGCTCCGAACGCTGAGCCGCGCCGAGGCCTTTGCCAACTTGCTCGCGTGCTCCCCCGCGTTGAACCGTGACCCGTACCGTCGTGAACAGTTGGAGGCGACCTTGGAAAAGCTCATTGCATCCGTTCCCGCCTACGCGCTCCGCTTCGCCCTCTCGGGCGCGTTCTGGCGCCTTCTCGGAGGCGCCGAATGAAGACGTCCCTCGCAACGGTCTTCCGCAAGGCACCCGCCGTGCGCTCGCGAAACGTCGGCGACGAAGCGGTCGTCGTCCACCAGGCCGCCGGCGAGGTCTTCGTGCTGAACCACATCGCCTCGCGCGTTCTCGAGCTCGCCGACGGCAAGACGGCGGTCGACGCAATGATCGAGACGCTCCTGACGGAATACGAAGTATCGCGTGAGGTCCTCGAGCGCGA
>JANXMC010000774.1 GCA_025354825.1 Myxococcales bacterium
GCATCACGATGGCGCCGGCTTCCAAGAACGAGCCGTAGCGGACGACGCCCGGCGGAACGACGCGCACGCCGGCGGCGTCGAGGCCGCGCTTGAGCGGGATCTTGTCGTGGAACTCGAAGGGGCCGACCTCCACGCGCTCCATTTTGCGAACGGCGAAATAGAGCAGAATTGCGGATTTCACCCAGGCGTGGGTGGTCCACGCGCCCTCTTCGTCGCCCTCCCCCTGCGATGCGGGTGGCGACGCAACGCGAAGCTCACCGCTGTCGAGGGCCTTCACAACCTCTTCGACGGCGGCGGAGTACGCCTCCTTCGCGAGGAGCGTGCGGTCTTGAAAGGCTTCTTCGATGAGAGGGCGGAGACGCGGTTCGAGGGCCATGGCCCCACGTGCTTGCCCTAACGGGCGACGCGCGGCAACGCCAAGGTCACAGAGCCCGACGCGAGCTCGAAGCGGCCACCCATGGACGCTGCGACCTCCCGAACGATCACGAGGGACGGCTCGATGAGCGCGAGGACCCGCGCGCTCTTCGTGGGGAGCGCGGCGTCGGCGGCGAGCGCGGGGGCCACTGTGAAGGTCGCTTCGGCCTCGCCCGCGCGCGCGCGGAAGACGAAGTTGCCGGCAGGGTCGTCCGCACGGCCTGCGTTTTCGGGGGCGGCCGTCGCGAACGCGGCGGCCATCGCTACGACCTGGGCCACCACGCGCGCATCGACCGCGACGACGGCATCGAGCTCGGGGAGGTCGACACGAACGTGCATCTCGCGACGCGGGCGGAGGCCGAAGGCAAGCTCGAGGGACGCACGCCCAACCGCGGTCGCCGAGAGATCCGTCGGCGTGTCGGAGCGGACGCGCGAGACCATGTCGAGCAGCTCGCCCGCGGCGTCGAGCTCGACGGCGACACGCGCGACGACGCGCTCGAGGGCGAGGCGGGCGCGGGCGTCGAGCTCGCGCGCAGGGAGCTTGGCGAGGGCGTCTTCGACTTCGGCGGCGCGTACCGAGACGAACGCGCGAAGTGCCTCGTCGCCTTCGCTCGTCGCGTCCTCCGCGAACGCCTTTCGAAGCTCGTCGAACGTCGCCGGAAGCTCGGGGCGGAGCTCACGCAGCACTTTCGTTCCGACGCGAGGGCTTCGGAGCAGCGTCTCGAGGTTGCGAATCGCCGCGAGGGCCGACCGGACACGGCCGCCGCTGGTCGCCGCGCGCTTCCGCGTGCCCTGAGATGGCGTGCGGTACGAGACCGGCGCGATCTGGGGCTCGGACGGCGTATCGGAGGACATGCGCGACCTCACGATACGGCGTTTTTCCAAATCGGACAGGGGGCGGGCGCGACATCCGCGCGCGAGGCCGCCCGTTCGTGTGACGTGCGCGCCGCGAGACCGTGACGATCTCGCGGACGGGCCAGCCTTTCGGCCGGCGACATGCTGGGGCTCAGACGCCGGGGGCGACGTCGGAGGCGGCGAAGAAGTACGCGATTTCGATCTTCGCGTTCTCGAGCGAGTCGGACCCGTGCGTCGCGTTCTCGCCGACGTTCGCGCCGAAAAGCTTGCGGAGCGTGCCTTCGTCGGCCTTCTTCGGATCCGTCGCACCCATCAGCGTGCGCCACTGGGCGACCGCGTCTTCGCGCTCGAGGACCATCACGACCACCGGGCCACGCGTCATGAACTCGACGAGCTCGCCGAAGAACGGGCGCGCCTTGTGGACGGCGTAGAACCCTTCCGCGACAGCGCGCGAAAGGTGCGTGAACCTCAGGCCACGGACCTTGAAGCCCGCTTCTTCGGTTTTCGCGAGGACCGCGCCGATGGTGTTCTTTTCGACGGCGTCGGGCTTGATGATGGCGAAGGTGCGTTCGAGGGCCATTTGAGCGGGTCTCCTGAGGTGGCTGAGCGCAAAGCCACTAGGCTCCGCAGCTTAAGATCCGCCGCCTCATACCGAGCGGCGGGAGAAAGTACAACCGCCTTCAGGCACGCCGCGCGTAGGCCCACGTGGTCACGGATGGGCACTTAACGCCGCCATCTCGTGACCTCCACCGCGTCTTGCCTCTTCGCGGGGTCGGCCTCTCGGCATACCTTCGAAGGATGGGATTTGGATCAGGGGGCGTGCTCCCGACGGGGGCGAAGGCCGTGCAAACGGCGGGGATTCTGGGGCTCATGGTCGTCGCAGCCGCGTGCAGCGACAGGCGCTTCGCGGGGCCGAAAAACCCAGAGCCGCCGCGCATCGCGACAGTGCTGGCGGCGCTCGATACTCGGGCCGAAACGTGCCGCCAAAAAGGGGGCACCGACTCACCGGCGAAGTGCATCGCGGCGTCGGCGCCCGTAGTGACGGAGCCCGAGCTGTGCGCGGAGTACCAGGAGCGCGCGACCACCGAGCACAATCGCGACGGCAGTGAGAGCGTGGTCGATCGGGGGACGTGGCGAGAGCTCCCGAACTGGGAGCTGATTCGCACGGCGCTCCTCGAGGATCTCCCGGTCATCGGCGCCGGCAAGGCACGCGCGCGGCCGCTTGCGTCGACGGTGCCGTCGAACCTCGATGCGCCGCTCCCGCGAGCGGGGCACTTCTTGCCCGCGTTCTCGATGCTCGGTCGCTACGCCGCGACCGCGAGCCCCGAAGAGCTGGCGGACGCCGAGCGCGAGGCGCAGTCGGTCGAGCAGATCATCGACGCGAAGCTCTCGTGGAAGACCGCTCCGAGCATGACGCCGATCCGCTGGTCGCGCTACAGCCGCGGCTGCATGGAAATCATCACGACGGCGGCGGCGGTCCTCGAGCACGACCTCGGGCAGGCGACGTCGTCGGTGCGCTACACGCGCGAGCGGAGCGACGTCGCGATGTGGCTCAAGGCTTCCCTCGCGCAGTGCGACACGCAAGTGAGCGACGCCGGCTGCACGTCGCCTCCGGCGTTCGCGACGACGGATGACCGCGCCACGTGCACGGCCGAGTGCACGAAGCGGCTGGACATGGGCGTCGAGCGCGCCTTCAAAGACGCCGTGCGGATGTGCGGCGACGCATACTCGAAGAGCGAAGAGAAGCCCGTGAGCGCGTCGTGCACCTTCGTTCTGCCGCCCGGATCGACGGCCGTCGTGGCCCTCGACGCCCGCGCGCCCGCCTGCACCGCCGCGTGCGAGGCCGCCGGCAAGCAGTACCTCGCCGAGGCCGACGAGCGGGCGCGGGCGAAGAAGGAGTCGGCGTATCTGCTCTACGCGTTCAAGGGGTGCATGCGCGCCGCGCAGAAGTCGCCCGAGCACGCGAAGGCGCGCGCCGGCGACAAGACGAAGTACGACAAGGCCGTCGCCCAAGAGACGAAGGCGTGCCGCTACCAGAGCAAGTGCGACTGGCTCGAGAAGTTCACCGAGAAGCAGTGCAAGTCGGAGTGACGGCGTCGCCGTCGAAACGCTTCGGCGCGCGCTCGCAGCCTTAGAGCGACGCGTCGATGCGGATCGATTTCAGCAGTGTGCCGAAGTCGCGCTGGAGATCGAAGCGCAAGAGCGCTCGGGCGAGCTCTCGGCCGGCCGCGTCGTAGAGGCTCGCCGGGAGCGTCGTCAGCGAATCGACCACGGCAATGAGCATCACGTCTTGCTCGCCGCGAAGCACATAAGGTTTCCCATCGTCGGCCGTGAACGTGAGGTCGTACCGCAGACGCCGATCCTCGATGAGCTTGAGCCGCAGCGTGCCGCCGAGAGGGCGCGCCGTGGCGAAGGCTTCCATGTCGAGCGTGCCCGTGACCTCGACGACCTTGTCGAGAACGAATCGCGGAACGCTGTCGGCGCGGGCCGTGATTGTGAAGCGGATCGAGCGCTCGTCCGTGGGCGTATCGAGGAAGTGGTACGCCCCGGTCATCGACTGCGTGAAGTGAAAGCCGAGCCTCATCGTGTGCCCGTCACGCGCCTGCCGGCCGGTGAACGACGAGCCGTTCGACCACGCGCCCGGCGACCACGGCGTCGGCGATCTCGTCGACGTCGTCCAACGTGACGTTGCCGTAGGCCACGTGATCGGGCTCTTGAACGACCGCTGCGCCGATTTCGCAGAGGTCGAGGCAGCTCGACGAGCACGCGCGAATCGCTTTGACCGCGCCGCGCTTCACGAGGGCGTCCTTGAGGCTCTTCACGAGCTGCTCGGAACCCTTTTGCGCGCACGACCCTTTGGGGTTGCCGTCTTCGCGGCGGTTCGTGCAAACGAAGAGGTAGCGCTGGCGGCTCGGCATCGGGCTCCAAGGCTTGCGGCCCACCGCGCTCGCGTCAAGCCGTGATAACGATTTCCCCGCGATGAAAGATCTCAGGGGCAAGCTCGTACTCGTCACGGGAGCCGCGCGCGGCCTCGGGAAAAACCTCGCCATCCGCCTCGCGAAGGAGGGCGCGCGCATCGTCGCGACCGATCTGCGCGAGAGCGATCTCAATGAGACCGCCCAGGCGATCCGCAGCACGGGCGGCGTCGCCTTCACCTACGGCCTCGACGTCACGGAGCCCGCGGCGATCGAGGCGACGCGGACGCGGATTCACGACGACCTCGGGCGCATCGACGTGCTCGTGAACAACGCCGGCGTCGTCTTCGGCGGGCCGTTTCTCGACGTGCCGCTCGAGAAGCATCTCCTCACGTACAAGGTCAATACGCTCGGCCTCGTCGCGATGACCCACGCGTTTCTGCCCGACCTCATCGCCCGCAGCGAAGGGCATCTCGTCAACATCGCGAGCGCGTCGGGGCTTCTCGGCCTCGTGAACGGCGCCACGTACGCGTCGAGCAAATGGAGCGTCATCGGCTTCTCGGATTCGATCCGCCTCGAGCTCGAAGAGCAGCGGTACCCCCACGTCGGCGTCACCACCGTCTGCCCGAGCTACATTTCGACGGGCATGTTCAGCGGCGTGAAGACGCCCTTTTTAACGCCGATGCTCACGCCCGAGGGGCTGGTCGACAAGATTACGAAGGGCATTCTCGGGAACAAGCCGATGGTCCTGGAACCGCCGCTCGTGAAGGCGCTGCCCGTGATGAAAGGGCTCTTGCCGGCGCGCATGTTCGAGTACCTCGCCGACCGCTTCGGCGTGAGCTCGAGTATGAAGCAGTGGCGCGGCCACGGAGACCGCTAGAGCGTGCCCGTCTCATCGCCGCGCGTGGCTGTCGTCGGTGCGGGGTCGTCGGGAATCGCCGCGACGAAAGCGCTTCGAGCTCGCGGGATTGCGACGACGTGCTTCGAGAAAAGCGACCGCGTGGGCGGCAATTGGGTGTTTGGCAACAAGAACGGAATGTCGGCGGCGTACCGCGGTCTGCATATCAATACGTCGCGCGAGCGAATGCAGTTTAGCGACTTCCCCATGCCAAAGTCGTATCCCGACTTTCCGCACCACACGCAGATTGCCGAATACTTCGACGCGTACGTCGACAAATTCGAATTTCGCGACGCCATTCGCTTCGAAACGGGCGTAAAGCGTGTCGAACGCGGGGGCGAAAAATGGCGCGTCGCCCTCGATTCGGGCGACACCGAGACGTTCGATGCCGTCGTCGTCGCGAACGGCCACCATTGGGATCCGCGATGGCCGGAGCCGATGTTCCCAGGCTCGTTCAACGGGCTCGTGATGCACTCCCACGCCTATGTCGACACGAAGCCGTTCGAAGATCGAAATGTGCTCGTCGTGGGAATGGGCAATAGCGCCATGGATATCGCGGTCGAGGCGAGCGCGGTCGCGAAGACGACGTTCCTGTCGGCGCGGCGGGGCGTGCACATTCTTCCGAAATACCTCTTCGGGCGGCCCGTCGATCAGCTCGCGAGCTCGCGCCGTATGCCGTGGTTCGTGAAGCAGAAGCTCCTCGAGGGGGCTCTGCGCGTGGCCGTCGGTACCATGGAATCCTACGGCCTCCCGAAGCCCGACCACCGCATTGGCGAGGCGCATCCGACGGTGTCGGGACGTATCTTGGATAGGCTCGCCCATGGCGCGGTGAAGCCAAAACCGAATATCGAAACGCTCGAAGGGCGCCGTGTCCGGTTCGTCGACGGCTCGGTCGAAGCGATCGACGTCATCGTTTATTGCACCGGCTACAAGGTGACCTTTCCGTTCTTCGATGAGGCGCTCGTTTCGGCGAAGGACAACGATTTGCCCCTTTTTCGCCGCGTCGTGAAGCCGGAGCTTCCGGGGCTCTATTTCGTCGGGCTTTTGCAGCCCCTCGGCGCCGTAATGCCGATTGCCGAGGCGCAGGGGCGATGGATTGCCAAATACGTGCTCGGCGAATACCTCGCTCCCCCGCGCGCCGAGATGCTCGCCGATCTCGATCGCGAGCGTCGCGCGATGTTCAAACGGTACGTCGCTTCGAAACGCCACACGATGCAGGTCGATTTCGATGAGTACTTGCATGCGCTCGAGCTTGAAATTCAGCGCGGCGAGGCGCGCGCACGACTGTCTCGACAGAGCACGAAGCGCTGAGATACGCGCTTTCACTCCGCCGACGGCTTGAGTAAGAAGACGCCGAATACCGACGAGGAGATATCGAATGAACCGACCGATGACTTTCCTGGCGTTCCTCTCGGGCGCCATCGCCCTCCCCGCGCTCATCGTGGCCTGTGGCGGCGCCGACTCGAACCTGCCGCCTCCCCCGCCGCCTCCCCCGCCGCCGCCCGCAACGGCCGCGGCGCCAGATGCGGCCGCGACCGACATGCCCGCAACGCCGCCCGCGCCGCCGGTCACGCCGCCGTCGCTCCTCGCGGGCAGCGCGAGCCCGGACCCGGCCGCGCCCCTCCCCACGGTGAAGATCACCGCGCCTTCGAAGGATCTGGTGATCGCGAAGGACAAGGCGGCGGACTTCGTCGTGAAGCTCGACGTGAAGGGGTGGGCCACGGCCACGGGCAGCTCGCACGTTCACCTGATTCTCGACAACAAACCGTACAAGCCGCTCTACGACACGAAGGCGCCGGTGAAGCTCTCGGAGCTCATCGGAACGGCGTCGGCGGCCGACGCGCTCGGCGAAGGGCAGCACGTCCTCGTCGCGTTCCCCAGCCGCGCGAATCACGAGTCGGTGAAGACCGCGGGCGCGCTCGCCGTGGTCCCCTTCTACATCGGCAAAAAGGCGACCGACACGGTCGACGTGAAGAAGCCGATGATGATCTACAGCCGCCCGAAGGGTGAATACACGGCCGACGCGGCGAACCACGTCCTCGTCGACTTCTACCTCGCGAACGTGACGCTCGCGGAAGGCAAGGAGCACGTCCATGTCGTGGTCACGGGGCCGGGCATCGACAAGCCGCTCACGAGCGACGTCGCCAAGTGGGGCGCACCGCTCTACCTCGATAACCTCCAGAACGGCGCGTACACGGTGAAGGCCGACCTCCTCGGCCCCGACGGGCAGCCCGTCGCCGGGCCGTGGAACTCCACCACCCGCGAGATCAAGATCGACCACGACGCGCCGGCGCAGGCCGTTCACGGCGGCCACGATATGGCGCCGCCGGCCGGTGATGCAGGCGCGCCCGCGGCTGCCGCCGCGAGCAAGAGCGACGCAGGCGCGACGAAGGCCGCACCGAAGAAGTAGCCGTACTCGTACGAACGTTTGAGTGACCCGTGCGAGGCCCCGCGTCGGCAACTGCCGCGCGGGGCTTCGGGCTTAATCCGCGTATAGTTGAGTTACCTTGGATCTGCTCGTCGGCCTCGTCAGCTCCTCCGTCGCCATCTACGCGTTCGTTGCCGCGTACTTCGCGATCGTGTGGCTGCAGCGCCGGCAGGACAGCCACTACGGCATCTTCGCGATGCTGTGCGTCGCCCTCAGTCAGCACTCCATCGCGCGCATCGCCTGCTACCGCGCCCCGACGCCCGACGCCGCCCTCGCCGCCGCGCGCCTCGGATGGGTCGGCCTCATCATCGCGTTCGCGCTGGTCGTGCACTTCGCGTTTAGGTACGCGCGCATCAAGGACGCGCGCCGTTGGCTCCTGCTCGTCTACGTGACGGCGGGCGCCTACGAGGTCTTCAACGCGCGCGGGCTGTTGCACGACGTCGCACGCCTCGGCGAGTGGAGCTTCCCCATCGGCAGCTACCGCTTCGTCTACCGGGGCGCCCCGCTCAATGTGCTCGGACTCTCGCTGTACCTGCTGTGTGCAGCGGCGGTCGTCGTCGTCCTCGTCGTGCTCGCGCAGAGCTACTTGGCCGGCAAACGCGAGGCGCTGCCCGTGGTCGTCGGCACGACGATCTTGCTCGCAACGGTCATCAACGACGTCGGCTTCGCGGCCAATGCGTTCGCCACGGCGTACCTCGTCGAGATGGGCTTCGTCGCCTTCGCCCTTGGCGTGACGGCGACGCTCGGCATGCGCTACGCCCACGTCTCGAACGAGCTCGATAGGCGAAGTCACGAGCTTCGCACGCGCACGCGCGAGCTTCGAAAGTCGTACGAAGAGCTTCGCGCCGCCCAAGAAGAGCTCGTCAAAAAAGAGCAGCTCGCCGTCGTGGGAGAGCTCGCCGCCGTGATCGCCCATGAGGTGCGGAACCCCCTCGCCATCATCGGCAATGCCGTCGCGGGCCTTCGCAAGACGAGCCTCTCGCGCGACGATCACGAGACGCTGCTGTCGATCCTCGACGAAGAGACGAGCCGTTTGAACAGGCTGGTGAGCGATCTTCTGCGCTACGCACGCCCCGTGAACGTGCAGCGGCAGCACATCGCGCTCAACGATCTCTTGGAGCGCGGGCTGCACCTCGCGCGCGATAAAAAAGGGCTCAACGTCGAGCTGAAAGTGGAAGTGCCCGACTTGCGTTTGTGGGGCGACTCGAACCTTTTGCGGCAGGTGTTCGACAACCTCATCGACAACGCCGTGCAGGCGATGAGCTACGGCGGCAACCTCACGCTGCGCGTCCGCGCGATGACGGACGAAGACGGGACCGAAGGGCTCGCCGTCGACATCAGCGACACCGGCGAAGGGATGGACACGCAGGTTCGAAACCGCGCGAAGGATCCGTTCTTCACCACGCGGCCGAGCGGCACCGGCCTCGGCCTCGCCATCGTCGATCGCATCGTCGACGCCCACGGCGGGCGCTTCGTCATCGACAGCCACGCCGGCGAAGGGACGACTGTCACGGTCTTCCTCCCCTACGGCCGCCAGAGCGAGCCGCCGCCGAAGCCGAAGATGGCGTCGAAGAGCGCGCCGGAGCTCAACGCGCCCGACCACGAGCGCCTCACGCCAGGCCCGCCCGACGTGCGGGTCGAATCGGGCGACCCCCGCGTACGCGGCCACGCGCTCGCGAAGGTGGTGATCGAAGATCTCGAAGGGGACGACGCGAAGCCGTAGAACGATTACGCCGAAGCGATGAATCGAGACGAGGTCGTCCGCCGCGACAAGCAGTTCGTCTGGCATCCGTACACGGCGATGGATCAGTACATCGCGAAGGTCGATCCGCTGGTGATCGCGCGGGCGTACGGCTCGACGCTCGTCGATGCAAACGGCTCCGAATACCTCGACGGCAATAGCTCGTGGTGGGTCGCGTCCCTCGGCCACAGCCACCCGCGCCTCGTCCGCGTTCTCCGCGAGCAGGCCGAGACCCTCGCCCACTGCGCCCTCGGCGGAATCACCCACGAGCCCGCCGCACGCCTCGCCGAGGAGCTCGTCGCCATCGCCCCCGCCGGATTGTCCCATGTATTCTACACGGACAACGGTTCCACTTCGAACGAGGTGGCGCTGAAGATGGCGATTCAAATGTGGCAGCAGCTCGGCCACCCGAAGAAGTCGCGCTTCGTCGCCCTCGACGGCGCGTTCCACGGCGAGACCCTCGGCGCGGCGTCCCTCGGCGGCATCGAGCTGTTCCGCAGTGCATTTGGAAAATTGTGCTGCGACGTCGTGCACGTCCCCTCGCCTGCTCCCGACGACGACGAGCTCGACGTGGAGGGCGCGTGGGCGATCGCCTTTCGTCACATCGCGCGCCTCATCGAGCGCGCGCCCCACGAGATCGCGGGCGTGATCGTCGAGCCGCTCGTCCAGGCCGTCAGCGGCATGCGCATCTACGCGCCCGGCTACCTCGCCGAGTTGCGCCGCCTCACCGCCGCTCACGGAATCCTGC
>JANXMC010000781.1 GCA_025354825.1 Myxococcales bacterium
GCCCGAGAGCTTCGCCTCGGCGCTGGCGTTGTCCGCCTGGGCCTGCGCGCGCGACTTCTGCATCTCGGCGACGGCTTTGTCGGCCTGCTGCTGCTCGCCCAGAAGCTCGTCGAGGCGGTCTTCTTCGGCGCCGACTTGGTCTGCGAAGTTGCTCTCGTCGCTCTCGAGCGTCTCGACTTCGGCGCCAATCGTCTCGCGCTCGTGGGCAATGCGGTCGCCTTGCGCCGCGATCTCGTTCAGCTCGCCCTGCGCGTGGTCTTCCCGCTGACGGAGCGCGCCGAGCTTGTCCTTCGCGCGATCGATCGCGGCCTCTTCGGCCCGAACTTCGTTCTCCGCGGCAAAATGCGCTGTCTGCGCGGCCTCGAGGCGCGACTCGGCGCCGTGGGCCTCGAGGCGAATCGTCTCGAGATCGGCCTCACGCGCGGCGAGGCTCGATTTCGCGACGTCGGTCTCGGCGCCGAAGCGCTCGACCTCGCCGGCCTCGAGCTTGATCCAACCTGTGAGCTCGAGGAACCGGTGCGACGCCTCGTGGAGCTGCAGATCCTCGAGCTCTTTGCGGTACGCGACGAACCGCTCGGCCTTCGCCGCTTGGCGCTTCAACGAGCCGATGGTCCGGTCGATCTCGGACAAGATGTCGCCGAGCCGCAGCAGGTTCTGCTGGGTGAGCTCCATCTTCTTTTCGGCCTGCTTCTTTTTCGATTTGAACTTGGTGATGCCGGCCGCTTCTTCGATGAGCATGCGCCGGTCTTCGGGCTTCGCGCTCACGATGAGCCCAATTTTCCCCTGTTCGATGATGGCGTAGGCCTTCGTGCCCGCGCCCGTCCCGAGGAACAAGTCGGTAATGTCTTTGAGGCGAACCGGAGTCTTGTTGATCAGATAATCGCTGTCGCCCGAGCGCGAGAGGCGGCGCGTGACCGCGATCTCGGGGAAGTCTTTGTATTCGACGGGGACGTCGCCGCGGTCGTTCTCGAAGGTGAGCGTGACCTCTGCGAAGTCGTGCCCCGCGCGCGACTCGGAGCCGCTGAAGATGACGTCGTCCATGCTTCGGCCGCGGAGGTGCTTGGCGGACTGCTCGCCCATGCACCAGCGAATCGCGTCGACGATGTTCGACTTGCCGCAACCGTTGGGGCCGACGATACCGAGGACCTCGTGATCGAAGTGGACGACGGTTTTGTCGACGAACGACTTGAACCCGACCATCTCGAGCTTTTTGATCTTCATGGCGACCCTCTGAGCGGGACCAGCCCGCTCCGAAACAGCAGATTCGTGCGCTCTGCAAAGTGAGGGTACGCAGCGCGTAACGTCACTCCACGTAGTGTCACGAGACCCGTCGGAAGTACGTCGGTGGGGAACCCGCCGCAACCCTGAAAGTTTGCCCAGAATTAAGCACTTATGTACACTGATCGCAGCGTGTCGCGTGTCCAGGGTGCGCGGCCCTTCGCTCGAGCGAAACCGGCGCCGCGACCGCGCCCTGGCTTGACAGAAGGCTGGCGGAGTCATACCTCGCACCGCTGATATGCCGACCTACGAGTACGTGTGCACTGCCTGCGGGAACAACTGGGAAGAGGTTCAGAAGATCACCGCGAACGCGCTGGAGGTCTGCCCCAAGTGCGGACAGTCCACGGCGAAGCGCCAGGTGAGCGGCGGTAGCTTCATCCTCAAGGGTGGCGGCTGGTACTCCGACCTCTACTCCTCGACCAAGCCCGCGAGCAAAGGCGGCGACAGCGGCGGGTCGAGCTCGACAGGCTCGTCGTCGCCGAAAGAGTCGGCCCCCGCCAAGACCGAGACCGCAGCTCCGGCCGCAACCCCCGCGGCCGCGCCGAGCGGCGGGTCTGGCTCCAGCTCCGGCTCCAAGACGTGAACGCCTGACGGCGCGCGGTCTCGTCGCGCGCTTCGAGGCTCTCCGAAAATGAGACGTCGCGCTTCGGCGTCGTCGATCGCGAGACGCGCCGCGAGCCGCGCGAAAACGAGGTCCATGAGGCGTCCACGCGGCGGCGTCGCCACCTCGGCCAACTCGGGCGCCCACGCGGCGGCGTCCGTTGTGATTCGCATGCGCGCTGCGGCGCGCGCGAAGGCCGCGCGAACGTCGTCGTCGACGTGCTTTCGCCCAGCGAGCCACCGTTTCGCCGCGAGGGCGCCCCGCGCGAGCGCGTGGAAAAGGCTCATGGCGACCATCCACTGAGGGAGCGCCCGCGCGTCGTCGCCGCGGACTACGAGATCGCGCGCGCGTTCGAGGGCTCCGAGTCGGCTTCGAATCTCTTCGAGCGGCAGATCGTCGATTTCGCGCAGCGCGCCGGGAAAGCGTGCCGCAAGCGCCGCCATGGCACGCCGCGGATCGGGCTCGCTCGCCCCGAGGTGAGCCACGCGCAGCCGCTCGATCTCCGCGTATTTCGCGAGGAGCGCTGCGAGATCGTCGAGGCTCGGTATCGGTCGCGCGGGCACAGCGCGACGTTGGCGTGACTTGTTTGCCTGCGCAAGCGCGGCTCCCCCCCGCGACGCGTTTGGGCGTAAGCTCTCGCGCCCCCCACGCCCCTCGAAATGCGAACACGCCGATGACGGACACGGACACCAAGCGAGAGCTCGACGACCTTCGTCAGCAGATGATCCGCCTCGATGAAGAGCTGCTGCGTACGCTCGAGCGGCGCGCTGCGGCGTCGCGGCGTGTCGGCGAAATCCGAAGCGCGCAGCCGCCCACGCTGCCCGTGACCGATCGCGCGTCGCAGCGCGCCCTCGTCGCCCGCGCGTCGGGCGTCATGCCCGAAGACGCGCTTCGCGAGATTTTTCGCGAGGTCTACGCGTGCGCGCTGTCGCTGGAGCTGCCGGTCAACATTGCGTTCGCCGGCCCCGAAGGCGGCACCGGTCACGCCTGCGCGCGCGGCCGTTTTGGCGCGTGGTCGCGCCTCGTGCCCTGCGACGACGTGGCCGCGGCGCTCGATGAAGTCAGCCGGCGGCGCGTGGAGTTCGCCGTCGTGCCGTTCGAGACGTCCGCCGACGGCCCCGTGCACGGCACGATCGCCGCGCTCGTCGCCCACGAGCTGAAGATCGTCGAGGTGCTCGACGCCTCGTTCGACCTCCACTTGATGAACAAAAGCGGCGACGCCGGCGACATCGCGAAGGTGTACGCCACACCGGCCGATCACGCCGAATGCGCCTCCGGCCTCGCGAAGGCGGAAGACGCCGCCGGTCGTCACCGCTTCACGATGATCGACGCGCGCTCGCCCCTCGTCGCCTGCCAGCTCGCCGCGGAAGACCCGCAAGGCGCCGCCGTTGCGCGCGAGCTCGTGGGGAGCCACGAGCGGCTCGTCATCGCGCGGCGCGGTGTTCGCGAAAAGCTCGCCGATAGAGCGCGGTACGCCGTCGTCGGATCGCGCCCGTCGCGGCAGACCGGCGCCGACGTGACGGCCGTCGCCTTTAGCGTGCACGACACGCCGGGCGCGCTCCTCGACGTGCTGAAGCAGCTCGCCGAGCGCGGGCTGAACATGACGAAAATCCAGTCGCGCCCGACGGACGGCGAAGGGTGGAACTATCTGTTTTTCGTGGAGATCGCAGGGCACGCCACGGACCGCGCGGTGATCTCGGCGTTCGAGGACGTTCGTCGCCTCACGAAGCTCTTCAAGGTGCTGGGCTCGTACCCGGCGCTGTAGCTTTCGGCCTGCTCTAGTTCCGCTTTCTCTTCGGAGGCTCCCCCTTGATTCATTCTCGTTCGGTCTTCGCGTGTCTCGCTCTCCTTCTCGCCGCCGCATCGGCCTCTGCTTGCGGAGGGAAGGCGCCCGACGCGAAGGACGTGACCACCGTCGCGCCCGCCATCGACGCGGACCCCCTCGCGCTTTTGCCCGGCTCGCCCGTCGCGCTGGTCAACGTCGACGCGCGCGCGTTTTACGACAGCGGAAGCTACGGCGCGCAGCTTGCGCAGCTCTCGGAGCAGCTCCTGCCCATCGGCGCGGAGTCGGGCTTCGTCGCGTCGAGAGACGTCGATCGCGCCACGCTCGGCAGCTACTCCACGCAAGGGGTCGACGTCGCGGCGGTGCTTCGAGGCCGCTTCGACAGCGCGAAAATCGAGCAGGCCGCGAAGAGCGGCACGGCGACGAAAGCGGGCGTGCCGATCGTCGCGTCGCAGTACGCCGGGCGAACGCTCTACACCGTGAGCAACGTCGGTTTCGTCGTGCTGACGGACAAGTGCGTCGTCGTCGGAACGGACGCGGCCATTCGCCGCACGCTCGACCGCATTCAGGACAACCGCGTGAAACGCGATCTCGCGCCGTGGGTCATCGAGACCGTGGAGACGGCGGGTGCCGAGCTTGCGATCGCCGTCGATCTCGCCAACCAGCCGATCGCGAACGCCAGCGTCGGCGCCCTTCCGCTGAAGTGGATTCACGGGCTGAAAGCCGCGCGCATCATCGGCAACTTTCAAGCGCCGGGGATGAACATCGGCGGCAGCCTCACCTACGCCGACGCGGCGCAGGCGACCGAAGGCGCGTCGGGCCTCAAGAGCCTCATTCAGATCGTCAACATGGTGGCGCTCACCGGCGTCGCACCAAAGGTCCAGAATTTCAAAGCCGACGTCGCGCTCACCGACGTGCAGTACTCGTTCGCGTTCGACGACCAATCGCTCCGCAATTTTCTCGCGAACGCGCCCGCCGCGCTCGGCAAGTGAGCCCACCGTGAGCACGACCCTCATCGTTCATCCCGCCACGAAGCCGCTCGTCGGCAGCGTCCCCGTTCCGTCGGACAAGAGCATCGGCCACCGCGCGCTGCTTTTTTCGGCCCTTTGCAAGGGGAACAGCATCATCCGCGGCTTCTCACGGGGCGAGGACAACGTCGCCACCGCCAACGCGATGCGCGCGATGGGCGTCACGATTCTGGAGCCGAGCCCCAGCGAGCTGCGCGTCTCGGGCGTTGGCCTCTTCGGCCTTTCCGAGTCGGCCACGCCCCTCGATTGCGGCAACTCGGGGACGACGATGCGCCTGCTCACGGGCCTTCTGTCGGCGCAGCGCTTCGGCTCGACGCTGATCGGGGATGCATCCCTGACCCGGCGCCCGATGATGCGCATCGCGGGGCCGCTACGGCAGCGCGGCGCCCACATCGACGGCGCCCCCCACGCGACGAAACCGGGCGAAATCACGGCGCCGCTGCGCATCACGGGGCTCGCAGAGGGCGAAGAGCTTCGCGAGCTCGAATACACGAGCCCGGTCTCGAGCGCGCAGGTGAAGAGCGCGCTGATCCTCTCGGGGCTCTACGCCCACGGCACGACCTACATTCGCGAGCCCACAGTTTCGCGCGACCACACCGAGCGGCTTTTGTCGGCGCTCGGCGTTCCGCTGCGGACGATGGGAACCCTCGTCGAGCTCGATCCGTCCGGGTGGAACGGCGAGATGCAGCCGTTCGAGATCGATCTTCCTGGCGACCTCTCGGCGGCGGCCTTTCTCCTCGTCGCAGCGGCGCTGGTCGAGGGGTCCCGCGTGACGGTGCGCGGCGTCGGCACGAACCCCACGCGCACGGGCATCCTCGAGATTGCACGCGACATGGGGGCCGGCATCGCGGTCGAAAATGGCGGCGAGCGGGCAGGGGAGCCCATAGGCGACATCCACGCCTGGCCCGCGCCGCTTCGCGCGATGCGCATCGGCGGCGAGCTCGTTCCGCGCGGCGTCGACGAAATCCCGATCGCCTGCGCCCTCGCGGCCCGCGCCTCGGGCACGACGACGATTCGCGACGCCGAAGAGCTGCGCGTGAAAGAGAGCGACCGCATCGCGACCATGGCCGGCGTTCTGCGCGCGTTCGGCGTGACCTGCGAAGAGCTGCCCGACGGTCTCACGATCGAAGGGAGCGACCGGCCGCTCACGCCCGCGGTCGTCGAGAGCAAGGGCGACCACCGTATCGCAATGACCGCGGCGATTCTCGGGCTCCTCGCCACGGGGCCGAGCCGCATCAAGGACGCCGACTGCATCGCCACAAGCTTCCCCCGCTTCGTCGGCACGCTTCGCGCTCTCGGAGCGCAGGTCGATGTCGAAGGCGCGGCCGAAAGCGAAGGGTGACCGTCCCCACCGCAGATTCGCTTTCTCGAACGCCCGCTTTCAACTACACAAAAAGCCCGTGGTAGCACCCGTTAGGCCTCGCCCCATCGTTGCCATCGATGGGCCCGCAGGCGCAGGCAAAAGCTCAATCGCGCGGCGTCTCGCCCAAGCGCTCGAGTTCATCCTCGTCGACACCGGGGCGATTTACCGCGCGGTTGCCCTCGCGGCGCTTCGCGACGGCATCGCGTGGAGCGACGCCGCAGGTCTCTCGGCGCTCACCGAAGAGCTCGTTCGCGACCAGACCCTCGTGTTCCGTCCGGTGTCGACGCCGCCGCCGTCGTCGCGGGCCGCCTCGCGGTCACAGGTCGTGGCCGAACCGCGCCCAGCCGAAGGGGCCGGCGGCGTGCGCGTGTACTTGCGCGAAGAAGACGTGTCCGATGCGATCCGCACGCCGGAAATCGCGTTGGGCGCGAGCAGCGTGTCGGTGCATCCGGGCGTTCGCGCGGCGCTCCTCGAGCTGCAACGCGCGGCCGGGCGCGAGGGGGGCGTCGTGCTCGAAGGGCGCGACATCGGCACCGTGGTTTTCCCCGATGCGGAGGTGAAGTTTTTCCTCACGGCCAAGCCCGAGGTGCGCGCTCGCCGCCGCTTCGAAGAGCTCGCGGCCAAGGGTGACACGTCCACCTTCGACGAGACCCTCGCCGACGTTCACCGTCGCGATGCCCAAGACACGCAGCGCGCCGTGGCACCCCTGCGGCGCGCCGAAGGGGCGATCCTCGTAGACTCGTCCGAGATGACCATGGACGAGGCCGTGACCTTCATGTTCGACGCCGTCGCCCGCACGCTTCGGGCCTTGAGCGCGAGCCAGACGTGAGCCCCGGCCGCGCGCTCGTGTGCGCGTTGGCCGCCGCCGCCACCGCGCTCGCGTGCACGGCGTGCGGCGCCGCCGATTCGGTCGCGCCCGACGCGGCATCGGAGGCCGCGCGTCTCCGGTCGCCCCACGTCGAAGACATCTTCGACGAGCCGCCCGACGCCCTGCTCGTCGTGAGGCCCCAGGCGATTAAGCACGATCCGCTCTACGGTCCGCTCTGGCAGCGGGCCATGCGCGTGGCGCTCACCCGCGGCGGCGCAGCGGTCGCGGGCGATCGCGCCCTCGAGGCGGTCTCCGGAGCCGACTCCGTCGTCATCGGGGTCTCGCGTCCCGAAGGCGGCGCCGCGGTCGTCGCGCTCCGCGGCGTCTCGGCGGGGCTCGAGCCCACACGCCTGCGCGACGCCGAGGGCCGCCCGCTCTGGCAGAACGTCGCAACCAACGGCGTCGTCACCGAGTTCGCGCCGGTCGACGAGACGCAGCACGCAGTGCTCTTCGTGCTCCCCGGACGCGAGTGGGTCTTCGTCCTCGGCGACGAGACCGCCCGCATGCGCGCGCGCCGCGGATTTGCGCGCCCTCGCGGCCTCCCGGCGATCGAAGGCGACGACGCATCTCTCGCGCTCTTCCGCCTGCGCGGTGACACGCTGGTCGGCGAGCTCCGTCAGCTTCAACGCGGCCTGCTCGCCCCCATCGGCGCCCATCTCGGATCCCTCGCGCTCAGCCTCGCTCCCGGCAACGCGCGCGAGCTTTCGGTCACCTTCCGCTACGCCGACGCGGCCTCGGCGACGGCCGCCGAATCGCGCGTGCGCGATGTCCTCAAGGCGCTCGCGGAGGCGAAGACCGAAGACAAGCTCTCGCGCTTCGGGTGGCTTCGCGCCGCCGTGGTGGTTCGCGACGGCGCCGTCGTCGACGTGCGCACGCGCGTGCCGCCGCAGCTCCTGAAAGATCTCCCGACCGCGGGCTCGATGCCTCTCGAGCTTTAGTCGGTCAGGCCCGCGTCAGGCCCACGTCAGGCCCGCGTCAGGCCCGCGTCAGGCCCACTGCAGCTTGTAATAGGCCGTCGCGTCGGGACGTTTGCCCGGGAGCTCCGTCACGAACGACCGCGAGCAGAAGTAGTCCATCAGCACCATCACGAGGCCGCGGAGCGCATTTCGGAAGTGACGAAATTCGCACAGCGAGCAGCGGAGAATGTCGATGCGTGCCTCTTTCGGGCCGACCTTCACGATCGTCATCCCGCCGCCGTCGTAGCCGCGGTCCCAAAACTTTTGCAGATGCGGAATGAGCGTCCACGGCGTCACGCCGGCCTGCTTCGCGAGCTGCGCCACCGTGCCGAGCAAGATGCTCCGCGTGTGCTCTCCGGTTCGTCGCCCAATCTCGGTTTGCACATCGGCCGATAAGTTAAGCGCCTCGCACGCGCGGTAGTGCGCGTGGGCCACTTCGATGGGGAGCCACGTCCCCGCGACCGTGTGAAGCAGCGTCTGCTTGTGCGGCTCCTCGAGCCGCTCGAGGTACGCGTCGCCGTACCCTGCGAGCCGAACGCTCTCGAGCGCCGAGAGCAAAATGGTGCTTCGCATGTGCCGCGCCATAGGCGTGGTCGGCGGCATTTCCAAGATGACCTGGTGCGCTAACGTCATTCGCAGCTTCGACGCTCGATCGTATCCCGAATACCGCGTCCGTGGCCTCACCGTCGCGCAGCGCCAATCCGACGTGAAACGCCTCGTGACGCGCCCACGTGTCGCCGTGCATTGACAGACGGTACCTCGGAAGCTAGACCCCCGGGTCGTCCGTAGCCTAGGGCGAGATCCGCCTTACGTGCCTACCTGGGCGCCGTGAACATCCGACTCGGCACTGTCACAGCTCGATGCGCGGTCGCTCGATGGTCGAGCCGCCCCGCAGCGCGCGAAACCCTTCTCTGATTCGAGGACCCGCTACTACATGACACAAACCACAGCCCTGAGCTCGGCAGGTCAAGCATCCGACGGCGGCATGGACTCTTTCGCCGCCCTGTTCGAAGCCAGCATCAGCAATGGTGACTTCGGCAAAGAAGGTGAAATCGTCAAGGGGACGGTCGTCGCGATTCAGCGCGAGAACGTCATCATCGACATCGGCGGCAAGAGCGAGGGGATGATCTCCCTGAGCGAGTTCACCGACGCGAACGGCGAGTCGCAGGTGAAGCCCGGTGACGTGATCGACGTCTTCATCGAGAGCCGCGAGAACGACGACGGCCTTGTCATGCTCTCCAAGGAGAAGGCAGACAAGATGAAGGTTTGGGATGAGATCTCGAGCGCCTGCGAGCGCGACGAGCTCATCGAAGGAACGATCAGCCAGCGCGTAAAGGGTGGACTCTCGGTCACGATCCGCGGCGGCGTGAAGGCCTTCCTTCCCGGCTCGCAG
>JANXMC010000789.1 GCA_025354825.1 Myxococcales bacterium
GTTGTCTGAGCGAACGTCATGCACCGACACTCTCTGCGACCAACGGGTCGCAGCCCCGTTGAAGCCGCCACGCCGGCATCAGCTCGCCGTACTCCTCCGACTCTCTGCGACCAACGGGTCGCAGCCCCGTTGAAGCTTCTGCGGCGGCGGAGGGGCGACGACGGGCATCGAGGCTCTCTGCGACCAACGGGTCGCAGCCCCGTTGAAGCACGTCAGCGACGGTGAGTGAATGCTCCATCTCAGCGCTCTCTCTGCGACCAACGGGTCGCAGCCCCGTTGAAGCCGGACGGCGAGGATACGTTCGTCGAGGGGGTTGGGCTCTCTGCGACCAACGGGTCGCAGCCCCGTTGAAGCATGGCAACTGGCTCCGTGGCAACGCGATCTGTCTCGCGCCTCTCTTCACTGCGTTGCGCGCGACGCCGGCGGAGGTGGCCTCGGTGTCGCGGATCGAGCGCGATGACGCGCTGTCGAGATTGGAGGAGCTGGTGGCCTCCGTGCGCGCGGCGGCGCGGTTCGTGTTCGGGCGGGCTCGTGAGGTGCTGACGCGACTCGGGACGAAGGAACGGGAGCGCCTCTCGCACGTAGCGACGAGCCGACGTGCACGAGATGGGCGCTCGCCAACTTGGACTCGGCGCGGATGACCATCGGGGAGTCACAACTGCGACGCGCTCCTCCATCCTGCGTCGATGGCGGCGGTGGTTCTGCCGGCGTAGACTTCTCGCATGACCATTCATGCCGGTCGCCTTGCCGTACTTCGCGGGGGACCGCTGCTGGTGATCGTTCTGCTCGCGAACGCATGTGGAGCTGGTGACGGAGGCTCGTCCGCCGAGGATGCAGGCGGCAGCGGTGATACGGGCGTCGGCGGTGATACGGGCGTCGGTGGTGACGCGACCGGTGATGCAAGCGGGAGCGGTGACACGGGTGGGGTCCGCGACGTTGCCCCTGAAGACTCGAGCGCGACTGGCGACACCGGAGGAGGCGGTGACGCAGCCGACACTTCGACCGGAGGAGACACGGCGACGGGGCCCAAGTACGTCTTCATCACGAGCCTGCCCTACGACGGCAACCTCGGCGGTCTGGCAGGCGCAGACAAGATCTGCACGACGCTCGCCGCTTCGGCAGGCCACGCCGGCTCCTGGGTGGCGTGGCTCTCCGACGAAACCACGGACGCCGTGGACCGGATCAAGGGCGTCGGCCCATGGTACGCGATGGGGAGCACCCGTCTGGTGGCTGCAACCAGGACCAGCTTCGCATTCACGCCCGCCGACAGCGTGGCGGTCGATCAGAACGGCAAGAGCTCCCCATGGCGCAATTTCTGGGGCGGAACCAAGGCAGGGGGCACCCGCGTCTCCGGGCAAACCTGCAAGAGCTGGACGGACAACGCCATGGCCAGCGCCGGGGCGCAGATGCAAGAAGGTGGGGCCGGAACGGGCGGATGGATCTTCATCGGTCCGACCACGTGCAACGCGACGACGATGGCCCTGGCGTGCATCGAGCAGTAGGACGCCGTCTTCTATCGGACAATCCTCCTTGGCGAGCTTCGCACTCGAAATCGCGAGGCTCGACTACGACGACCGGGAGCGAACCAGACCTGAAAGACAGCGTCACCCGAGCTCGTCCTCTCTGCGCCACGCTTCCCGTCGGCGATTCTCATGCAGGAGGTGAATGCCCCCGGCCATCGGGTTCTCGAAACCCAGCACGTCGGTCCGTGAGCACGCCCTCGGCGTCATCGTTGCCGAACCTCCCGGCACGGGGTCACGAGGGCTCGGAGAGTGTCACCCAGGCTGCCGGTCAAGACCGTCACTTCAGCTCTCGGTCGTTCAGCCCTGCGAATGCATCCCGGTCGTCGCCGAATGCTCGCCCGTCACCCGCGAATGCTTCCCGCTCGTCACCGAATGCTTCCCCGTCGTCCTCGAGCATTCGGCAACCCCGCCCAAGCTCTCGCAGGTCGCCCGTGAATGCTGAAGGACGACCACCAAGCATTCGCGAACCCCTCCGGAGAACTGAAGCGCCCCTCCCCACATCTCGCCGCCCGCTCCCAACCTCTCGGAAAGCCCGAATATCCGGGGAGGCGGCGCGCGCCCTCTTCCGCGGCACCACGGCGCAGGCACACCGGCTGCTCTAAACGCCTCCCGTCATTCTCCCCTCCCCTCGCCGCCATCGTCTCCGAGCGCGGAGAGCCGATCGGTGAGGGAGTCCTCCTGCGACATGCGCGACCGCGATGGTATCAAGAACCGCGCGATGCGAGCCGACCAGCCGCGTCCCCTGACATCCGATATCGGCTGGCTCGCCGCGATCGAGACCTCCGTCAAGGTGCGGCGGGATCGAACGGCTTGGCCTTGGTGCTGGTGGTCGAAGGCGCGGCGGCGGTTGGCTGCTTCTTCGTCGTCACCGTGGGAGGCGGCTGAACGGGCTTCACGATGACGCTCGATGGAACCACAGGAAGCGCGCTGGCCGAAGGCGCCGACACGGCAACGCTCGCGGTGACGGAGGCGTGAGGCATGTCATCCATCGGTGGCGCGGTCGGTTTGACTGGCGTCTTGCTTGGCGCTGCTGCCTTGGCAGGCTCGTCGTCCACCTCCGCGGGTGCACCACCTGTCGCGCTGCCCCCAGAGCGACCCATCTGAATGACCAAGACTGTCGCTGCGGCCGCGAGGACCGCCGTTCCCGCTGCAACGTACACCCACGCGCGGCTCTTCTTCGTCGCGGGGTCAACGGTGCGAGCGATGGATGCCGTAGATTGCGCCATGGTCGATGGAACGGGCGCTGCGACCATTGCGCCGGAAACATCGCCGGGACTTCGGACGGATGGGACGCTCGAAAGCACTGCGGGCTCCGCAAGGCCAAAGGCTCGCGCCAGCTCCCTGGCCTGATCGGAGACGGACGAAAAACGCCGACTCGGATCGCGGTCGCATGACCGAGCGAACCATGCGTCGAAGCCGGGCGGGAGATACGTCCAACGCTCCGACGGCGGCGACAACGGTTCGGAGATGATCTGCACCATCAACTCTGCGAGCGTGTTCGCGGTCCAGTACACGTCGCCCGTGAGCAGGCGATGCGCGATTAGACCGAGCGACCACATATCGGTAGCGGGCCCGATCTTCGCGACGATGCCGCGCGCCTGCTCCGGCGACATGTAGAGCGGCGTGCCCATCATCGCGCCGTTCTTGGTGAGCGCCGCCGCCGTCATGTCCCCAAGGCCTTCGCCAGAAATGCGCGAGATGCCGAAGTCGACCACCTTGAGGACCTCGACCCCGTCGAGACGACGGTGCAGAAAGAGGTTCTCGGGTTTGAGATCTCGGTGAACGACGCCAGCTGAATGTGCGCGGTCGAGCACGTTGGCGACCTCGCCAAAGAGCCAGACCACGTATTCAGGCGACAATCGCCCGTGCTTCTCGAGTTGCTTGTCGAGGTCTCGCCCGTCGAGGAGCTCCATCACGAGGAAAGGGGCGCCCCCGAGCTCGGGCGCAACATCGAAGTCGGTGATCTTCACGACACCTTCGCTCTTGATGCGCGCGGGCGCACGCGCCTCCCGACGAAAGCGCTCGAGCATCTCGGGCGAGGCACCGGCGTGGGTGAGCAGCACCTTGAGGGCGTGCTGCTCACCGGTGTGAACGTGCTCGACGAGATAGACCACGCCCATGCCTCCACGACCGAGCTCGCGGATGATCCGATAGCGTGAGGCAATGAGCGTGGGCGTCATCACGAGAAGCCATCGCGGATGCACCAGCAGCCTTGCAAGACGGCGACGGTGCCGTCACAGCCGCTCACGGTGGAATACCAGTGCACGTCCCTCGTCGTCGGGGTGCCAAACGCGGGATCATTGCCACAGCTACCGTGCGCTCCGCAGTCATAATTACAGCCGCCTGAGCTGATGTGGTATCCACTCGCGCATACGGTCGAGTCCAACTTGCACGTCGTTCCAGAGAAGCATGCCGGGCCGCACGAAAGTGACACGCCGGGGGCTGGCGCCGCCGAGTAGTAGAATTTCGTACAGTTATTGCCGGTGCATCCTCCTGGCTTTCCGGCAGCGCAAATCATAGTTCCCAGGGTGCAATTGGTACCCGAGACGCCGCATGAAACCGAGGTGCCATTAATGCACGAGCACCCTTCATTCGGCAGGCCGTTGCAACTGTCGTCATTTCCCTTGTCGCAGGTATCTGCGCCGATCGATGTTGGGCACGTACCCCATTTGCCGCCTGCGCACGTCGTCGTGCTTGACGCGCAGGTCCCTTTTGCGCCGAGCGAACCACACGTGTCGGAGGCCGAACAAGGCGACAGGTCGTACTTGCAACCCGCAGCGTCGCATTTGCAGGTGACGGTCGGTGTTCCACACTTACCGGTCGCGCCGCTCGCAACGTCGCTGCACTTCTTCGTCGCGTCCTTCGTGCAGCCGCACTGAGTGTCATCTACGACTCCATCACAATCATTGTCGATAGGAGACGAGCAGTCACGGGCAGCGGGATTCTTGACCCCGGCGCATGCTGCAAACGTTCCATCGGCTTGGCAAAGCTTCGTCCCGCAGTGGCAAGCGCCTGTCGCTTTTGGTTGGGCCTTCCATGTCGCCCCGTCGCAGCAGGCCGCCGTCTGGCTCGGATACACGGACTTGTCCGTGTCATCACAGTCGTCACCCGTCTCGACGGTCACGCTCGCTGACGAGCACACGTGGGCTGAGTGACCATCGCCATCGGCATCTTTGGCCTTGTAGGCGCACTTGTGACTGAGCGGATCGCAGGTGGCGACGCCGCAACCGGAAGGCGTGGTGACGCCCATTTTCGTCGCGCAATCGCCATCGGACGAACATTCTCCGGGGCCGGTATCCGTGCCGGGCAATCCGTCGCCACCTCCGAAGGTGTCCGTGCCGTTCGAATCGACGAAGGCGGAGTCCTCACTCGATCCGGTATCGTCTGGGGGAATGGTGTCTCCACCGTTGGACGAGCACGCAGCGAGCAACATGACGAAACTGGCCAAACTCCAACTCATGCAACTCATGGCATCCCTCTCCTTCGAGCTATCCCCCGCACAGCAGCGGCACGTGAGCGAACGAGGCCCCATCGAACACGTAGACTTCCGACCCGGCCGTTGGCGCGGCAACGGACGCCGTGGTCGAGAAGACAATGACGTCATCTATGGCCAGCCCGGCCGAAGTGAAACGTCGGCCGAGCACGCGCGGGCCGTCCGCGACCCACGTCACCAGCCACTCCTTGCGCGCGTCGATCCACGCGGCTGAGGGCTGCGTGGCAACGCTGCCTGCCGCTCCGGAAATCTCGACGGCATCGCCCATTGCAAGACCGCCCGTTCCATTGAACGTGCCGAGCGCGAGGCGCACGGTCTGTGTCGGCGTGCAGCCGATCTCCCCGACGAGCGCGACGCGCGTCGTCGCTCCGTCGACGGCGACGCTGAGCATCACGGAACGCGCGCCAGTGAAGGTCGGCAGGTCGACCGTACTGGCGATCTTCACGCCGGCCGATGTGTCGAGCACGGCAATGGACGCGCCCGTCGAGGTCGGTGAAGCCAAGAGCTTGCTGCCCCCCACGTCGGCAAATGACGGAGGGCGAATGGAAATGACGTTCGAGCTGACGGTGATCGGTACGTCCATCGAAGGCGCGCTCGTTGCCTGCCCGTTGACGACGGCGAGCTTGAGAGCAGATGCCTTCGCGGCGGCGCATCCGCGAACCGGGTCGCCACGCTCACTCGTGGGCGCATCATAGAACGCGATGAGCGCCGGACCGCTCAGTGTGGTAGCGCCGATCGTCGGCAACGACGCCCCGGCCGTGGCGCCACAGGCGAGTGCTGCCTTGCCAAAAGTGCCGACGAGGGCCGAGCGGTAGGCCAGCGTACCGCTCGTGCAAGCGCTGGTGGTGACGAAGGCGGCGCCTTGTACACCGCCAAAGGTCCTTACCGTGGGATGACGCGGCGAGAGGCTGGTCTCGGCCCCGAGAAACGTGCACGTAGAGCTCAGGTCGCCCGCGGGCAGAGGGAGCGAACGGAGGCAACGACCTCCGGCCGCGTCCTTCTGGACGAAAGTGGCATGCCAGTCGCCCGTGTCACCCCCATCGAAGGCCACGTCGCTGTCGACGCCTGACACGGTCTGGACGGTTACGGCCGTTTTCGGCGTCAGCACGCCGTGGTCGTCGACGAGGTTGTCACAATCGTTGTCGACTCCGTCGCAGGCTTCCTTGGCGACTCCCGAGCGCTTGGGATCGGCGTCGTCGCAGTCGGTGCCGCCGCAAGAGGCCGGCGGGTCGCCATCGCGGTCGTCGTCACGCACGCCGGTGATGCAACGCCGCTCGACGCGATCACACTTGTACGCCGAGCACGCATCGGGGGGAGGCAACTGCCGACAGGTGTCCTTGTCGGGGGAGACGTTCGGATCACAGAGCTGAATATCGTAACCGCCGAGATTGCCGAACGTGCAGCCATGAGCGACGGCGAGCGAGATGGCCAGCGCTACGGGATATTGCACGCGCACGACTCAGAACCGCCCTTCGAATGCCGCGCCGGCGACAGTCGGAGAAATCCAGGGCGCGAATGCCGTGTGTGACGCCGGCGGCTTCTCGTCGGACGACCACTTCGTCGTGAAGAAGAGCACGCCTGCGCCGAGAGCGAGTGCCGCGCCCGTCACGTAGAGGATGTTGGCGCGCGTCGAAGTGGCACGGACGTCGTCGCGAATGGCCGGATCGCGCGCGAGCGGGGGCTTCGCCGTCTCACCGTCGGCCGTCGACTTGGCGTGTGCCGCAAAGACGGTGGCGACGCTGAGCGAGGCCACCGACAGACCCGCCACCCCGAAGAACAACCAAGAAGGCGTGCCGGCACTCGCCGCTCCCGGCGCCGCAGTGAGGACGATCGAAAGCTTCTTCGCCTCGCCGTCCTCGACTCGACCATCCCAGACGAAGTCCCGGTAGCCTGGGGCCTGGACGACGAGGTGATGGGTGCCCGGATCAAGGTCGATTCCGGCGCCGAGCTTGGAGGGGTCGAGCGGCTTGCCGTCGAGGTTGACCGCCAGCCCTTGCGGTACCGTGACGAGGGTTGCCTGAAGGGATGCTGTCGGGAGCCTTTCGAGCTCGACCTTGACGGTCACGCTCTTCCCCTCGCCGATCTGCAACTCCGCCTTGAAGGGGCGAAGGCGCTGCCCGTTTGCCGTGACGACGTGACTGCCGGGATCGACATCGGATGCAGTGCCCCAGCCCGACTTGGCCACCGGAGAGTCATCGACGCGAATCTCCAAATCACTCGGCACGACCTCGGGCACGTCGAGTGTCAGATGCGAGACCTTGCCAGCGACCTCTGCGCTCTCCTTCGTCGCCGCTTCTACCGTGGCTGCGTATCGTTTTTCGCCGGTCGCAGCGACCCGATCTTTCGCTTCGCGCGCCGCCAGCTCGTACTGGGTGTGTGCGCTGGCAAATTTGCCGAGCTGTCTGAAACAACGAGCGATGTAGAGACGAGTATTCGGACTCGGCAGCAGCTCGAAGCTCGCTTGAAAAGCAGCGAGCGCCGTCGACCAGTCCTGCGCTTCGTAGGCCTTCTTTCCCTGATCGAACTTCGCCAGGCCAGCGCTTTCGGTCGCCGATGGGGCAGCAAGCGCTTGCGCGTCGCCGATGGTCGCAATGAAAGTTGCGACGGCCGCGGATAGCGCAGCGCTTCGCAAGTGGTGCAGGCTGAGCGTCATCGGCGGGAGATTAGCGTACACGCAAACGAGCGAAAACGGTGCTGGCGGCGCGCCTCCGCGAAGGACCAGGTTTTGGATGACCCTCGACGAGGGAAGGCTCGACGATGCTCGCGCCGAGAAGGACTTTCAATCCGCGCGTCCACCGCAATCCGACAGCCGACGCGCCGGACAGTCATTCGCGTTGCGATTCGCCCCTTCCCCCTGCCACCCAAACCGCTCGTCTGCTACGTCGGCCGCGTGACCGAAATCGCGACCCTCACCTGCGCCCCAACGTCCGACCCACGCCGCGTCCGCACCCCCGACGGTCGCCTCCTCGACATCCCCGCCGGCTGGACTCTCCTCCTCCCCGGCGACGCCGGCGTCACGCGGCGCGTGAAGGCGGCAGGCCCCTCATGGACGATGGTCGAAAAGGTCGGTCGCAAAACCTTCTCGCGCGGCGTCTGGGCACCGGATACCCACGTAGCGGCAGCACGCATCGCCCTCGCAGCGGAACGCTCGACGGACGGATACGCGAAAAAACAAGCCGCTGCAGCGCGCCGTCGCGAGAGCGCACAAGCAACCTACGTCACCGATTTCGCGTCCGAGGTCCGCACGTTCCTTCGCTTCTCACCGAATTGGGCGACACTCGGAGAGACGCTGGCAACGGCGGTGACGGCGCACGCGACGCCGGTGGGCAGCGGCACGGTGGCACGCACGCAGCGCATCGAAATCGACCGACGCGCCGAGGCGGCGGTGATCGCTTGGCTCCGTCATCAGACGACTGCCTACGACTCGATGACGGTGCCCCGCGTGAAGGGCGCGCGACGAGAGGTGCGCCGCGAGCTGGCGGATGTGTCACGCCGGCTGCTCGATCGCCATCGACGCGACGAGGCGCATGCACGAGAGGCGTGCGCGCTGTGTCGGGCATTGGTGCCGATGACGTCGTCGTCTCGGACCTCGTGAACATCGTCTCGCGTCTCGAGACCAGATCTCGCAATGTCGGTTCCAACTTCGCCTCCTTGACACCGCGCAATGGCCGACCCGTCGGGGCCGTTCTGTTTCGGCGCACATGCTTGGGGTGTGCTACGTCCGAACGATCATGTCTCCGTCCCTCGTCATCGCACCTTCGTTCGCGGTCCTGTTCTTCGTCGCCGGGTGCGGTGGAAGCAGCAGCACGGACGCGCCCGATACCGCCGACGCTGCCGACTCGGCGCACGCGCTCGATACCGCCGACGTGCTCGACACCGCCACACTCGACACCGCCGACGCGACACCCCTGGAGTGTCCTCCCGCGCCGCTCGACTGGGCATCGATACACGTTGGCGCTGCCTGCATGGGCCCGAATTCGTGTTCGTACGCCTGGCCGACGGGCATTCTCGCGAATTACGACGACTGCAACACTCTCCATCTCGACTGCGTCGATGGCGGAGTGCGCCTGCAAAGCTCTGTCGTGGCGTGTCGAAACCGTCCGCCGCGCCTATGCCCGGCCGACCTCGTCGAAGGCGCGAGCTGCAGCATGAGCCCCGTTCCCCCCGAGTACATCGGATGGGGCCCGTACAATCCCGAGTGCTTCCTTCCGACCTCGGCGGCACCGACCGGAGCTGCTGGAGAGATCGTCGCCGGCAAAGCTTGCGCGTGCGACGTCCCCGGCCCCATTTGGCGATGTCGCACCGGCAGCTATCACGGAAAGTGAGTGGCAATCAGCGCGCTGGAAGGGCCGCCTACAGCCCAAACCCCATGTTCATCGCGGTACGAACCTCGCGCAGCGTCTTCTCCCCGACCTCGCGCGCCTTGACGATTCCATCCCGCAAAATCCCACGCAAAACCTCGGGCGCACCCTCGTACTCCTTTCGACGCACACGCATCGGCGCGAGATAGGCATTGAGCGCTTCCGTCAGCGTCGACTTCAACTTGCCACCACCGCCATCGCCGATGCGCGCCGCCACCGCCTCGGGCGTGTCGTCGGTACAAGCCGCGATGAGGCGCAGCAGATTGCTCACCTCCGGACGATTGCCCGGATCGTACGTGATGTTGCGATCGCTGTCGGTCTTGGCGCCCTTGATGAGCTTCGCGGTCTCTTCGGCCGTGTGCTTCAAGAGCACCGCGTTGCCGCGCGACTTGCTCATCTTCTGACCATCGAGGCCGAGCACCAGAGGGATATCCGACAGCAGCGCGTTCACCGCCGGAAAGACCTCCGTCTTGAAGCGCTCGTTGAACCGACGCGCGACTTTGCGCGAGAGCTCGAGGTGCGGGAGTTGGTCTTTGCCGACCGGCACCAAGTTGCCTTTGCAGAAGAGGATGTCGGCCGCTTGGTGCAGCGGATAGACGTACATCGCCGCGTTGACGGTGCGCAGGTTGGCGGACTTGATCTCTTCCTTCACGGTCGGGTTTCGATCGAGCTCGGGCATCGAGACGAGCGGTAGAAACGCCAAGAGCAACTGGTTCAGCTCGGGCACGTGGCTGTGCGGGAAGATGGTCGAGCGCTTCGGATCGAGGCCGGCGGCGAGGTAGTCGAGCATGACGTCGCGCACGTTGTCTTCGATGGCGTCGGCGGTGTCACGATCGGTCAGCACCTGGTAGTCGGCGATGACGATGTACGTCTCGACGCCGAGATTTTGGATGCGGACGCGATTCTGCAGCGTGCCGAAGAGGTGCCCGACGTGGAGCGCGCCGGTCGGACGATCGCCCGTGAGGACGCGAAAACCCTTGGTTTCCCCGGCCCGCAGCTTGACCCAGGTGGCGTCGCTGCGGCGCTGCGCCTCTTGAAAAGTGGCGTCGTTGGCGGAGGCCTCGTCGTCCGGAATCGTCGTTTCCTCGGTCATGCCCCTTCGTAGTCATGCCTCGTCGCACGGGCAAACCGGTTCGGCCCACGGCTTGCTTGGTAGAGCCGCGATGCGCCTCCGAGCCACCTGCCTCACATTCACGATCGGTCTCGTTTTCTCGGCCTGCAGCAGCAGTGGCGATGCCGGGAGCGACGACGGATCGGTGACCGACGACACGTCGGCCCTCGACGGATTTGTGGGCTCCGACACCCGCTCGCCGGAGGCTGATGCCCCGAAAAGCGACTCGAGCGGAGACACCTCGACCGGCGACAGCGGGGTCACCGACACCAAGGTCGATCCCAAACCCGACGTCGGCGTCGACGCCAAGCCGACCAGCGGTTGCGGAAAGAGCGGCGCCGCGACGGGCGATTTGCACCTGACGACGACCGACGGAAAAGGCGTCACCCGCGACTTCGAAGTGCTCGTGCCGGCCAGCTACGTCAGCAGCAAACCGATGGCGTTGACGTTCGCGTATCACGGCGCAGGAGGCGACTCGTCGGCGTCGAAGGCCTTCGGCATCCAAGACGCACCCGGCGCAGCGGCCGCTTCGATCTTCGTCTTCCCCAAAGGAATCAATTTCGAGACGTACGGCGTCGGTTGGGACGACGGCTGCAAGGGTTACGACATGGTCTTCTTCGACCACATGTTGGAAGCCCTCGAAAGCGCCTATTGCATCGACACCGCCGCCGTCTTCGCCGCCGGATTTTCCTGGGGATGCGACCACGTGACCGCGCTCACCTGCTGTCGCGGCAACCGCCTACGCGCCATCGCCGCCGCCTCGTGCAGCGACGAGTTCTCCGACCCCTCCGACTACAAGACGTATTCGAACTCCCCCTGCCCCGCGCCAACGGGTGGGACGGCGATTCGATTCACACACGATTCTGCGGGCGATGGGCCGTATACCGCGGCGATGTTCACGTCGACGAGCAAGCTTTATCAGCATTGGGAGACGTGCACGGGTGCGAGCACGGCGACGTCGCCGAGCCCGTGCGTGTCGTGGGGCGGGTGCTCGAGGCCGGTGGTGGAGTGTCCGTATCCGAGCCTCGGGCATGCCACGCCGGCGGGGTGGGGGAAGGATACGTGGAGTTTTTTCACGAGTGTGCGGTGAGGGGCGGCGCGATCTCATTCGGGCCATCTTGTTGGGCCCGCACGACGTGCGCGCGTTGCGGGAGCCGTATGATCGTGGGGCGCGGGAGCGATGAGTCTCCCCGGCAGGATAGCCCTGCGACCGCGGGCTGAAGCCCACGGCATCGAGACATTCAAGACCCGGCTTCGCCGGGCTTCGCTCTTTCATCATTGGTTGGCCGGCAGGAGGGACGTCGAAGCCCGGCGCCCCGGACTCGAGCTGCCGACGACAACGGGCCGGGGTGTCCACGAAAGCGGGGATTTTCAAAGCGTCGTGGCGCGGTCATCGGGCTCAGCGTCGCTTGTTCGGACAGGCATGCCGGCAACCGGTCGATGGCCACGCGTACCCCATAGGGCCCCGCCTATCCTCCGCCGTCCTCAGGTCCACAAGCCTGCAGCTGTTCGGCTACCAGCGACGACAACACTTCAAGAGCCCGCTGAATCAATTCGTTGTTGTCCGCGACAACATCTTCATCTCGGCGATCCAGCGCCACGGCAAACACCTGCTCCAGATCGAACCATTGTTCGTGGAAATTCTTGAGAAAATCAGGGGCTGGGTGTTCCAGGGCAGCGGAGAGAGCTTCCAAATTAGGGCTCTCCGAGAGGTTTGATGGAAGCGCAGCGGCGTAGGCCGAGCATTGCGGCACGAGAAACCGCGGCGATCGCGACGTAGGAAGCGGTGACGACGATGGTGATGGAACGCGCACGATCGAAGGGCTACCTCGGGGGTT
>JANXMC010000793.1 GCA_025354825.1 Myxococcales bacterium
CTTGCCGAAAATCCGCGGGCCGCGCTGTGCATCTTGTGGCCAGCGCTCGGCGAGCAGGTGCGCGTGATGGGCCGCGTCGACTTGCTGCCCGACGACGAGTCCGACGCGTACTTCGCGTCGCGTCCGCGCGAGAGTCAGATCGGCGCGTGGGCCTCGCAGCAGAGTCGCGCGGTCGCATCGCGCGACGACATTCTCGAGGCCGTGCGCGCGACCGAGGTGCTCTTTCAAGGCAAGCCCGTACCGCGCCCGCCGCATTGGGGTGGGTACCGCGTCGTCCCTTCGCGTATCGAGTTTTGGAAAGAGGGCGCGTACCGCGTGCACGATCGCGACGCCTACACGCGCGACGAGCGCGGACAGTGGCATACAGAAAAACTATTCCCCTGACGCCACGCGCCCCCGCGCGCTCGCACGTCGATGATCGCCCGTTAGATTGAAGGCTTCCTTCGAGGAGCCCTTCATGAAAATCGTCCACCTGCTGCTCGCGAGCATCGCCGCATCGGCCCTCCTCGCGACCTACGCCTGCAGCGCCGACCCGCCGTCGTCGCTCGGCGCAACGACGGGCCACGGCGACGGCGGCGGCGGCAGCGGGGACGGCGCGACGGGCCCGATGCTCAGCGCCATCGAGCAGTTCCGCGCGCTGCAGCCCGAGCTCGTCGCCACGTGCGGCGGGACCAACGGCGTCTGCCACGTCTCGGGGGCGCTCGACAACGCGGGCAAGTGGCTCGCGCCGCCCGACCCGTACGTCTCCGCAAAGGCGTGGCGTGGCATTGTCCCCGACGACAACATCCTCGAGCACAGCATCGTACTCACGCAGATCGCCCACACGGGCCCGTCCCTCGCGAGCTCGCCTGCGCTCTACGCAAAAGTCCGCGAGTGGATTGCCGCCGAGATCAACGGCGCGGTCTTGTCGGGCTCCGACGCCTTCGCCGTGCACGCCGGCTACAACGTCGTCGACATCTCGAAGGCCGCGGCCGGTGCCGACGGCGCCAAGCTGCGATTTACCGCCGCCTTCGGCAACGACGTCCTCACGCTCACGGGGATCAACATCGCGGCGCCTTCTGCGCGCGGCCTTTCGATGACGACGCCGTTCTTCGTCGTTCTCCCCGCGAGCGGCCCCGTGATCTCCGACACGAACAACGGCTTCATCGGCGATCTCGAGGTGCCCGTGGGCGAGAACCGCGACGTCTTCGGCGGCTCCCTCGTGTTTCTGAAGTTCGCGACGACGACGAAGCTGCAGATCGTCTTTCAAGCGATCGCATCGACCGATCCGCCGCTCGATGCGGGCGCGACGACGGGCGGCTGCAAGTCGGTTGCGACGTTCACGTCGAGCGCCGTCCCGGCGTTCAAGTTGGATCTCGGCGGCGGGCAGACGTGCCTCGGCTGCCATGGTGGCGGCAACGACGTCGCCGTCAACGCGATGGACCTCACGGCCGTCGGCACGGACGACGCGCGGGCCTGCGCGCAGGCGCTGAACTACGTGAACACGACCGACGAGCCGAAAAGCCAGATTATCCAAATTCCCACGGGCGGCCCCGGCGGCAATACGAACCACGCTATTCAGAACGCGCCGGATGCGTTCACGCAGGGAATTTTAGGCTGGATCAGGAACGAGTAGCGCGCGCTCGTCCGGGCTGGGCGCTTACGTCTTCTGCGGATTGCCGCAGCAGCGAAACCCTATTTGGTAAAAGAGGAACTGCTCGTTGTGCGCCGTCGTCATCGGCCTGCAGCGCGTGCGCACGGGCCCCCAATAGCCGCCTTTGAGGCCGCTCGTGAAGGGGCGCCCCGTCTCGTTCACGACCCACTCGTCGACGTTGCCGGTCATGTCCTGCACGCCGTAAGGGCTCACGCAGTGGGGCCGGTCGCCCGAGGCGTCGCGCTGATCGAGCCGCGCGGCTTCGGCGTCCCGCGTGCGGGGATCTTCAAGCGCGCGAATGTCCGGATCGGGGTGGGGCTTGTCGATGTTGCACGCTTCGGCGTTGCGCTCGAGGCCGTAGGGGTAGGGGAGGCGCTCTTGCCCTTCGCACGCAAGGGTCCATTCGGTGTCGCCACAGAGCCGCTTCCCCTGGGCCTGGCAGGCGTCGCGCGCCTCGTACCAGGTCTTCATGACGACCGGGCGGGCGCCAACTTTGTTGGGGTACTCGAAGCGGTCGATGCAGAAGCGCTTGTGGATCGCTTTACCCAGGCAGCCCGGGGTTGGCGCGAATTCCAAACAGCGCATCTTCGTGTCCGGATCGAGCCAGCGAAGACAGTCCTGTTGAACGTTTGGGCAATAGTCGCCTTCGACTTCGAGCATCCCGGCACCGCACGATCCGGAGCCGCCGGGCGTGCGCGGGACGCCCCTTGGCGCGGGCGCAAGGGGAGCCGACGGCGCGAGCCCCACGCTCGCGAGGGCGTTTCCCACATCGGTGCTCGAAGGAGCCTCGTTCGTCGCGGCCGAAGCCGGAGCGATTCCCGCGAGGCTCGCGAGAGATCCTAGCTCGCCGGACGACCCCGTCGTTCCGAGGAACACGACGGAGAACAGTCCGGTTAGAAAGACACCCAGGCGGATCCGCTTCATGGCCACGCCCTCCCAAAGACGACCACTCACGCATGCTCAAGCAAAGAGCCTGCCGGTCGTCGCGGGGGCGTCTGCCTCTCAGGTTGGCAGCGCTCCCGAAGGCCCGAAGCCCTTGTCCCAGAGCTTCGCGAGCACCGGGCTCACGAACTCGCTCGCGATGCAATCCATGTAAAGATCGTCGAAAACGCGCTGTCCCAAGCGGTACGAGCCGCGTTGCCGACCGATCGCTTTGAAGCCGGCGCGCGTGTAGGCACCGATGGCGCGCGCGTTGTCGGCGACCACGCGCAGCAGCACGTTCTGGAGACCGAGCGCATTGAACGCGTAGTCGAGCGTGAGGCGAGTTGCCTCGGTGCCGAGCCCGCTGTTCCACGCGTCGCGCTCCCCCAGGTAAAGCCCGAGCTCGGCGGTGCCGTGCTCGCGGTCGATCTTGAGGAGCATCGCGACTCCGATGGGGCGCGGCGCCTTGTGCTCGAAGACCGTCTCGTAGACCGTGAAGAAGACCGCGCTCTTCGCCCCCGAGCCGCTGGTGGCTTCGTCGAACCAGTGCGTGCTCGCGCCGTAGGCGGAGGGCCGGAGGCTCGAGCCGCGGAGCGACGCGAGCTCGATGTCGTTGTCCCATCGCGTGTAAACTGCAATGAGGTCGTGGCGGAGGGGGCCGAGGCCGATGCGCTCGCCTTCGAGCGTCAAGATCGAGGTCGAATCCATAGCCCTCGGTCGTATCGCACTTCGCGCTCAATGCCGCGGCCGAAGCTGCGACTGAATCGCCATTCATTCTGGCTTGCGCCTCGAACGGACAAGCGCGAGTGTGCGCGCCCATGGCATCCCTCAAAGGCAAGACACTGTTCATCACCGGCGCGAGCCGCGGCATCGGCAAAGCCATCGCGCTGCGTGCAGCCGCCGACGGCGCCAACATCATCATCGCGGCAAAGACGACCGAACCGAACCCCAAGCTCCCGGGGACGATTTACTCGGCCGCCGAAGAGGTCGAGAAGGCCGGCGGCAAAGCGCTCGCCTGCATGGTGGACATCCGCTTCGAAGAGCAGGTGCAGGAGGCCGTCGCCAAAGCGGTCGCAACGTTCGGCGGCATCGACATCCTCGTGAACAACGCGAGCGCGATCAGCCTCACGGGCACGCTCGACACGCCGATGAAGCGCTACGACTTGATGCATGGAATCAACACGCGCGGCACGTTCCTCTGCTCGCAAACGTGCTTGCCTCATCTCAAGAAAGCCGCGAACCCGCACATCCTGAACCTCTCGCCGCCGCTGAACATGGAGGCGCGCTGGTTCGGCCCCCACGTCGCGTACACGATGGCGAAGTTCGGAATGAGCATGTGCGTTCTCGGCATGGCCGAAGAGTTCAAGACCGCCGGCGTCGCCGTGAACGCCCTCTGGCCGCGCACGACCATCGCGACGGCGGCGGTGAAAAATCTGCTCGGCGGCGACGACGCCGTGAAGGGGAGCCGCACGCCGGAAATCATGGCCGACTCGGCCTACATCGTTCTCACCACGCCCAGCCGCGAGCGCACCGGGCAGTTCCTCCTCGACGACGAAGTTCTCGCCGCCGCGGGCATTACCGATCTCGAGAAGTACGCCGTCTCGCCGG
The DNA here is from genome assembly GCA_025354825.1 of Myxococcales bacterium. Lineage (GTDB taxonomy): Bacteria > Myxococcota_A > Polyangia > Polyangiales > Polyangiaceae > JANXMC01. The sequence continues at coordinate 4,163 of JANXMC010000793.1, forward strand.
GCGCGCCGCTCCTCGCCGACTTCTTCGTCTGATTCGTTCGACCTCTCGCCAACGCCCGACGAGCGCTTTATGCCGCTGACCCGCTCTCTCGAAGACCGCTTGAGGACCGCGCTGCCGACGCTTCCGCCGGCGGCCTTCACGCTCACGGGCCTCGACGGCGTCCGCGCGTCGGGCGTTCGGGCGGGGATCAAGGTGAGTGGAAAACCAGACGTCGCGCTCCTCGTGTTCGATGAGCCCGCGGCGACCGCAGCGGTCTTCACGCAGAACCTGTTCGCGGCGGCGCCGGTCGTCGTCTGCCGCGAGCACCTCGAGAAGAGCGGCGGGCGCGTGCGCGCCGTGGTCGTGAACAGCGGCAACGCCAACGCGTGCACGGGTGAGGAAGGGCTCGCGAACGCGCGCATCATGGCCGCCGACGTCGCTGCATGGGTCGGGTGCCCGGTCGAGCAGGTGCTCGTTGGAAGCACGGGCGTCATCGGCGTGCCGCTGCCGATGGAGAAGGTGCGGGCAGGGATTGCGACGGCCTACGCCGAGCTGTCGCGCGACGCCGAAGCGGGGCGCGCCTTCCTCACGGCGATCATGACGACCGACGCATTTGCCAAAGAGGCGTCGGAGCGCGTGGGCGACGGCGTGCACGCGGTGACCGTGGCGGGCGTGTGCAAAGGCGCGGGGATGATTCAGCCGAACATGGCGACGATGCTCGCGTTCGTCGCGACCGACGCGGCGCTCACCTCCGGCGAGCTTTCGGCCGCCATGTCCGGCATCGCGGCGGCGAGCTTCAACGCCGTCCACGTCGACACGCACCCGAGCACCAACGATACGTTCGTCGTTTTTTCGGTGACGAACGCGAGCAAGAACGCGAAATCGCGGGAGGCGTCGCCGTCGCAGAAGGAGAGCGCCATCGCCGCCATCGCCGCGGTGTCGCGTCGCCTCGCGTGGCTCATCGCGCGCGACGGCGAAGGGGCGACCAAAGTGACGACGATCCACGTTCGCGGCGCGCTCACGGACGCCAGCGCCCGCGCCGTCGCCGACCGGATCGCAGGCTCCGCCCTCGTTCGCACCGCGCTCTTCGGCAACGACCCGAACTGGGGGCGCTTCGTGAGCCAGGTTGGCAACACGCGCGACGTGAAGAGCGTCGACGGACTTCGGTGTACTCTGCAAGGGATCACAGTCTACGAGAACGGCGGCCCCACCGCGTTCGACCGCGCGAAAGCTTCCGAGGCGATGAAGCGCGAAGACGTCGAGCTCGTCATCGAGCTGCGCGAGGGGTCGGGCGAGGCCAGCCTGATGACGAGCGACCTCGGCTACAAGTACGTCGAGGTCAACGCCGAGTACACGACGTAGAGGCGCCACGCGTTCTGGCGTCTCCGAAGGGTTCGAGCCCGGGGAGATCTTTTTCTGAAATTTCGAGCCGGAGCCCGACGAACAAGGGGCATGTCGGACTCGAAGACCCATTCAGGCTCGTCCTTCGCTACCTCCAACCCCGCCCTCGCGACGGCGTCGTTCTTCCGTTCGTTCCTTCGCTCGGGGACGAAGGCCGAGCGTCGGTGGGAAAACACCATCGCGGCGATGCTCCTCGTCGTGAGCGCGCTTCCAATGGTCGCCCTCGCGGACGCCGTCGCCATGGGAGCGAGCCCCGATGCGCAGGCCGTCGCCCTCGCGCGAGTCTCCCGTCGGTAGTCGCGGGGCGCGCCACCCCGCAGGCACACGGCGTGCGCCCTGGCCGGCGCGCGGCACAAAACGCGTTTTGCGTCGGGCAGCGCGCTCCGCTAGAACCTCGCCACCCATGAAGCGAAAGCCCGTTATGACGAAGCGTGAGCGCAAGGCCCTTACCCCCACGCGCGCGGCGTCGGCCCAGACCCACGACCACCAACACATTCACTGCATCTCCTGCGGCCGTCACCTCGATCCGTCGGAGTTCGAGACCGGCACGGCCACGGCGCTCAAGTGCCAACACGGCTCCGAGTTCCCGTCATGCGTGGCGTGCTCGCTCACCAGCCAGCGACTCCTCGACGAGCACGACAAGTCGGGCCAGCCCGTGAAGACGGCCGGAGCGTGGCACTGACGCGACGGGGTGGTCTCGCGGGCGAGACCTCGTGATTCCGATGCCCCACCCGTGAGGCGCCTTCCTTACTGAAGTGCGCCGGTGGGGCGCGTCACGCTTGTAAGCGCGCGAGACTCCGTCACGATCGGAAGACCGTGACATCTGCCCCGAGAGCACTTCCGTTCGCCGCCGTGCTTCTCGCATCGCTGGCCTGCAATCAGCCTCATCCGCCGCCGCCCGCGGCCGAGCCAAAGGCCGAGGCCGCAGCCACGCCCGAAGCCTCGGCGCCTGCGACGGCCGACACGTCTGCGTCCGACCTGCCGTCCGATGCATCGGCGGCCGTCGCGGTCGTCGATCCGGGCCCGCCCGCGCCCACCGATCCGATGGCGACCCACTACGAATCGGCGGAAGACATTCTAAAGCTCGTGACGTTCCCCGACGCGACGCCGGAGGTGACGAAGCGGCGCGACGCTTACCTCGCGTACAACTTCGGCCCGGGGCCTGGCCACTTCAACCAAGGGTTGAAGGCGATTGCCCATCACGACATCAGCAAAGCCAAGTGCCTCGAGGGGTTGAAGGGGGTCGTCCTTCAAACCGACGAGCAAAAGGCCCAGTGCGGCGGCGCCGAATACATGATTCCCATTTACAAAGATGGGAAAAAAGAGACTGCCAAGTACTGCATCGACGCCTTCGAGTTCCCGAACAAACCGTGCGAATTACCGCTCGTATGGACGGCGCCCAGCGCGACGCAGACCATTTGCAGCATGCAGGGGAAGCGCCTCTGCACGCAGCAAGAGTGGAGCACGGCCTGCCGTGCGGACCCCGAAGGCGGCGCCGATTCGATTTACGCCTATGGCAACGATCTCGATTTGGCGGTTTGCAATACGAACAAGCCGCACGAGAGCACGAACGGCCAGTGGAACTGCCGCGCGCAGACGGCGCAGATCGCGTGGCAGACCTGCTCGACGGACACAGAGCCATCGGGCGCGTTCCCCAAGTGCAAGTCGCGCTTCGGCGTCTTCGACCAGCACGGCAACGTGGCCGAGGTGATGACGCGCACGGACGCGGATGCCGGCCTCGTGAGCCAGTTGAAAGGGAGCGCGTTCTTCTACGTCGACGTCGCGCGGAAGCACAACGAGGCGCAGCCGAAAGACGCGCCGCGTGAGACGTACCCCGACCACTGCAATTACGATCCGCGGTGGCACGTCGAGTCGATGAAGAGCGCGCTCCATGTGAACTACCACCTCGGATTTCGCTGCTGCAAATCGATCTGAGGCGCCACCCGCGCCACGCGCGGCGATAGCCTGGCGTGGCCATGAGCGCCTCGAGTCAGCACGTAGCCTTTCGACGCGCCCGCGACTTTCTCTTCGCCCACCGTGACGACTACGACGCGGCCTACGCGGGCTTCCGCTGGCCCGATCTCGGGGCGTTCAACTGGGCCCTCGACTGGTTCGACATCATCGCCCGCGACCACGGCGACAGGCCGGCGTTGCGCCTCGTCACCGACGACGATCACGTGACGACCCGGACGTACGGCGAGCTCTCCGCGTCGTCGAGCCGCGTCGCCAATTCGCTCCGTACGCTCGGCGTGAAGCGCGGCGATCGCGTCCTCGTGATGCTCGGCAACGAGCTTCCGATGTGGGAGACGATTCTCGCCACGATGAATCTCGGCGCCGTCGTCATCCCCGCGACGACGCAGCTCACGCCGCGCGATCTCGAAGACCGCTTCGCACGTGGCCGCGTCGCCCACGTGATTGCGACCGACAGCGCGGTCTTCGCGCCTCGCTTCCTACAAGCGCGTCCGCAAGCTTGAGTTCGCCGACCTCCCCAAGACGATCTCGGGAAAAATAAGGCGCGTCGAGCTGCGAGCCCTCGAGACGACACGCCGTGAGCGCAACGAACGAGGGCCCCACGAGTTCTTCGTCGACGACGTGGAGCGCGGCTCCACGTAGTAATCTGGGTGACCCAAATGGAGAAGTCGCGGGACGAGCTTGTCGCGGAAGTCGAAGCGTTGCGCGAGGAGCTCGAAGTTGCGCGTCGAGAGGCCTCACGTGCCGCGAGCCGCGAGCTTCTCGTCCACGAGGAGGTCAATCGCCGAATCTTGGAGGCACTTCCCGGTGGCGTCGTTCACGTTGGCGTCGGCGGTGTCATCCACGCGGCCAATGCCGAGGCGTTGCGCATCTTGGGCCTCTCGTACGACGCGCTCACCAACCGCTATACGCAAGACTTCGACCCCGAGACCATTTGGGAAGACGGCTCACACTGCAGCGCCGCCGACTACCCCGTCACGAAGGCGCTCCTTTCCGGCAACTCCCACGGGCCGACGACCCTCGGCGTGAAGCGCCCCGACGGCGGAATCTCGTGGGCCGTCTTTCAGGCGGTCCCGGTGCGCGATCCGTCCACCGGCGAGATGTCCGGTGTCATCACGGCGTTCATCGATATCTCGAAGCGCCGAGCCGCGGAGGACGCGCTTCGTGTCTCCGAGGCGCAGCTCCGCTCGATTCTCACCAGCGCCCCGAACGTCATCGGGGCTATCGATCCAACCGGGCGCGTCCTCTTCATCAACCGCTCGCTGACGGGGCGGACGCTGAGCGACATCGAAGGGAAGCCGACATCGACGTTCTTGCAGCCGCAGGAGCTGCCGAGGATGCAAGCGGCCGTGCGTCAGGTGCTCGCGACAGGCGAATCGGCGACTTTCGAGGCGATGGGGGTGAGCGGTCGCCGCTTCAACACGCGCCTCGGACCGATTTACGACGGCGCGACGATCACCGGCGTGACCTTCGTTTCGTGGGACATCACCGAGCTTCGCTCGCTCGAAGCGCGCGTGACGATCGCCGACCGCATGGCGTCCATCGGCACCTTGGCCGCGGGCGTGGCGCACGAGATCAACAATCCGCTCACCTATGTGCTCGCGAGCCTCACGCTCATCGATCGCGATGCGACGGCGGGGCGTTTTACGGAGACCACGCGCATCGCCGCGGCTGCCGCGCTCGAGGGGTGCCACCGCATTCGCAACATCGTCTCGGACTTAAGCTCCTTTTCCCATGTCGGCTCGGGGCAGCGGGTCGCGATCGCGATCCGCCCGCTGGTCGAATCGTCGGTGCGGATGGCGCAGAGCCAGACGCGGTACCGCGCGCGCGTGGTCACGAGCTTCGGCGAGACGCCGCTCATCGCGGCGACGGATGCGCGCCTCGGGCAAGTGTTCCTGAACCTCATCGTGAACGCCGCCCAGGCGATCCCCGAAGGGCGAGCCGACGAGCACGAGATTCGCGTCGCGACCTTTACCGACGAGAGCGGCCGAGCCGTAATCGAGATTTCCGACACCGGAAGCGGCATCGCGCCGGGGATGCTCGCAAACATTTTCGACCCGTTCGTGACGACCAAGCCGCAGGGCGTAGGCACGGGGCTAGGTTTGTATATTGCACGCAATGTCGTCCACACCCTCGACGGCGAAATCTCCGTCGAGAGCACCGTCGACGTGGGGACGCGCTTCCGCGTCGTCCTCCCGCCCGCGCCGGCCGACGTCCCGCGCGCCGTCGCGTCGTCCTCCGAGAGTCGTGGCGACCCGGCGAGCGTCCCGACATCGCGCGTCGGCTTGGGCCCGAAGGACGACCTCCCGTTACGCGTTCTCGTCGTCGACGACGAGGCGAGCATCGCATCGGCCATCGAAGAGGCGCTCCCCGGCCACGCCGTGACCATCGCGCGAAGCGGTCGCGCGGCCATCGCGCAGCTCGCGTGCGCGGAGTTCGATCTCATTCTGTGCGACCTCATGATGGCCGACGTAACGGGGATGGATGTCCACGCCCATGTCGTCGAGCACCATCCGATGGCCGAGGCGCGCATGGTCTTCATGACCGGCGGCGCGTTCACCGATCGCGCACGCGAATTTCTCCGGACCACGGCCGCGCCGGTCATCGAAAAACCGTTCGCGATGGAGGAGATCGCCGCGCTGGCGAAGAAGCGCGGCGCCGAGCTACGCGCCAAGCGCCGCGCGTCGATCGCGCCGTAGCGGCGAGCGACCGCCGAGGCGAAGCCACAAAAAGCAAAAAGCGGCCCGATATTGCTATCGGACCGCATCTTACTGGTGACCCCAATGGGACTCGAACCCATGTTACCGGCGTGAGAG
>JANXMC010000837.1 GCA_025354825.1 Myxococcales bacterium
CGGCGATCTGCCGCGCGCGCGCGCGCTGATGGACGCGGCCATTGCCGACTACGCGCAGCGGGGCCGAGGTGCAGAACGGCGACTGCGCGAGGCCCGGGCCCTTCGTGCGACGCTCGACGAGCGACCCGTCGCTCGCCTCACACATTAAAGGGTCTACTCTCCTAAGCTGCGAAGACCTCCACGTGTATTGTCGTGAACGCGCAGGCGTACGATCCACGTGGGGTGGCGAATACGAAAGTACGGTTAGCGCGTGATCTGGTCGCGCAAGCGGGCAGCCTCGGCGGCAAGTGCCTTGAGGGCCGCGGTCGATGCCGTAGTTGCCTGCTTCGCAAGCTCCGCGGCGTCCGCGAGCGCCGGCTCGAGGCGGTGCCACGCGTCGCGCGCCTCCATTCCCGCGAGGTGAACCTTCACTCACCGAGCTGCGTCAGCCGCAAGTTTTTCGGTGATCGAGCTCAGGGCAGGAGAGCTATCTTGAGCACGCCATCCCGTTGATTCGCGAAGAGGTCGTACGCGCTCTCGATCTCATTCAGCTTGAAGGTGTGCGTCACGAGCTCGTTGAACGGGAAGCGTCTTGCCGCAACGATGTTCATCAGGCGCCGCATCCGCTCCTTGCCGCCGGGGCATAGCGTCGTGACGATCGTGTGGTCGCCGAGCCCCGCCGCATAGGCGTCGAGCGGCACCGTGAGGTGACCGGAGTAGACGCCCAAGCTCGAGACCGTTCCTCCCGGCCTCACGCTACGAAGCGCGTTCTCGAAGGTCACTTGCTTGCCGAGCGCCTCGATCGCGACGTCGGCGCCGCCGCCGGTGAGACGCTTGATCTCCGCGGTGACGTCGCACTCGTTCGGGTTCAGGACGACGTCAGCGCCCATCCTTTTGGCGAGAGCGAGGCGCGCGGGGAGCGCGTCGACACCGATCACAAGGGACGCGCCGGACATGCGCGCACCCGCCGTTGCGCAGAGCCCAATCGGGCCTTGCGCGAACACGACGACCGCGTCGCCGATGCGAACGTTCCCGCGCTCCGCCGCGGAGAAGCCCGTCGACATGATATCGGGGCAGAGAAGGACCTCCTCGTCGAGAAGATCGTCGGGAATGGGCGCGAGGTTCGCCTGCGCGTTTGGGACGAGAATGTACTCCGCCTGACTTCCGTTAATCGTATTGCCGAACCGCCAGCCTCCGAGCGCTTCGTAGCCATTGCCTCCGTGGCTGCATTGAGAGCCGCTCCCGGAAAGGCACGCGCGGCACTGGCCGCACGGCGTGATCGCCCCAGCAATGACCCGCTGACCAACGCTGAAGCCGGTCACGCCGTCGCCCAACTCTTCGATGCGCCCGACGGGCTCGTGCCCGATGATCAGCCCCTCTTTGACCGGGTATTCGCCTCGCAGAATGTGCACGTCAGTGCCGCAGATCGTTGTCAGCGTCACGCGCAGAAGCGCCTCGCCGGGGCCCGGCTTGGGGCGGGGAACCTCGCGAAGCTCGATACGGCCTTTGCCGACGAACACAGCAGCTTGCATCGTCATGATGGCTCCTCAAGAAGCGAGGGGGACGACGAGCGTCGGCCGCCGCGCATTTCGAATTACGGTTTTCGCGACGCTGCCCGACCCATCGCCCGCGCGTTCGCCGTGTTGGGTCCCAAGAGCCAGGCGCTCGAACACCTCGCCCTGGAGAAGTCCGTGGGGACGAGGGTGCGCGTGGGGAGGAGCATGACGGCCTAGGTTGCAATCGGGGCGCCAGCCCACCTCGCCGGCCCAACCTGCGCCTTCGCCGCGCCTCCCCCACAAGCACCGCGCAATGCGTGCGCGCGCGCGCAATCGACGCGCTGGCGCGTGCCAAATTCGAGGAACACACCCGTGACAACTTCGGACGCGGCTGCGGGCGCAGCTCGCAAACCTTCTGTAGTTCTCTTCGCGACCGACTTCTCGGACGCCTCACCCTTCGCCGCATCGACCGCGCGCGAGCACGAGCTGCGTCGGGCGTGGTGACGTCAGACGTCAGACGTCAGACGTTAGTTAAGATGAATCGGCGCAGTCGTGCCGCCGGCGGCGTGGCACGCGTTGCAGCCACTATTGGTCGCCTGGAGCGGCGTCACCATGGCGGCGACCTTGATGGCGTCGCGAACAGCGACCTTCGCGGGAGCGGTGAACGGCGTCGAGCTGTGGAAGTTCCCGGTCGACCCGGTGTGCACGCTGATGGCGGCGCCGGTCGCGTCGACGAGGCGAACCTCCGCGCCGACGACGGGCGCGCCGGCCGCGGTCGTCAGCGTTCCCGCGAACGAGAAGCCGTGGTTATGGCAGCTCGACATGCAGTTCTTTCCCGCGTTGTGGGTCTTCCCAGCCGTCGACGCGACGAAGGCGGGGGCGCCGGCGAACACGCCTGAAGGCGTCGCCGCCGCGTCGCCGGAGGCGCCGGCATCCGTGACCGGGGCCGCGTCGGCCTGCGCCCCGCCGTCGCCTTCGACGCCCGCGTCGTCGCTGCTCGCGGGGCCGCTGCCGACGTCGGTCCCGCTGCTGCTGCCGCTATTGGCCCCCGCGTTCGCGCCGTCGCTCGTCGCCGACGGGTCCGCGACAGGGGCATTGGCGCTTCCGGCGTGGGAGCCCACTAGGAGCGGTCCCGCGTCCATGTCTCCACAGGCAACGGCGGCGAGCGCAGTGGCCGTGAGAAACGCGAGGACGATTTGGGTTCGCATGGTCCTTCGAAGGTGCGCGATGCCGCGCTCCGACGCCAGGCTTCCCAGGTGAAAAACTACTTTCCTTTCGATAGTTTACGGGCATGCGATCAGTGGATCGCACGACCATCGGAGAGCCGTTCTCACCCGCGTGGTTGACCGCGCGCGACACGCGCATGCAGCGAGGGGAGAGCGCCGAGCGAGGGCCGCGCGATGCGGACAGCGGCGGTGCGCGGTGGACCTTCTCGGCTTCTCCCCGGAGCCCCGCTCGCGCAACAGTTGCGCCGTCCGCGACAAAAGTGCGCTCGCCTTCGAGCGCCGAGCTCGAGAAGCACTGGGCGTAGACGTCTTCTTGCAGGCGGCCGGACTCGTGCTTCGTGAACCCACCATGATGCCTCTATCCGAACGCCATCGCGCCAGCCGCGGAGGGTGGCTTCGAGCCGCGGTGCTCGGCGCCGACGACGGCGTGGTCTCGACGGCCAGCTTGATGATTGGCGTCGCGGCCGCCTCGCCGTCCGCGTCGAGAGAAACCGTGCTCGTCGCCGGCATCGCGGGGCTCGTCGCCGGCGCCCTCTCGATGGCAGCAGGAGAGTACGTCTCCGTAAGCTCGCAGCGCGATGCGGAGAACGCCGACATCGCGCTCGAGACCAGGGAGCTCACAATCGACCCGAAAGGGGAGCTCGAAGAGCTCACAGCAATCTACAGAGGTCGCGGCCTCGCTCCCGACCTCGCGGCGAAGGTCGCGGACGCGCTGAGCCTTGCAGGCAACAGCCTTACCTCGCACATGCGCGACGAGCTGGGGCTCGAAGCTTCCAAGATGGCGCGGCCGTTCCAGGCGGCGTTGGTGTCCGCCGCGAGCTTCGCCTGTCTCGCAGCGCTGCCGGTCATCGCGCTCCTCCTCGCACCTTCGCCGATGCGCATCGTGACGATCGTCTGCGTCAGCCTCGGCGGCCTCGCCGTTCTCGGCGCGCTAGGAGGGCGGATCGGAGGAGCGCCCATTGGCCGAGCGTCGTTGCGCGTGGTCATCGGCGGGGGCGCGGCGATGGCAATCACCGCGCTCATCGGGAAGCTGCTGGGCGCCGCCGGAATTGGTTGAGTCGCCGGCCTAGGCCTGTGCGACCGCCGCGCTCGCAGCCCACGGAGAGATCAGATCCAACCGCGCCGCAGGAGAAGCGTCTTCGCCCCCTGCGTCAACGTGACGTAGCCGACGAGGGCGGCGGCGAGAAGCGGCCAGTAGAGCGGCGGGAGCGCCGAGAAGCCGAGGTAGCTGCGAAACGGTGAGAATGGGATGGCGATACCGATTGCCATAATCGCCACGCCCGTCCCCACCAGGAATTGCGAGGGGCGACTCTCGACGAACGGGATCTTGTTCGTTCGGATGACGTGAATGATGAGCGTCTGCGTGAGCAGACTCTCGACGAACCAACCCGTCTGAAAGAGGCTCGCGCTGCGTGCTGCGATCTCCGGCGTCGAAACATTCCGGCAGCCGAACACGTAGAGCATCGCGCCGAACGTCAAGGCGTCGAAGATCGACGAGCAAGGTCCAATGAGAAGGATGAAGCGAGTCAGTTCCTTGATGTCCCATGAACGAGGCCTTTGAATCCGTTCGACGTCGACGGTGTCTGTCGGAATCGCGGTCTGCCCGATGTCGTAGAGCATATTGTTCGCGAGGATCTGCAGCGGGAGCATCGGCAGAAAAGGGACAAAAATGCTCGCGGCGATGACGCTGAACATATTGCCGAAGTTGCTCGAAGCGCCCATACGAACGTACTTGAGGATGTTAGAGAAAACCTTTCGCCCCTCGAGCACACCTTCGTCGAGCACGAGGAGTGATCTCTCGAGCAGAATCATGTCCGCGGACGCCTTTGCGACGTCGACCGCCGAGTCGACGCTGATCCCCACGTCGGCGGCATGAAGTGCGGGCGCGTCGTTGATGCCGTCGCCGAGAAAGCCGACGACTGCCCCCCCGGACTGAAGCGCCCTGATGATCCGCTCCTTGTGCGCGGGGGAGACGCGAGCGAAGAGCGTCGTCCGTCGCGCGGCGTCGCGGAGCTCCACGTCGGTCATTTTCTCGACCTCGCTGCCGAGGAGGACCACGTCGGTGGCAAGCCCTACCTCCCTGCATATCTTGCGGGCGACGAGATCGTTGTCGCCCGTGACGACTTTGACTGCCACGCCGTGCCCATGAAGCGCCTTGATGGCGGCGGCCGCAGACTCTTTCGGCGGGTCGAGGAAAGCCGCATATCCTTCGAGAACGAGGTCGCACTCGTCCCTCGTTCCGTACGGCGTCGTTCCGGACGCGGTCGGTCCGCGCGGTTCAGACTCTTTGCTTGCGACCGCGAGAACACGAAATCCGTCCGCGCTGAGTCGTTCGTACTCTCTCTTTAACGCCTCTATGTTCGCATGGTCCATGGCGTGACGCTCACCGCCGAGGAGGAAGCTTCCGCACTTCGGGAAAATAGCCTCGGGCGCGCCCTTGGAAATGATCCGATCCTTGCCCTCCGGCGTGCGAACAACCACCGACATGATGCGCCGAACGAAGTCGAAAGGGATCTCGTCGACCTTCGTGTACTCCGGGATCCGTGCATGGACGTGGGTCTCTTCGTGCGCCAAGATCGCGCGATCCAGGACATTCTTCAACCCCGTCTGAAAGTGGCTGTTGATGTATGTGAGACCGAGGACGCGGTCATCCTCTCGGAGCTGCACATCGCAATGGCGTTCCAGCGTGACCTTGTCCATGGTGAGCGTGCCGGTCTTGTCCGTGCATAGGACGTCCATCGCGCCCAGGTCCTGAATCGCCGCGATCCGTTTGACGATGACCTTCTTTTTTCCCATCGCTATCGCGCCCTTCGAGAGACACACCGTCACGATCATCGGTAGCATTTCGGGGGTGAGGCCCACCGCCACCGCGAGTGCGAAAAAGAACGCTTCCGTCCAGTTGTGCTTGGTCAGGCCGTTGATGACGAAGACGAGCGGCACCATCACCGCCATGAACCTGAGCATGAGCCACGTAAACCGAGAGATCCCACGATCGAATGCCGTCGGTGGTTCCGCTTCGCTGATCGCCGCGGCCATTCCGCCAAGGTAGGTTGCCTTACCTGTTACGAGGACGACTGCAGTCGCGGAACCGCTCTCGACGCTGGTCCCTTGGAACGCGATCGTCGTGAGCTCCAGCGGCGAGAGCTGGGCGCCCGGGTGCGCCGACACGCCCGTGCCTACCTCGACATCATACTTTTCGACGGGGAGGCTCTCACCCGTGAGGGAACCTTGGTTAACAAACAGGTCCTTCGCATGTGTGATTCGCACATCGCCGGGGATCATGTCGCCGGCAGCGAGGTTGAGCACGTCTCCAGGAACCAGTCGCGACACGGGGATCTCGCGAGGCGCACCATCGCGAAGGGCGGTCGCGTTGACGGAGATCATCGCCTTGAGCTTCGCCGCAGCCTTGTCGGCCTTGGTCTCTTGAAATAGCTTCAGTCCCACGCTCAAGGCGATCATCGAGGCCATGACGACGGCAGACGTTCGGTCTCCGGTCACTGCGGACACCGTGGCCAGCAGGGCCAACAGAATCACGAGTGGGTCGCGGGCAGCACGCCAGAGAAGGCGCGCAAAACTAGGCGGCTTATCTTGCGACAGCACGTTGGGGCCGTGCTCGAGCAGGCGCGCGTTTCCTTCAGCTGTGGTCAGCCCCGCCGGGCGCGACCCCAGTCGGACGTAGAGCGCGGAGCTATCCAGCCGAGCCGCCTCGACGACAATTGGTGCTACGCGGAACGACCGCGCAACTGG
>JANXMC010000346.1 GCA_025354825.1 Myxococcales bacterium
CTTCGTAGGCCGAGAGCTTCAGGGTCGCCTCGCCCACCGACGACGTCGGGAAGACGAGCTTCCCCAGAAAATCGTTCGTGTGAAACGGCATAGTGCGAAAGCCGTCCCCCTCCTTGTGAACGACCTGCACGACGTACCGAACGTCTCCCACGGCATTTCCATAGGCGACGAGCGCCTTGCCGTACGACCGTTGACCGAGCTCTCCTACGACATTCCAATCTTCGTGATCAGGCGCGGCGAGCGTATGGAAGTTCACGGCCCCGCCAACCGTCTGCGGTCCGTAGACCAAAACTCCGGGCCCCTTCACGACGTCGATCGTTTGGATACGTTCAACGGGCGTCGAGAAGTAAAGCTCTGGCTCGCCATAGGGGCTTACGACGACGGGAACGCCGTCCTCCTCCACCAACACGAGGCGCGAGCGCGACGGGTTCAACCCGCGCACGCCGATGTTCAGGCGGAGCCCCATCGGGTCTTCCTGCCGAATGTTCAGGCTCGGAACGCGCCGGAGCATCTCGCCCGCGCTCTGGGGCTGGGCCCGCGCGATCTCCTTGGCCGTGATCTGCGTCCCCGAGCCCGAGGCACTCGGCAGCGTGTCCACCGCGGAGCCGCGCACGCGAACCTCGTCGACGGCCGCTGCCGGTGCCGGCTCCGACGCGACGGCCGGCCCCGACGCGACGGCCGGCCCGGACGCGACGGCCGGCTCCGGCATCGCTTCCGGCGAAGGCGCGCCCGACGTGTCGGGCTCGGCCTGCGCGGCCGCCGACAGCGCGACGGCTGAAATGGCGGCGAACGCAAAAACCGCAACGCCTAGCGGTGCGCGTGCTGGCAGTGAAGGCATGGTCGGGCGTCGGTTCCAGGCGAAGCCGTGGGATGCTCAGCCCCTCGCGAGGCGCACGGTCGACTCGGCAGCCGCGGAAATCGTGGAAGGCTTGTTGATGATGACTTTCACCTTCGCTTCAACAGCTATCGCAGCCTCAAGGCTCCGTCAAGCGGCCGACTTTTCCGCATAAGCCGCGCGCGGCCGCTCGCGGGACGCCGTGATCTCGACGAACGTTGAAACGGCGACGCAACATTGGAGACGGCAAATGCCAATGAGGAATCCGCCCCGAGCGGCGCGCTGCACCTTGGAGAGTCAACTCCGCATTGGGCAATCCGAAGTGGCCAATCGCGTCGCGCACGAAGGCGGGATTCAGCCCAGTGTATGTCCACGATTATTTGCGTCTCGTTTGCCAGTAGACACTTTCTACCGTTCTACTGTTCGAGCCGGCCAAATCGCGAGAATCTCAAGTGCCGTAGGCGGACGACACTGCTAGCTTCGCGCCACATTCGTCGGGTGGCGAGCACGTCACCCCATTACGGAGGATCGCGAATGAGCACCTTGGACGCAGCGTCGGGCACCGACAATCAAGCCGATCTTTGGCATGTGCAGGTTGCTGCAGGCGACCTCCGCACGATGAGCCTGGACGAGCTCGACTCCGCCTTTCAAGACGGCGTCATCAATGAGGGCACGTACGTTCGCCACGATGGCGCCGACACTTGGGCGCAGCTCGGGCAAGTACTCGGCAGCGACGACGCCGAGGCTCCCCTTCACGAGCCTCACGCGGCCGATCTCGACACGATTCCGGCCCCCCCCGCAGCGTCCGAGCCTCCCATCGCGGTCGCGCCTCTGGCTGCCGCTCCCGCGCCCGTGACCGCCCTCGCGTTCGCGCCGCCGTCGTCCGCCTACGAGATGCGCGTCTCGGCCCCGCCGGCGTCGTTCGGCGGCCCCCTCAGCACGTCGCCGATGGTCGCGCCCATTAGCTACTCCGATATCGAAATTCCCAACATGCGCTCGAGCAAGCGAGGCGTCTTCGTCGCGCTCGGCGCCGTGCTCGTTCTCGCCATTGGTGCCGTCGCGGTCACGCGCACAGGCACATCGGCGGAGGCCGCGGCCGGCAGCCTCGCGCCCACGTCCCTCGGCGCGTCTGTCGGAGCAGCAGGAGCAGCCGTCGCGCCGGTCGCGCCGGTCGCCTTACCAGAATCGCAGCTGCAGCCCGGCCGCGACGGCCGCCTCAGCGACGACCAGCGCCGCGCCCTCCTCGACGCCGACAAGCTCCGCGCATCGAAGGTGAAGCCGGCATCGCCCAGCACGTCCAAGTCGCAGCACCGCGGCCCGGCGCCAAGCACGGGCCCCGTTTTCCACAAGGGCGGCGACCAGCACGACCCGCTCAACAGCTCACTTTAAGAGCGCGTTCGGCACGCTGCCGCGGAACGAGAAGGCCAGGCCCGCCCCGACGCTGGGGGAGCCTGGCCTTTTTTCGTTTACAGCTTGATCGACGCGCCGAGGCTGAACACGTGGGCATTTACGCGCCACGTCCCGGGGAGCGGGTTCTCCACGCCGAGCGTGCGCGGCAGGAAGTAGACGAACATATACGCGCCATCGACGCGCACTTTGCCGAACGAGTATCCTGCGCCCGCCGAGAAATCGACGCGATCGGCATCTGGCAGAAGGGCATCGAAGTTCTTGTCGGGAATCGGATTCTTATCGAAGATTACCCCCGCGCGAACGCTCAGCTTGTTTTCGAATGCGTACTGGCCGCCAAGCCGAAGCTGAAACGAATCGTTCCAATCTTTCTCGGAGGACGAGTTGAGCGCCTTGTTGTCGAACTGAAAGTCGAGCCGGTCGTACACAGACCATCCGATGTACATCGCATCGAGCTCGATTTGCAGCGGCTTCACGGGCGTGAAACGCGCACCAAAGCCGACCATCGGCGGCGTCTTAAGGCTCGTCTTCACGGTCTGATCACGAAGCGACTCTTCAAACGCTTTCGGAACGGTGAAGTCGGCACTGCCGTCGGTCAGGTTGATCTTAATCGAGCTTCGGAACGTGGCACCGAGGCGCACCCATTCCGCGGGCTCGTAGAACACGCCGGCGTTGAAGCCAACCGCCGACGCCCCGCCTGCGACACGCACTTCGCCGTAATTGCCGTCGGTGAACGGGATGCCGCGCGTGATGTCGACCGAGCCCGAGAGAAAGTCGATGCCGGCGCCTATCGAGAACCCGCGGAACGGCCCAATCGCGACGGAGGGCTGGAGCTGGTAGCTCGTGAGCGTCGCCTTCTTCGCCTGCGTGTATCCCGCCCATTTCGTGGGCCATGTGACGCCGAGACCGTAGGCCGAGTAGCCGCCGAGCCCGAAGGTGAGCCAGTCGTTGACCTTGTAGCTGGCAAAGACCGTGGGCATCGGGAAGAAGCCCGGGTCGGCCTTCTCTTTGATTCCCGTGATCGAGCTTCGATAGCTCGCCGCGCCCGCGTAATACGCGGCGAGGGACACCTGCCCATTGAACCCTTCGAGCCGCGCGAGGCCGGCGGGGTTGTAGAACAGCGTCGCCGCCTCCGAACCGTCGGCGATCATCGCCCCGCCCTGGGCCATGCCCGTGGGGCTCGCCTCGTAAAGCAAATAGCCGCTCGCGGAAGCAGGCGTGACCATCGCCAAGGTTGCGGCAGCCGAGAGACCGGCGAAGGAAGCTGCAAAGACTTTATTTCGTATTCTCATCGGACGCCTGCGCTCGTGGTCGTAAATTGCCAAAGAGCCGTTACCGAAAGATGGGGAATCTGTTTCTGCGTTTCGAGCGTCGCGAAGAAGCCCCCATATTTCAGACGAAGAGTCTCAAGGTCGGCGAGATTGCCAAGCAGGTTCGAGTAGGCGGACTTCCAATCGTCGTTCGTCGCCTGGGTCGGGTCGACACCAAACGCCAGGAGGACGTCGAGCGTGTTGTCGAGAAACGGCGAATTCAGCTCGGCGCCTACCTTCGACAGGTCGACGAGCGGATTGGCATTTCGCAACAGCGAGAAGAATGAGAACGCCTCGGTCGCAACGCCGTTTGCCCCCTTGATCGAATCGGTAAGCACGGCGACGTACGTAGCGCCCGCATCGAGCGGCGCCGCCGGGACGATTTCCAAGGGGTAATGGCCGAGCGCATCGGCCTGCGCGACGACGTTGGGGGTCACCGCGATGTCGACGAGCGACGTCCCGTCGACGCGATACAGGTGCGTGCCCGACGCCGCGGTCGCGGCATCGAGGGGCTGATCGAAGGTGATCGTGGGCTTGGAGCTTGCCGTCGCCTGGGGCACGGCGCCGTCGATGGGCAACGGCACCACCGTTCCCACGGCCGTCGGGTTGTAGACGGCTCGTGCTCCCGACTCGACGGAGAACACCGTGAAGCTCAACGCGTGATCGCGGGTGAACGAGCTGTTCGCCTCGATCGCCTTGAACGCCGGGTCGTACACGCTGCGGGTCGCTTCGAGCTGCACTGCCGTCAGATCATCAAGAATCGTCGTGCTCTTTCCGCTCACCGCGAGGGGCGTTCGCGAGCGGAGGAATACGAAGATCGGATTGTCGAGAAACGGAACGTTCCCCGCGCCGCGAACGGCGTCCGTGACGATCGCGGCGAAGTGGCCGCCCGGTGTGAAGTCCGTCGGCAGCTGAAACGGGCCCGGCGACTTCCGCTTGAGAATGAGATTGTACGGCGGGCTCGTGGCCGGCGTGAGGCCGACGTTGAAAAGGATATAGAAGTCTGCGGACGTGAGCTGGGTGACGACCGGGGGCGTCTCCGACGCGCGCGTCACGTCGTAGAGCAGCACGTTGTCGTAGGTGAGCGTCGCCGGGTCGAGCATCACGTCGAAGGGGATCGTGATCGTCTGCGCCGTGAGCCAGCCGTCGAGGCGATTGATGCTCGCTTTGATCTCGGTCGTGAGAGGCGAGTCGGCGGGCGCGGCAGGGAGCGCGAGCTTGCCCGTCGCAGGGTTTTTCAGCAAATCCGAGGGGAGTGGGAAGGCGCCCGTCGTCGAATCGAAGTCGGGCCGATTGCCCGTTGCAGGCGCGTCCCGATTGAGCTCGGGGGCGCACGCAATAAGGGTGAGCCCGATAGACGAGGCGAGGGCGGTGGCGAGAGCAAAGCGTCGGCGGAGCATACCCAATTGGGTACTTGATCCCGCGAGACCCCGCGGAGAAATTCCCACCGGCGGCGTGCAGTAGCGTCGGGCCTGTCGACAGCCTTCGCGGTGTGCGCGCGATCCACGTCGTGGCGCGTTGCCCTCATGGTCACCTGAGTGACCCGCCACGAAATCCGCGGCAGCGCGCGCCGACAGAAGCGGCACTTCCCTTGCTGTTGCTTGAGGTTTGCCCACGCCGTCAGCCCCCGCGGTGCCCAACGATGCCCTCTCGCCCCCTTCACGCTCGACGCCTCTCCGATGGCACCACCCGGGCGTCGATCGCCGCCCTCGCCTTCGGTTCCCTCGTCACTCTTGCGGGCTGTAGCAGCACGCCCGACGCCACCGGCGACGTTGGCAACGACGACGGCGGAGGCAAGAGGATGGATGGCGCGCCGATGCCTATGGGCGCCTCCGGCGACGCGGGCCTGGGCGACGCGCTGGCTCTCGAGGCCCACGACGCCGCGGGTCGCGATCACACGATGCCCCGCGAGGATTCCGGCTCCGACGGCGCGACCGCCGCGCTCGGCCCCGAGTGCGACGAAGACAATCCCGTGACGACCGAAGCCCTCGGCGTCGACCGCGCGCTGCCCGCCGCTATCGTGCAGTTCGAGCGCCACGGCATGTGGGGATGCATGCATCGCGAATGGCACGACACGCGGCAGTGGGACATCTTCTCGCAGCCCGGGTCCACGTCGCCGCGCCTTAACTACGCGCTGGCGAAGGGTTGGCAGCGAAACGCCGTCCAAGAGGGCGCGCCCGGCAATGGGCTCGAGTTTCTCGCGATGCACCGCGCGATGGTGGCCATTCTTCGAAGCACGTTCCCCGCGCAAGCGAGCCTCTTCGCTGGCTGGACCGCGCCCCCCCTCGTCGCGACGGCCAACGACCCGCTCCCCGCCACCGCGTCCGGCAAGGCGACGTTCAATTTGAACATGCAGTCGGCGCTCAACCGCCTCAACACGCAATTGGCGTCGTTCACGACGGACGACGCCTTCGGTCTTTATATCCAATCCCAATTGCGTTGGACCGCCGCCGACGTCACCGCGCGCTCGCCCGATGCAACGGCGGGCATTCACGCGTACTTTCATGTCCGTTTCGACGACCCGCAAAGCGCGATTCGCATGCAGCGATTCAATCGAAATATCGAAAGCCAGCTGTTCTGGCGCGTCCACGGCTATCTCGATGGGCTCTGGACGAAAAACCGCGTCGCGCGTGGCGTCATCGATGCGAACGACGCGCCGTACCTCGCCGCGATGACCCACGCATGTCTTCACATGGGCAAGAAGACGTGGAGCCCCGCCAGCGCTAGCTGCCTTCCGTGAGGCGCGATTTGAGCGCGGCGAGGCGCCACCACGGCGTACTCGGCGAGGCGTGGTGCTCGGCGTGGTATCCAAAGAAGTAACACGTGAGCATCGCCACCACGTGGTTCTTCGGTAACGTCCGCGCATTGTCCGGCAACATCGACGCCGTATGCGGCAATCGATGAGGCAAATACGTTCCGAAGAAGAACATTTGAAACGACGCGAAAATCGCCGGCGCAATCCAAAAAGCCCACAGCGCGCCGTCGTCGTAGCGCAGCTTCAAGAGATTGAAGAGCACCGCCATCGCGACGAACTGGCCAATCGTCGCGTACCGCCGCATGAACGTGGCGAACCATGCGAAGAAGCTCCGCGTCGCGCAATAATCCGGGTCGTCGTGGGTGCCGGGCGCGCCGTGGTGGCGCCCATGATTCACCACCAGCCTTCGGTAGCTCATGGCCGCGAACAGAAAGCTCGCGGTCGCGCCGATGGCGTCGTTCAGCCGCCGTGAGCGGCTCACCGTACCGTGCATGGCGTCGTGCGCCGTCATGAAGAGGCCCGTCGTCAGGTACCCCTGAAGCACCCCATGGGCGACGACGACGAGAGGGTTCGCGGCGGCGAGCAGATGCCCTTCGAGCATCCAAGCTCCGTGGGCTAGCCAGAGCCCGATCACCGCCCCGCCGATGGCGACACCAGCGAATCGAGGGGCGGGAGTAGAGGCGAGGGTCGGCACGCGGTTCTGATTGGGATGAACGTTCGCGACCCTCGGCTGCGTACGTCGCCCGATTTGAGCGGCTGGTCAGCGCCCCGTGGGACGCCGTCGCGGGGGGTGCTGCGATCGCTGCGGCGCATGCGGAGGCGGCGCGGCGCCGTGCTGCCCCTCGACCGGTCGCGGGCGATCGTCCGCGGCGGGTGAGCGGTTCACACGAACGATAACCTCCGGATTCGGCGCTCCGCGATTGCTTCGCCGCGCCTCGGGCCGTGGCGAAGGCGCGTGCGGAGCGGGCACGTGGGCGCTGGCATTCACCGGCGGACTCGCCGGCGGGCTCGCCGCCAGCGGCGTTCGCGGAGGCGGCGCCGCTTCGTGGCCGCGCGGGCGGTGCTCGTGGGGAGCACGATGCTGCTGGGGCGGCCTCGGCTCTTGCTCAGCGCGAGTGTGTGGCGCGCGATGCTCCTGCACCGGGCGATGCTCCTGCACGGGGCGATGCTCCTGCACCGGGCGATGCTCCTGCACCGGGCGATGCTCCTGCACCGGACGCGGTGGCGCCGCGCCGTGCTGCAGCCGCGGAGGGTTCGCGTGGTGGTGTCTCTGCACCTGTGGCGCTTGCGGCGCCTGCTGCGGCGGCCTCGCCTCGAATGCGCGCGGGCGAGGCTGCTGCATGGGCGGCGGAGGCCGCATGCGCCCCATCGGAAGGAACTCTGGCGTGAGCTCACGCCGCACGTATGCACGCCAAATTTCCGACGCGTCGCCAACGCGCCCGTCGAGGCTGCGATCGATCGCGGCGAAGTGCCCGAGGATATTGCGCGCGTCGCGAATGAAGAAGACTTCGGAGCGGCTGTTGTGCGACGCCGAGATCGTCTGCGGGAAGTCGATGATCGTCGGCCCGGCCGGCCCCCAAAGCACGTTGTACGGCGACAAATCGCCGTGAATCAAATCACAACAAAGGATCTTCACGAGCTGGCCGAGCATGTCGTGATAGGCCTTGTTCGCGTCTTCGACGGTCAAATCCGCGTCGATCAGGCGCGGCGCGGCCTCTCCGTCGGCGTCGACGACGAGCTCCATCAGCAGCACGCCATCGAGGTACATGACGGGCGTTGGGACGCGCACGCCCGCGGCATGAAGCTTGTAGAGCGCATCCACCTCGGCGGCCTTCCACGCGTCTTCCGACGCCGCCTGGCCGAACTTCGAGCCACGGTCCATCGCGCGCTGCGACCGCGTATTGCGAACCGTTCGCCCCTCTTTGTAGGCCGAATTGCTCTTGAAGCTCCGGGTCGCGCGGTCTTTGTAGACTTTCGCCGCGACGACCTTGCCGCCGAATCGAACGACGTAAACCTCGGCTTCCTTGCCACTCTTTAGGCGCCCCAGAACTTCGCTGATGACGCCTTCGGCGAGGAGGTGTTCGAGTCCGCTGCCCATCAATGATACCCACCATGGGGACGCTTTGTCCCCTCGGGGGGTTCCTTAGCATCCTCCGCGCGATGCCGACAGGTTGGCCATGCGGCAAACCCCGAGAAGGCCACCCCCCTCAGGGGCCACCGTCTCAGCCAAACGTGCGAAAAAAGCGCATTTTAGCCGCGCCCACGGGTGAAAATGGCGCAGAATTTCACCCCGCGGGCGGCTCGTAGTCGTAGGGCATGGCGACCGACTTGTGCTCCAAGAAGGCGGAGAGCCCCTCGGGCCCGAACTCCCTACCGAGCCCCGAATCCTTGTACCCGCCGAACGGGGTCGCGAAGTCGAGGACGCACCCTCCGACGGTGTAGGTGCCCGTCTTCACCTTGCGCGCCACGGCCAGCCCTCGCGCGTAGTCCGTCGTCCAGACCGAGCCCGAGAGCCCGTAGCGCGATTCGTTGGCAATGCGCACCGCGTCGGCTTCGTCGTCATAGGCAATCACCGAAAGAACCGGGCCGAAGATCTCTTCCTGGGCAATTCGCATTTCGTTCTTCACGTCCGCGAAAACCGTCGGCTCGACGAAATAACCGCGCTCGAGGCCGCGGGGTCGCCCGCCGCCTATCGTGAGGCGCGCGCCCTCCTCGCGGCCTATCTTGATATACCCCTCGACGCGCGCCCGTTGCCGGTCGCTCACCATGGGGCCGCAGAAGGTCTCGGGATCAAACGGGTCGCCCGTTTTCTGCGCGCGGACCTCTTCGGTCAACGCGTCGACGATCTCCGAATAGCGCTTTCGCGAAGCCAGAATACGCGTTTGGGCAATGCACGCCTGGCCGCTGTTCATCATGGCAAAGGGCAAAAGCTCGGAGACGACGCGCGGTACATCGATATCGTCGAGCAGAATCGCGGCCGATTTTCCGCCAAGCTCCAACGTCACGGGGCGAAGCCGCTCCCCGCAAATCGACGCCACCTTGCGCCCCGCGTCTGTGCTCCCCGTGAAGCTCACCTTGTCAACGCCCGGGTGGCGAACGAGATACTCACCAACTTCGCGACCGGCAGCCACGATGTTCACGACGCCCTTCGGCACCTGCGCGGCCTCGAGCGCTTCGGCGAGGACATACGCGAAGAGGGGCGTCTCGGGCGGCGGCTTCAAAACGACGGTGCACCCCGCCGCGAGCGCCGGCGCAATCTTCGAGATGGCAACGAAGAGCGGAACGTTCCACGGAATGATCGCCCCGACGACGCCGACAGGCTCGCGCAGAATCCACGCTTTGCCGAGAATGCCGTCGCGAAGCTCGTCGAACGCGAACGTGCGCGCGAGCTCGCCGTAATACCCAAGTACCATCGTCGGCGAGAGCGCCTGGACGGAGGTGGAAAACGTGATGGGCGATCCTAGCTCGGACGTGATGATGTTTGCGAACTCCTCCATGCGGAGC
>JANXMC010000010.1 GCA_025354825.1 Myxococcales bacterium
CTTGTCGCTGCGCGACGACTTGCTCGCGGCATCGGGATACTGCCTCAGCGATTCACCCAATCTCCTCTTCTATTCCGACAAGCTGAGCACCGTCGTCTCGACGACGCCGGAGTCGCCCGAGCATCGATGGCAGTTGCATCGATGCGCGGCTGGTGCAACCAAGTGCCTGAGCGTGCTTCCCGGCGCCGCGCTGGCGCTGCCCAAAGACCCACCCGACGTCTCGGGCCATGGCGGAGTGACGTGGCTGCGCGACCAGCCAGCGGCGACGGCTACCGGGACGCTCGACGGACCGGCCGGTCTACTCTCGCAGACGGTCTCTCTGAATCCAGGGACCTACGTGCTCTCGTGGTGGGACCAGGCTCGCACGGCGACGGGAGATCTCGCGACGAGCTCATCCACCCCGTACCGCGTGGCGGTCTACGACAGCAGCTTTGCTCTCGTCGTCGGAGACAGTCCGACGGCGTCCATCGGCACGACCGCCAGCCCGTGGTCGACGCGCCGCACGATGGCCATCACCATCGCCTCGAAAGGTGACTATCACATCGCATTCGGCGCCTCGGGTGCTGGGGATGCTGCCGGAAGCGTCGCTTTGGCGGACGTCCAGCTCGAGCCGACGCCTGCGGGGGGCGCTGCCAGCCCGTACGTCGGGACAGACGGCACTCGGACGGTCGTTTCCAACGTGTGCAAGGTGCAGACAGGCGGCGATCTTCGCGCCGCCTTCGACTATCGATGCACGGCACCGGGCACTTGCTTCTACGAGCTCGACAAGGCCTTCGTCATCGACACGGGCACGCTCGGGACGCCGACGACCTCGCTGCAGGGCAAGGTTGCTGCTGGCAATTTCAACTATCGCCACATCGACGTCAGCGTGAACCTCGTCGGGACGGGCGTTCGTGACTGCGGCGCCACGCCGACGCCGAGCTGCTACGGCTCGGGATTCACCGAGTACACGCTCGCGCACGACGCGCATCACAGTGGGATTCTCGGCTATGGCGGCACTGTGCAGTTTTTCGATTTCGGCGATGCACCGATCGAGCACGGCAAGGCTCTGTCCGCCGAGCGGTACATCACGATGCCCGTCGGTTCCGCCGACCTCGGGCTTCTGAATCAGCCCGGAATCCTCAAACCGGAATTCCGCGGCCGTCCACTCGATGGCAGCTATCGATTGAAGATCTGGGACTCGCCAGCTCTCAAGTGGAGTCGTCTCGAGGATATTCAGGTCATTCTCCACTACCGCTACTGGTCGCGCATCAACAAGAGCCCGTCGAAGTAGGGAGGACGCGATGAGCTTTTCCCACCTGCGTCGGACGCGCGTGCCGATCGCATTCGTCACGCATGCGTGCTTTCTCTTCTCATTCGTCGCGCACCGTCCGGCATCCGCCAACGAGGCTCCGGCAGCCGTAGGAAGTAGCGCCACCGAGGCTCCCCCAGTCGAGTCCGGTTCGGGCGGGGCTAGCTCCGAGCCGAAGAAGCTTCCGTCAGGCGGCGAGCCCGCAATGGACAAATCCGATCGGCTCTCGACGGATGGGGTTGCGCTCAAGCCCGGTGTCGGCGGCCCTGAGCCGGGTCAGAAGCTGAAGGACAGCCCGCTCGCGTCACCCATCGACCAGAGCGGGCTCGTCGTCGACTCGCTCGCCTTCGGCGGCGACAAGACGGGAGTCTCGTCACAAGCCATCTCTGTCCCCCAAGGGGTCGGCAAGATCCAGGGCATGGGCGAGAGTTTCTCGACGCAGCTCTCGACGGGAATCGTCAACACGACCGTTCCCATCACGCTCGTGTCCGGGCGCGGCGCCGCGCAGGCGTCCCTCGCCCTCGGCTACTCGTCGGCCTCGGGCCACGGCGTGGCCGGAGTCGGTTGGGACCTTGGGGTGCCGTTCGTTTCGCGACAGACGGATCGCGGCATTCCTCGGTACGACGACCCAGCGCCCGGAGGCGCATGGAAGGCGACGCTGGATCGCTTCGTCTTCAACGGCGGTCAGGAGCTGGTGCCGATCTGTCTCGTGACCAGCTCGGGGTGCACGGGAGCGCTGGGGGGCGAAGCGATGCCCACCTGGGCGTCGGGTTGGCAGTACTTCCGCGCGCGCATCGAGGGTGGCTATCAACGCTTCTTCTGGTCGCCCGACCATCGCACCTGGCGTGTGCAAAGCAAGGGCGGCGTGACGCTGGAGCTCGGCGCCCGTGACGACGCGCTCGAGGTCGATCCCGAGAGACCAACACGCATCTTCCGATGGAGCCTCTCGCGCGCCTACGACGCACACGTGGAGACGTCGGCGGGCGGCGAGCCGAAGCCGCTCAATCCCGTCGAGTATCGCGATCTGCAGCTCGGCGCGATGTCGTATCTGAGCGACGTCTATGACACGCCGCCGACGAGTGGCACGACGTCAGCGCCGCTCAGCGCGTACGCGCACCACGCGCACTTGCGATATGAGTCTCGGCCGGACGCAACGTTCGGTTATCGGCGAGGTTGGCGCGTCGACGACACGCAGCGCCTCGTAGGCGTCGACGTCACGAGCAAGACCTACGCCGGAGACACCGGCTCGCCGCGGGAGCTCGTACGTCGCTACCACCTCGCCTACGACGCGAGCTCTCATGTGTCTCTGCTCGCGAGCGTGACGCTCGAGGGAAAGTGCGCGGGGACCAATCCGGTCGAAAGCGGCGAGCTGCTTCCCACCACGACGGCTTGCCCGACGATGCCGCCGACGAAATTCGGTTACCAGCATGTTGCGGGGTTCGACGCCAAGGGTGCGAGCAAGGCTGGTGATCTGCTGGGATACGAAGCGTTCGACGAGCGCCTTCACACGATGGATGCAAGCCCGCCGAATTCGATTGACGAGGCGCTCACGGACCTGTTCGACGTGAACAGCGACGGGCTCCCCGACGTGGTGGTGACGGCGCCCGCGCTCTTCGGCGGCAACCACGGGGTCTTCTTCAACGGCGGCAAGGGCGTCGCCGACGCTTTCGTCCCCTCCACGATGTCCGTGAGCGGGGTGCTCGGCGAGGACGCCGGCACGATCACGCTCAAGAACCTCAACCTCGCGGCCGCGGACATCGACGGCGACGCCAAGATCGATCTGCTCCACATGCCAAAGGTGAAGAGTTACTCGGTCTATACCCCCGTGGGGAGCGGCCTGAGCTGGGCGTGGCAAGGCCGCGTTGCCACGACGGCAGACGCGCTCTCCCCCAGGATCGACTTCGGCAAGGACAGCCAGAACCTCCACGTGCTCGACGCGAACGGCGATGGACTCGTCGACGTCGTGTACGTGAACGGTACCGAGCTCGACACCTTCTTCTCGCTCGGCCGCTACCCGGGCGGCGACGGGCGCTTCGGCACGGCCACCTGGACCAGCGGTACGACGGCGTCGCTGTCGTCGGATCCGGTGCGCGTCTGCGTGCCGTGGAGCGGGACGCCGGTGCGCTTCAGCGACTCCGAGATCCGGATCGCCGACATGAATGGCGACGGCTTGCCCGACATCGTCAAGATCCAGAAGGGGAACATCCAGTACTGGCCTGGGCGCGGCAACGGCTTCTGGGGCACGGGCGCGACCGACGACTGCGCCGCCGGCACGTTCGGCTCCGGGCGCGACATCGCAATGGACGCGAGCCCGTACTACACCGAGCCGGACGTCGCTGCCCTGCGGCTGGACGACGTCAACGGCGACGGCCTCGATGATCTCGTGCAAGTTCGCTTCACCGACGTCGACGTTTGGCTGAACGTCGACGGCCACGGCTTTGCCGTCCGGCATACGATTGCCGGGACGCCCGCGGCGCCGAGCTACGCGCAGCGCGTCCGCCTCGTCGACATCAACGGCTCGGGCACGCGCGACATCCTCTGGGGCGACGGGCTGAACTACCGCTACATCGATCTGCAGGGTGGGAAGCAGCCGTGGCTCCTGACGCACGTGGACGGCGGTCTCGGGCACA
>JANXMC010000013.1 GCA_025354825.1 Myxococcales bacterium
GCCGGTGAGGCAGACGAGATCGGGGCGCTTCGCAACGGCGCGCTCGGCGATCTTGCGAAGGCGCGCGACTGACATGAACGGTCCGATGTGCGGGTCGGAAATCTGCACGATCTTCAGCGGCCGCTCTTCGCGGGTGTCGCCACGAGGGTGCGGTACGGGGAGCAACGCCTCCGAAGGGTTGCCTACGACGAGGTCGATCTGTTCTCCCCGCGCGGTGAGCGACTGGACCACGCCGATCGCCGCGACGACGTACGGAAGGTACGCGCCCCACGGGTGGAACCCCGCCACGCGGACGAGGGCCCAGGGAAGCGCGAGGAACGTCCCCGCAACGAAAAACGCGCCCGGCCAGCTCACGAGAAGGCGGTATGCGAGTGGGCGCATGCGCGGGCGCGCGAGCATCAAGAAGCTCACGAACACGGCGACATGAAGCGCGACGTAAAGCGGCATCACGCGCGCGAAGACCGGCGCCATCTCGATCGCGATGAGCGAGTGAATGCCGACGATGATCCCGGCGAACGCTCCGAACTGCCTCCCTCGTGTACTCGCGCCGAACGCGACGACGGCGGTCCACAGAGCCAGAGTCACCCACGGAAACCACCACGGCATGGCGTTAGGATGCCCGACGTCGCATGCGCGATGCGGAAGCGCCGCGGGCGCTGGAGCCTTCGACGAGGTGTCGTCCGTGGCCGGTGCGCGCGACGCGCGGGACCGGAACGACGCGAAGCGTGCGCATTTTCGAAACGTGGCTCCGACTGTAGGACTCGAACCTACGACCCGGCGGTTAACAGCCGCCTGCTCTACCAACTGAGCTAAGTCGGAAAACGGAGGGCGACTACTAGCGTCAGGCCTCCGGGGTCGTCAAGCACTCGGCGCACGCAGCCCGTCGCTTTTGACGCGCGCGCCGAATTTTACTCACGGGTGCGCGGCCTTCTTGAGCGGCGCGGCTGCATCTGCTGCGTGGGCCGCGCCGGCATCGGCGGGCGCGAGCGTGGGCGCCGCCATCGCGCCGCCTCCATGCCCCGAGCCGATGTCGAGCGCTGCGTTGACGCGGGGCTCGCTCTTCTTCAGCGAGCTCTTCGCCGTGGCCGCTTCGATTGTCGCGAGCTTCGCCTCGACGGTCTCCTTCGCCTTCCCATCCATCAGCGAGAGCCCCGCTTTGAGCGCGGCGCTTTCGTCCTTCCAGAGCGCGATAGCGCCCGCGGCCGCGCGCCAGAGACCGACGCCGTAATCGCCTCCAGGGCCCACCTTGCGGCTCAAGTCTCGTTGAACGCACGGGTCGTGATCAGGCGCCATCGCGGGGGGCATCTTTTCGGGCAACGCACCGTCGCCGAGCATCGCGTACGACGCGCACGCCCCCGGGACGCTCTGCGTGACGGCCTTGAGCAGCGCGACGCCGTCGGGATCTTCGACGACCGCTTTGCCGATGGCCTCGGCGGCCTCCGCCATGTTGTGCGCGACGGCGAGCCTCAGCGAATCCGCACCGGCGCCTTTGCCGACCTTCATCGCCGTCATCCACTGGTCGGCGAGGGGCGCCCAGTCGCCACGGTGCTCGCGCACGAGAAGGAGCGCCACCGACGCCGCCGACGCTTGATCGGGCGGGCTCGCGGCGAACCCCGTCTTCGAGCCGAACGCCGTCGCCATCTCCGGGAGGCACCCTTGGGTCGGTGCGACGGGAAGCGGCGGCCTGCACCCGACGATCTCTTTCGTGACCTCGGCGACGCGCTCGAGGCTGTCTTCCGCGAGGGCGTCGCGAAGCTTTTCCATCGCCGTCGCGTGCTTGCACCCCGAGGCGCCGAACGCGAGGGCCGCGACGACGAGCCCTGAAATAGCCACCGAACCCGAGCGACGACGAAGTCGTTTAAAGGACATGGGCCCGGAAAATACCACGAATGGTTTCCGGGCCCGTCGATGTTCAAGAGGGGCTAGCGAGCATCGCGGCCCGCGCGAGCCACCTCGTGCGCGTGAAGCTCAGACCGTGGCGAACGCCGCGTCGGGAATCTCGAGGGCCGACTTGTCTTCGCCGGCCATGAGCTTCGCCTTGTCTTCGACGCCGGGGAGAACGTTGCGTGCGAAGTAAATCGCGGCCGCCGTCTTCCCTTTGTAGAAGTTCGCGTCGGGGTGATCGGCGACGACCGACTTCGCGGCTTCCTCCGCGATGACGGCGCCTTCGAGAAGCAGCCACGAGACGGCGAGCTCCGCCATCATCTCGAGGAACCGGTTCGCGTACAGGGGCACGAGGCCCATGCTGCCCGTCTGGAACCACATGAGAAGGCGCATTGCGCAGCCGCCCACGGCTTCTGCCGCGGCGCCGAGCTTCTTGATGTCGGCGCCCAAGGTCGGGTGGGACGCGTTGGTTGCGATGAACTTCTGCACGTCGCCGAGGAACGCCTGAAGGTTCGCGCCGCCCGCTTGCGCGAGCTTGCGGCCGACGAGGTCCATCGCCTGAATGTGGTTCGTCCCCTCGTAGACCGAGAAGATCTTCGCGTCGCGGCAGTACTGCTCGACGGGGTAGTCGCGCGTGTAGCCGGCGCCGCCGTACGTCTGAATCGCCGACTCGCAAATGCGGAACGCTTGGTCCGAGCCGTAGGCCTTCACGAGCGGCACGAGGAGATCGACTTGGCCCTGATGATACGCGACGGCCGCCTCGTCTTTGCCCGCGTAGAAGCGCGACGCGTCTTGGTGGCGCGTGAGCTTGATCGCCAAAGCGCGAATGCCTTCGACGCGCGACTTCATGTCGAGAAGCATGCGACGAACGTCGGCGTGCTCGAGAATCGTGACTCGCGGCGCCGTGGCGTCTTTCCAGTTGGTGATCGACGCGCCCTGCTTGCGCTCTTTCGCGTAATCGAGGGCGTTCAAGAACGCGCTCGACGCGACGCTGATCCCCTGAACGCCGACCGCGATGCGCGCGCCGTTCATCATCTTGAACATCTGCGGCATGCCCTGGTTGACCTTGGCGTCACCGCCGACGGGCCAACCGGTGCATTTACCGTTTTCGCCGAAGTTCAGAACGCACGTGGCCGAGCCGTTGATCCCCATCTTGTGCTCGATGTTGGCGACGTGGACGTCGTTCGCTTCGCCGACCTTGCCGTCCGCGCCAACGCGGAACTTGGGGACGATGAAGAGCGTGAGCCCCTTCGTTCCGGCGGGAGCGCCTTCGACGCGCGCGAGTACGAGGTGAACGATGTTGTCTGCGAGGTCGTGGTCACCGCCGGAGATGTAGATCTTCGTCCCGCGGATCGTGTAAC
>JANXMC010000027.1 GCA_025354825.1 Myxococcales bacterium
CCGTCGTGTAGTTGTCGTAGAAGCCGCCGCAGCTCGCGCACGTGCCGAAGGCGAGCACGTACTTCGGCTCCATCATCTGCTCGTAAACGCGCCTCAAAACCGGGGCCTGGCGCTGGCTGATGGTGCCGACGACCCAGAGAAGGTCGGCCTGGCGCGGCGAGAAGCGCGGCGCCTCGGCGCCGAAGCGCGCGAGATCGAAACGCGGGCTCGAGAGCGCCATGAACTCCATCCCGCAGCACGCCGTGACGAACGGGTACGCGAAGAGAGAGTACTTACGCGCCCAGCCGAGCAGCGCGTCGAGGCGTGTGGTCGCGAAGCCGGCTTCCGTGCCGTCGATCGCTACCGTACGCGTGGGGCCAGATGCAGGTCCGCTCAGCTCTCCCATTCGAGAGCTCCCTTCTTCCAAACGTAAATGAGCGCGACGACGACGACGGCGAGGAAGCCGAACATCGAACCGAGCCCGAGCCAGCCGAGCGAGCGGAACTGCACCGCCCACGGGTAAACGAACACGGCCTCGACGTCGAAGACGACGAAGAGGATGGCCGTTAGGTAAAACTTGACGCTGAGCTTCACGTGGCGACCGCCCGTGCTCTCAGAGCCGCACTCGAACGGCAGCATCTTCTCGTGGGTGGGCTTCTTCGTGCCGAGGAAGCTCGCGCCCGTGAAGAAGGCCCCCGCGATGAGCGACGAGAGGACGAGGATCAGGAAGATGGGGGCGTAGGTTGCGATCATGAGCCCTCGGGAGCGGTGTCGGTCTCGGTGTCGAACGCCGCGGCGACTCGCTCGCGCGGCGCCTCGCAACGGAAGCGAGGGCGCGCGATCGCGAATTTGCCGAGATACCGCGGTACGCGTATCTAGTTCCGCGGGTTTAAAGTGTCAACGACAGCTCCGAGAGCGGTCGCTTTCAGATGCGCGCCATCGTGCCGGCCGCGCGCCACGCCAGGCGCTCCTGTGCGGGGCGGCACCCTGCCCTACTTGGGCGGGTGCGTCCGCGTGGTCTTGTTCTTCAGGTTTTGCCCCTTCCACGCCGTGAGCGGCATGCCGAGGGCAGTTTCGGTCTGACGAAGCTCGTCGGCGATGCTCCGCTCGGACGCGCCGGCCTCGAGCGCCTCGCGCAAACAGGCGTAGGCCGCGACGAACTTCTTTCGACGAATGAACGCTTGCGCGAGCGGCGGCATGACGTCGAGCGGCGAGCCGCCGAACGCGAGCGCGCGGCGCAGCGGGCCGATAGCCTCGCCGGGACGCTCGTTCTGCAAAAGTGCTTCGCCGAGGCGGCGGAACAGATCGGCCGCGGCGACGCCTTCTTGGGCGTACTGAATGCCGATGCGGAAGACCTCTTCGGCCTGCTCGATCTCCGACAAATGCACGCAGGCCGAGCCGAGAAGCCCGAGCCCTTTCGCGATGAGCGCCCGCGCATCCGGCGTGAGCATCTGCCCCTCGGGCGTCCGGAGAAAAATCGCGAGGGGCGCGGGCCAGCTTCCGAGGAGGCCGACGACTTTCGTCCAATCGCTCTTGAGCGACGCGGCCTCGGCTTCGGCGACCTTCGACAGGTCGATGGCGCTGCGCGAGCCGGTTGCAATGCGATCGAGCTCTTCGCGCACGTGGGCGCGCATGCGAAAGCGGAACGCGTTGAGCTCGTACTGCTCTTCGACCCCGTCGTGGCTCACGACGAGCTGCACGGTGCCGCCGTCTTCGAGCATGAGGGTACGGAGCGAATAACCGTAGAGCGGCGCGAGCAGCAGGTAGCGAACGCCGATGAAGAGCTGAATGCCCTCGACGTCGGAATCGCGGATAGGGACGGGCGCGCTCTTCTCCTCTTCGATGAGGAGGGCGCCCACGAGACGGCGGCGAAAGTCCGCGAGCGTTAGGCGCTGCGGCTCGATGTCGTTGTCGGAATCGCCAACGCCGACGACGAAGTCGACGAGCGTGTTGTCGGGGCTGCGGCGATCGACGGTGAGCGCCGTGATGCGGGCGCCGACGATGATCGAGAACGCGAAGAAGCGCTCGCCGACAATCTCGCAGAGGGCTTGGAAACTGCCGATCCCCTCGCCGATGCGCTCGAACCAACCGTCCGTGCGCACGGCATCGAGAGAGAACTCGCGGCGGTGAGGCGTAGGGGGCTGGGAAGGTGTGGGCATGCTCGAGGCCGCGTCGACGCTGGCAGCGCGACGGCAGGAACTAGAACGGTATCAAAAGCGACGCGCGTGCGTTGCGCGAAGTGCGCCGTGTTGAAAATCGCGCGCAAGCTCGAACGAGGCGCGCGCCGACGTGCTTATGCATGGCTCATCGCTCATCGCGCATCGCGCATCGCTCATCGCTCGCCGCTCACCGCGAGCGTGCGGCGCGGCTTCGAGCTCCCCGTGCCTCGCGCGTGTCGCCAATGTCGGCAGACCGGTTTCACTCCGCACCCCTCGCACTTTTTCGCGTCGCGACGCGAGGGGCAGCGCTGCAGCATTCCCATGTGGCAAAGGGCGAAATCGTACTTCACCGGGTCGGTCGCGTCGAAGCTCGCGAGGGCCCGCGTGATCTCTTCGGTGGTGCGCCACGAGAGGTCGTTGCGCGCAGTGAAGCCCAGGTTCCTGGCGAGCTTATGGATGTGGGTATCGACGGGACACAGGAGCCGTGCGGGCGAGACGTCCCACAGCCCGAGGTCGACGCCGTCGGCGGGGCGCACCATCCAGCGGAGGAAGAGGAAGAGGCGCTTCGAGCCGCTCGCACCTCGCGGATCGGGCAGCAGGTGCCCGGGTCCTCGCCGGGCGGGCGCTCCGTCGGTCGATGCAGCGCCGAGGGGGAAACCGCCTTCGTGGCGGAGGGCGTCGCAGAACGCCGCGAGGGCCTCGCGCAGATCGGCATGGGACGCGAGGTCGAACGCGAACCGCGCGCCGAGGCTGCCGTGCGTGCGCTGCAAATGGCGCGCGCCGATGAGGAGCCGCGCGATGTCCTCACCGCGGTATACGCGGTGAATCCAGCCGTCGAGGCGCGTGAAGAGCGCGCGCTCGTCGTCGGCGGCGACGCTCGGTCGCGGGCCGATGCGGTCGAGCGCCTCGCCGAGCTTCATGCGGATCGCCTGCACGTTGCCGAACGCGACGCTCGCGGCTAAGAGCGCAACGAGCTCTTGATCGAGCGGGTCCGCGTAGCGATGGACGAACCCCACGGGATCGCTCGCGCGTCGTGCGGTCGTGTCGCAGGCCGCGCGGACGGCTTCGAGGGCTGCGAAGATCGCCTCGTCGCGCATCAGTACGGAAGCGTCGGAACGCTGTTCGGATTTTGCGCCGGAAGACCGGGCGGCGCGGGCCTGCGCTCGGCGGCGAGCTTCTCGGCGCGCGACTTGTCGCGATGGGCGCGGGCGAGGCGCGACCAGCGGTCCGCGGGATCGGCCGAGGCGACGTAGATGTTCCACTGCGACTCGGCACGCGCCCAGTACATCGCCGCGAGCCTCGGATCGCGGGCATCGCGCGCGTGGACCATGGCCGCGAGACCGAGGTAAAAGCTTCGCTCGTAGCTCGGCACGAAGAACACGCTCGGCCCGTGGCCAATGAGCTGCTCGCCCACGTCCCACATCGTCGCGAGCCGCGCCTGCTCCATCGCACCTGCGGGGTCGCCTGCGCGGTCGAGGGCGACGGCCAGGCCCCAGACGGCGAGCACGCTCGTCTCGTGGGCGTTCGAGCTGAAGGGGATCGTCGCGGAAATGCGGAGAGACTCGCGGTAGCGCGCGACGGCTTCGTCGAGATTCCCGAGATGCATCTCCGCTTCGGCGAGGTTCAAGAGCGCTGTGATGCGGTGGCGATCATCGGGCTCCCGCGCGAGAAACTCGATGTACGCGTCGCGCTCCTCGCGCTGACGACCGAGCTTCGCGTAGGCGTAGCCGAGGGATACCCACGCGTCTTTTGCACCGGCGTGGGTCGGCGCGGCTTCGAGCGCCGGGCGAAGGACCTCGATCGCACGCTCGTGCATGTCGCGAAGCTCGTAGAGCTCGCCGAGATCGAAGCGCAAACGCACGTCGGGGCTCTTCTCGGCCGCCGCCCCCTCGAGCACGTCGCGCGCGCGCTCGAGCGACGCGCTTCGGACATTTTGCATCCCGTCGTCGTTCGAGACGGCCATGAGCTCGCGCACGAGCACGTGAAGCGCCCAGGTGCGGCGCACGCTCGGGTCTTTCGCGCAGTCCCACGCGCTCGGCGGCGTCTCGGCGCGCGCGACTGAAGCTGTGGGAGCGCTGCTGGTTACCGCACCCATGCCGACCACGAACAGCGTCTTGCGCGCGAGCCGTCGAAGCGTGGTCATTTGGGCCTCGAGATGGGCGCTGCACGACCCGCGCCGTGCGACGCGCCACCCTCGTGGCTGCGCGCGTGATCGGCCCACGGCGACGACGCGCCGACCGCTTCGACGTACGCGCGCCATTCGCCACGTGCGCTCGGGGCATCGACCCCGTCGAGGGCGACCGCGGCGAGGGCGTGGGCCTCGGCCTCGAGCTCGGGAATCAGCAGACGCGCGCGCTCCCGTGCAAGCCAGACGCGCGGATCGTGGGCGCCCGTCTCGGCGAAAACGGCGCGCGCTTCGTCGCGACCGCCTGCACGATCGAGCGCCAACGCAAGCGCAAGGGCCGACGCGGCCTGCACGGTGTCTTGGGCGTCGCGGCGGCCTTGGCGAAAGAACACGATGGCATCGTCGATGCCTATCGGGCCGCGCGCCATCGACAGCATTCCGGCTTCGAAACACGCCGTTCCCCGCTCGACGGCCGCGAGAGACGAGCCTCGCGGGAGAAGTGCGCGGTACGCGTCGAGCGCTTCGGGCCCATGCTTCGTGCGGGCGAGAACACGGGCCCACGCGAGGAGCGCGGCAGGGTCGTCGAGGGCCCGCGGATCGCGGGCGAGCCCCTCGGTGAAGAGGGCGTACGCGTCGCCGTTTTGACCAAGCTGCGCGAGGGCGCGCCCTTTGAGCACGCGCGGCGCCGCCCGCCCAGGACGCGTGCGCTCCGCGTCGTCGGCGAGCGCCACGACCTCACGCGCCATCGCGGAGCTCGCGGCGATTTTCGCCGCGCCGCTCGCAAGGAGATCGCAATAGCGGCGAAGCTCGGGAGACTTCGCGCGCTCCCACACGTTGAGATCGCGACCGGTCTCGAGCGGCGTGCACTCGCGCGGGCGCGCGCCGGACCACGTGCCGCCGGCGAGCTGCGCGAAGAGCAGTGCGACGACGGCGGGGCCCATGGCGACGGGGATTATACCGCGCGCGCGCCACCACGCGCCCGCGGCGCCGCGTCAAACGGGTTCGACAGCACGATTGTGTCGGCGCGGCGGTAGCCGACGCTGACGAGAACGACCGGGCAGCGTGCCTGAGCTTCGAGGAACGCGATGTACTTCTGCGCGTTCTCCGGAAGATCGCGAAGCGACCGGGCCTTGGAGATGTCTTCGTTCCAGCCCGGGAACGACTGGTACACCGGCTCCGCGTTGACCGCGTCGTCGATGGGGAACTCGTCGCTCTCGCCGGCGGCCGCCTTGTAGCGGACGCAGACTTTGATCTCGTCGAGGCCTGTGAGGACGTCCATTTTCGTCAGCGCGAGGCCGTCGAGACCGTTCACACGCACCGCGTAGCGGAGAGCGGGAAGATCGAGCCAGCCGGTGCGGCGCGGCCTGCCCGTGACCGAGCCGAACTCGTCGCCGACCTTGCGAAGGCGCTCGCCCGTTGCGTCGTTCAATTCCGTGGGGAACGGGCCGCCGCCGACGCGCGTCGTGTAGGCCTTTACGAGACCGATGACGGTGTCAATGCGCGACGGACCAACACCCGAGCCGGTGCACGCGCCGCCCGCCGTCGCGTGGGACGACGTGACGAAGGGGTACGTGCCGTGGTCGATGTCGAGCAGCGTGCCTTGGGCGCCTTCGAAGAGAACGTTTTTCCCTTCGCGAACGGCCGCTTCGGCGAGGAGCGAGGTGTTGCTGAGGAGCGGCAGAATGCGCTCGGCGCAGGGGCGAATCTTCGCGATGACCTCTTCGGCCGAGGGCGGCGTGCCGCCGAGCGCTTTGATCGTCGGCGTCCATGCCTCGATGGCCGTCTTAATGCGCGCCTCCGTAGCGACGAGGTCGCGGAACATACCGAGGGTGATGCCGCGGCGTGCAGCCTTGTCTTCGTAGCAGGGCCCGACGCCGCGCTTCGTCGTGCCGATCGCGCCTGCTCCCTGCTCGCGCAGGCCGTCGACGAGAACGTGATAGGGCAGAATCGCGTGGGCGCGATCGGAGACGACGAGCGTCGCGCCCGTGCCGGCACGTGCAGGTCCGGACGCGGACGACGGCGTGGGGAGGTGACCGCGCTCCTGAAGCTCGTCGAGCTCGGTCACGAGGCTGCCGGGATCGATGACCATGCCTTGGGCCAGCACGCACGTGGTCTCGGGGCGAAGGATGCCGCTCGGAATGAGCCGCACGACGAGCTTCTCGTTCCCCACGACAAGGGTGTGGCCCGCGTTCGGGCCGCCACCGAACCGCACGACCATGTCGGCGTGCTCGGTGTAAATGTCGACGATCTTCCCCTTACCCTCGTCCCCCCACTGCGCCCCAACGATGACGACCGCGGCCATGGATCTATGCTCCTCGAGGCTTCTCTTGAAATTCGCGCGACGATTCGCGCGATGAATCTGTCTGCTGCGCGCTCTCGGCGAGGCGGCGGAAAAACGCCGCACTATCTGCCTCGGCGCCCACTGCTGGCAACGGTGCCGTGACGCCCGTCGGCACGTGGAGCGCGCTCTGTGTGTCGACGTCGACGATGAACGCAAAGTCCCACGCGTGGGCGTAGGCGACCGCTTCGTCGCGATCGCCCAGGACGATGGCGGCCATCCCGGCCTGGCGGAGGGCGTGGGCGTGCACGCGCGACGAGGCGCCCACGAAGATGACGCGAGGCTCGACCGCGGGCGCGCTGCCCGCGGTTCGGAGCGCCCACGCGAGGCGGTCGAGGTCGATGGCGAAACCGACGGCGGGCATCGGCGCGCCGAAGCGCGCGAGGAGCTCGTCGTAGCGGCCGCCGGACGCGACCGCTTCGCCGGGGCCGTCGGCGTAGATGTGGAAGAGGGGACCCGTGTAGTATGCAAACCCACGGACTTCGCCGAGGTCGACCGAGAGGTGCTCGGCGAGGCCGAGGGCGGTGGCCGCGTCGAACAGCTCGGTAAGGCGTGCGAGCGCCGAAGCCGCGCGCGTTTCGCCCAGGAGCACGGCGCCCGCGGTGAGCGCGTCGCGCCCGCCATGGAGGCGCATCAAGCGTGCGAGCACGGGCGACAACGCGCCGAGCCCCGCGGCGGCGGCGAGCTCGGAGACTTCAATTTCGTCTTTTCGACCGAGGGCCGACGAGATCGCCGTCGCATCGGCGGGGGCGGCGTCGGCGAGCAGTGCGCGGACGATGCCGGCGTCGCCAAGGTCGATGGTGAACTGTGTGAGCCCGGTCGCGCGCAGCGCGTCGGCGGACACCGCAAGCATCTCCAGGTCGCTCTCAGGTCCGGACACGCCGGCAAGCTCGACGCCGACCTGCGGAATTTGTCGGTGTTTTCGCGCGCGCCCGCTTCGACGTCGGAGGACCGTCCCCTCGTAGGCGAGTCGGTACGGCGCGGGGCGGCCACGCAGCCGTGTGGCGATCATGCGCGCGATCTGCGGCGTAACGTCCGGCCGCAAGGCTGCGACCTCGCCCGATTCGGGCTCGACGAAACGGAGGACCTCGGCCGGGTCGAGATTTCCGAGCCCGCGCTCGAGGACTTCGGCGAACTCGAAGGCGGGTGGCGTGACCAATCCGAAGCCATGCAGAGCAAAACGCGTCAAGACCGTTCGGGAGAGAGCCCGTCGGTTCGACGCCTCCTCCGGCAACAGGTCACGCATCCCAGCGGGCAGCGGGTGCTCGAGCGAGCGCGGCGTCGTCTTCGTCTCCGTCACAAGTCGCATCCCTAACCATGAAGCCCGCGGCAGAGCAACCGCGTGTCGCCCGTTCGGGCAACTGTCGAGAATCCAACAGTGGGTTGTCGCCTGCGAGCGCGGGCGACACGAGCGCGTGAGTCTGCGGAAAAGAGGCGGCGGCCGTCCCGTTTCGACGCGACTCGCCGCGCGCGAAAAACTCGGCGGAAGCGAGTCTATCGGGTAGGCACGGCTTTCGCAGAGCTTTGACGCGCCCTGTCGGTAACCTGCCGGCGGACGCGCCCGTTGCGCCGCTCGATTGCCAGCCTTCGCAGCTCGCCCGCAATCGCGTGCTCGTAACGACTCTCTACCCTCTGGTGAACCATGGCCTTCGCGCTCGACCGCTCGCTCCTCAGCCAAGCCCTGGACGGCAACTCCACCGCGATGAACACGCTCGTTGGAGCGCTCAGGCCCCACATCGAAAAGCAACTTCTCCGGTACCCCGTGGCCGAGGAGGACCGCCGCGATCTGCTGCAGGCGACTCTGATGCAGGTGGTGCGTCGGTTGGGGTCGTTCCGCGGCGATTCGAGCTTCTCGACGTGGCTTTTTCGGGTCACCGCCAACGAAGCGCTCATGATGATGCGGTCGCAGCGCCGCCACCGCGCCCGCCTCGTCGAGGGTCTCGACTTCGAAGACCTCGGCGCCCTCCCCGCGGCCAACGACCGCGACGTGATTCTCGAGCGCAGCGACCTCGGCGCCGAGACCAGCGAGCGCGACGCGCGCGTTCGCAATGCGCTCGCCGAGCTGCCTGACGACTACCGCGACGTCGTCGTGGCGCACTACCACTTGGATCTCGGCCTTCAGGAGATCGCCGACCGGTTCGACCTCACGGAGAGCGCAGTACGCTCGCGACTTCACCGTGCGCGCTCGCGCCTGCGGTCGATCTTGGCCGACTCGCCCGTGGGGATCGAAGCCCGCGAAGAGGCGGCGCTCTCCACGCCGTGGCGCGCGCCCGCCGTCGCCGCGTCGACCGTGGCGGTTGCGGCAAAGGTTCAGCACGCTGCGGCTTGAGGCTCGCAAGCTGCGCTCCACAAACGTGGAGCTATCGATCTCGCCCGCGGGGCGCGATACTTAGAGGGAATGACGCAGGTTGATCCCGATTCTGGCGTGCGCCCCTACGCGCCGCTGGCGCTCATCTTCGATCTCGACGGCACGCTCATCGACTCGCGGCTCGACATCGCGGCCGCTTGCAACCATGCGCTCATCACGGGCGGTCGCCAGCCGCTGTCGGCCGAGACGATCGGCGGCTACGTGGGCGACGGCGCTCGGCTGCTTCTCGCCCGCGCGTTCAACTTCGCGCCCGAATCGCCGGAGCTCGAAGGGCCGCTGGCGAGGTTCACCGAGTATTACGGGAACCACCCGGTCGAGCACACGACGTTCATGCCCGGCGCGCGCGAGGCTCTCGTGGCGCTCTCGGACTTGCCGCTCTCGCTTGTGACGAACAAGCCGCGCGCGCTTGCGGTTCGCATCCTCGAAGCGCTCGACATCGCGACCTTCTTCTCCGTCGTCGTGGCCGGAGGCGACGGCCCGCTCAAGCCCGACCCTGCATCGATTCTCGCCGCGACCACGGGCATGCGCATCAAGCCTGCCGACACGTGGGTCGTCGGCGACGGCACGCAGGACATCGCCGCCGGGCGTGCCGCCGGCTGCTTGACGGTCGCGGTCCTCGGCGGCTTCCACGACGAAGTGCCTCTGCGCGAGATCGCCCCCGACGTGGTGTTGCGTTCGCTCGACGAGCTCGCGCCTCTCGTGCGCGCATCGGGCGTCCACTAGGAATGACCACGCGCCGGCACGCGTGACCGTCGGCGGTCAGCGCCTCACGGCGGCGGCTTCGGCTCGTCGGGCTTCACGTAAATCTCTTTCATCCGGCTGCGGGCCTGCTGAAACGCATCGACGACTGGCGCGAGCTTCGCCGGATCGCCCGCGAGGTCTTCGAGCTCGCCCGGATCGGCCGTGAGATCGAACAGCTGATACTGCGCGCCGCCCGAGCTCACGAGCTTC
This sequence comes from Myxococcales bacterium, assembly GCA_025354825.1. GTDB lineage: Bacteria > Myxococcota_A > Polyangia > Polyangiales > Polyangiaceae > JANXMC01. The sequence continues at coordinate 9,921 of JANXMC010000027.1, forward strand.
ATCCCTGGCGTCTTCCCCGTGAGGATTCCGCGCCGCAGCCCCGTGTACGGGCCGGGCGGCATGTCGATGGAGACGTTGCGCTCGGCGAAGTCTTCCCCTGGTGCCGCGAGAAGATCGTCGAGCATCGACTCGCCCGAGAGCTCGCCGTCACCCGCTTTTTCGAGCCCGGCGACGTCCATCAGCGTCGGAACCAGGTCGATGTGGCCGCGCTTCACGGGCACGTGATGCGCCGCTGCACCCGGCAAGTACACGAGCAGCGGAACGCGCACGAGCGGCTCCCAGACGTCGACGCCGTGAAAGCTCATACCGTGCTCGGCGAACGTCTCGCCGTGATCCGCCGTGACGACGATGGCCGTGCGCTCACCCCACGGCTGCGCGGCGATGAAGTCGAGGATTCGTCCGACGTGCTTGTCGGTGAACCAGACCTCGCCTTCGTATTGAGCCTTCATGATCGCACTTCCGCCCTTCGCATCGCCGCGAAAATCCGGCGCGCCTTCGTGGGGCATGTACTGCGCGTGCGGGTCGAAGAAGTGGTACCAGGCGAAAAAACGCCCGCTCGTATTCGCCTTTCGCGCGAGCTGGTGAAGCGCAACGTCTGCGAGCTCTTTGCTCGTGGTCGACGTGTCGGTGTCCCCCTGCCCGCTCGGCGGCTTCGCGCTGAGATCGAAGTCGTCGAACCCTTGCGTGAGCCCCGACCACGCCGCGAAGTACCAGTGCGATGCCGCGCCGAACGTCTTGAAGCCGGCCTTTTTCACGCGTTCTGCGAAGAACGTGTTCTGCGACGCATACGTGTTGAAGTGGCCGCCGTCGCGAAGCGTTTCGCTCGGGTATTTGCCAATGAGCATCGGGCCGATGCTCTTGCCGGTGTACGAGGCCATCGCGTAGGCGCGGTCGAAAACGACGCCGCGCGCGGCGAGTCTGTCGAGGTTCGTCGAGACGGGCTTCGCGTAGCCCATGAAGCCGAGGTCGATGCGAAGCGTGTCGATCGTGATGAAGACGATGTTCAGGTCGGGCGTGACGGCGCGCGTGGGGTGCGGGCTCGACTTCGCGACGGCGCTCGCGGGGGTCGCCACGGGCGCGGGGAGATCCGCACCCGAGCAGTCTTCGTCGATGCCGTTGCCTGGGATGTCGACCGCGAGGGGCGAGCGGCTCGGATCGTGGTCGTCGCAATCGCCGCCGCCGAAGTACGCCGAGGCGCCGTCGTGATCGCGGTCGGTGGCCTTGCGAAGGGTCGCGAGAGCAAGCTTGGCCAGGGGCGCGTGTCGTTCGATGGCGCGCGCGACGGTGGGGTCGCGACCGAGCTTCTGCGCGGCGACCACGGTCATGCCGAGGGGCGCAATCGCGAGCGACGCCGCGAGCGCGACGAACGGTGCGCCGCGCGGCCGCCCCGCGAAGGCGACGGGCGCGAGGTACGCCCCGAGTGCAATGGCCGTGAGATTCAGCACGGGTCGCAAGTCGAGCTCGGGGCGCTTTAATACGCCGAAAATCCCGAGCGCTCCGCCGCCGTCGCCGCCGGTGTCCCCCGAGTGAACTCCCCACGCGAAGAGCACGGCTGCCAGTGCGACCGATACGCCTCCCGTCGTGACGGGGTCGACGAGCCACGGCACGTGGGCCGCGCCGGCCGCGAGCGCGCGGCGAAGCCACGGGAGGAGCGCGAGGCCGCAGGCGGCGAGCGCGGCGAAGAGGCCGAGCGTGGTGACCGCGACACGAAGGCCGCTGGCGGCGGGCGTACCTTCGGCAAGCGCCCCGCGCGCGCAGTGCGCTGCGGCGAGCGCCCATGTGAAGGCGACCAGAACGACGAGCGGCGCCACGGCGGCGGAGCGCGATCGCGTGAGCACCGGCTCGTCGCGAAGGCGCCGCGCGTGGTCGCCGAGCGTGCTCGGGTGGGCCGGCTCGGCGAAAATCGCGAAGAAGCCGACGGCGCCGCCAACGACGAGGGCGAGCGGCTCCAGCAGCGAGAGATCGGCCAAAATGAGCGCCAGCAGCGACGGCGCGTGGCTCCCCGATACGGCCAGCGACGCCGTGCGCCCTTCGGCGAGGGCCACCACGATCGCGCACGCCACGGCGCCGAACAGCGAGAAAAGGAATCTGACGAGCCAGCGTCTCACGGAGGAGAGCTATTTATCGTACTTCGGAGCGAGCCGCGCGAGCGGATGGGCGGCGTCGTAGACGCGCATCAGGTGGTCCATCGAAACGTGGGTGTAGCGCTGCGTCGTGGTGAGCGATGCGTGGCCGAGTAGCTCCTGTATCGCGCGGAGGTCGGCGCCGCCGTCGAGCATGTGGGTGGCGCACGTGTGGCGGAGCGCGTGGGGGTGCAGATCGGCCCGCCCCGCACCGAGGGCGCCCATTTTTTGGACCATCGTCTGAATTGCGCGAACGCCGATCCGCGCGCCGCGGGCCGAAACGAAAAGCGCCGTCGCGTCCTGCGCGCCCGTCTTCGGATGGACCATCGACGGCCGTTGGGCGAGGTACGCGCGGATCGCATCGACGCATTTTGCGCCGAGCGGCACGATGCGCTCCTTGTTCCCTTTCCCCAGGACACGCGCGGTTGCGCCGTCGAGGCTATCGAGAGCAACGTCGCCGCGCGAGAGCCCCGCAAGCTCGCTCACCCGCAGCCCCGACCCGTACAGCACTTCGAGCATCGCGCGATCACGAAGCGCTCCCGCCTCGCTGGCGTTCGGCGCTTCGGTCTCCATGACCTCCTTCGCCGCGTCGACGGAGAGGAACGTCGGGAGCCCCTTTCGAACCTTCGGGCTCGCCAGCTCCTCCGCCGGATTCGTCTTCAGAACGCCACGCTTACGCAACCAGCGCATCCACGTCCTGACGGCGGCAATCTTCCGCGCGACCGACGACGGCGCGTGCGTTCGGGCGAGCTTCCCGAGCCACGATCGCAGCGTGTAGACATCGACGGCGCGGGCTTCGCGCGGCGCGCGAGTCTCGGACTCGCGACCGAACGAGCGCGACGCATCGTGCTCCGCCACAAAGGCCGCGAGGCTCGCAAGGTCGCTCGCGTAGGCGCTCACCGTATGCGCCGACGCGCGGCGCTCGGTCGCGAGGTAGCTCACGAAGGCGTCGATGGCGAGTTCGACCGTGATGCGCGCGTCCATGGCGTTGCACTTCGACGTTGCCTTATTCGCGCGCGTTCGGGCAAGTACCCAGCAGCCTCTCTGCTAGCGTGGGCGGCGTCGTGTCACGCAGCTACGTCCACAATGCCGCCGTCAAAATTCGCGCGTTCTGGGCTGTGCTTCGCACCGAACGCGCGACGCCACGCGAGATCGCAATCGCCGTGTTCGTGGGCTCGCTCATCGGCGCGTCGCCGCTTTACACCGGTCGCACACCCCTCGCCGCCGGGGTCGGCGCCGCCGCGAAGTTGAACCGCCTGTGGTGCTACGTCAGCTCTCACTTCACGGCGAATCCGCTCTCCACGGCGTGGCTCGCCCTTGCCGAGGTGCAGGTGAGCTACCGCTTGCGACACGGCGCATGGTTACCGCTCACCGCCGAGGAGGTGCTCAAACGCGGCTTCGCGCTCATCGGCGATCTGCTTCTCGGCTTCGTGATTCTAGGCCCGCCGATCGCCGCATTTTTCGCCGCGATCGCCTGGGGGATCGCTTCGGTTCGGCAGGCACGCCGAACTGCGACGACGTCGCCTCCGCCGCATTCCTAACCGCGCGTCAGCCCGCGCACGCCTTCTCGACCTCGGCCACCGTCTTCGGGATGCCGTCGGTCAGGTTCACCGGGCCGTTCGCCGTCACGAGAATGTCGTCCTCGATGCGCACGCCGATCCCCCGCCACTCGGGCGGGACGCGGTCTTCGTCGCGCCCGATGTAGATGCCCGGCTCGACGGTCGTGACCATGCCGGCCTCGAGCGGGCGCGGCTGCCCGTTGCGGAAGTAGAGGCCGACGTCGTGAACGTCCATGCCGAGCCAGTGCCCGGTGCGGTGCATGTAGAACGGCTTGTACGCCTCGTCGGCGATGAGCTTCGCGGGC
>JANXMC010000352.1 GCA_025354825.1 Myxococcales bacterium
TCTTTGATGTACTTGAGCGTGTACGCGCCCGCCGGGAGCGTGAGCGTCCGCTCGAAGCGTGCGCAGAAATCTTTGTCGACGTTGGCGGCGGGCGCATCGGTGAGCGTCTTCCAGAACGCGTGGGAGGCGCGCGGGAAGAAGAGCAGCGGCTCGGTTGCGGTGGCGAGCGGAGCCACGGCAATTGCGCCCGTGGTCACGTCGAACGCGTCGCCTTGATCACACGATCCGGCAGCTTTTCCCGCGCGGTTCCAGTAGCCCGCACCCCAGGTGCCGCCGGCGAAGTAGTCGATGGTGGCGACCGTCACCTTGAAGGTCGCCGTTGCCGTCGTGCCGCCGTCGAGCACCGCCACGGTCACCGTGAAGGTGCCGGGCGCGGGGTACGCGTGGCTTAGCGTGAGGCTCTTGCCGGCGAGCGCGAGGGGCTTGGGGCCGGCCCCTTCGCCGTAGTCGACCGTCGCCGTGAACGCGTCGTCGCCCGGATCGACGAACGAGCCCGCACGCGTGAGCGTCGTGCCCGTGCCGATCGTCTCGTCGCCGCCCAACGAGACGACAGGAGCGACGTTCGTGACGGCGAAGTTGGCATTCGCGGTCACGCCCTTTTGCCCATCTGAAACGCGCACTATCGCCGTGTAGACGCCGCCGATGCGGTCCTTCGCGTAAACGTGGCTCGTTGTGAAGTGGCCATTCGGGACACCGAAGATCTCGGTGGGCGTGGAGCCGTCGCCCCAGTCGATGGCGACGTCGAGGAGCGCGCCTTCGGGGTCGCTCAGCACCGCGGAGAGGTCCGACGCGCTCCCCTCGGGTGCTGCCGTTGCGATGACCGACGCAATCGTTGGCGGAAGGCCCGAATCGACCTCGGTGCGATCTCGGTAAACGGCCGCGTCGCGCACGTTTGCATCGACGATCGCCACGCTCCCATCGAGGACGCCGTTGCCCGCATCCGTGCCGGTCTCTGCGAGCCCCGCGATGTCGAGCGCGCACGCTGCCGCGACGAGGGCGATACCGCCCGTGCCAGCGATCCGGCCGAGAGCGCGTGCGCGGGTGCGTCTCACGGCGTCACTGAACAATCTTGCTCAAGTAGGCGACCTCTTCGACGTACAGGCGCGCGCCGAGGCCGAGGCGTGAATCGACGAGCAAGCTCGAGAGAGCCTGTCGCGCGACGCTCGCGTCGATCGTGGCGTGGTTCGATAGCGAGAGGACGCCCGAGACGATCGCGTAGGCCGACAGCGCGTAGCTGGGCGTTTTCGCGTACCCGACCACGTACCCTTTCACGTCGTTGCCGCCATAGCTGAGGAGATCGTACCGCGACAGGAATGCCGCGAGCGAGAAGTCGAGCGGCTGCGGCGACGCGGCGAGGAAATCGCCAAGCTTCTGGGCGCCGACGGCCCTCGATGCGGCGGCCGTCGTCTCGAGGTAGCCGGGGTAGCTCGTAATCCAGCCGTAGCTCGCAGCGCCGTTGAAGGCGAGGTAGCGGTCGAACACCTTTTGGTAGCGCGCGCGCCACGCGTCTTTCGTAGGGTCGTCGGGGCAGACTGCGAAGAAGTCGGGCTTCGCCGGATCGACGTCGGTGCAGTACATCCAGTTGAGCGCGGACGCGCAGGCCGCGTGCGTCGTGTCGAGCTCTTCGAGGGAGCGGACGGTGGTGACGAGAAGCCCCGTGTCGCAGGCTGCGCCGAGGAGATCGAGCATCGGCGTGGGGACGGTCGCGACAACTGCCGACGTCACGTGGGCATTCAAATAGATATCGGCGTTTTTCACCGCTTCGTCCGCCGTCGTCTCGTCGGCCGTCGAGCGCATGAGCGTGAGCCCACGGGCCTCGGGCGTCGCATCGCGCGCGAGCAAATCGAGAATTTTGCCGGAGGGGCTCAATATCGAACTATCGTTTATCCCGTTTGCCGTAATCAACGAATCGTCGCCGGAGCCGCGATGCAGAATGCCCACGACCTTGCCGTCGGCGTCGAGGGCCGGCGAGCCGCTGCTCCCCGGGAGGGAGAACGCCGTGCTCTCGAACCACTCGCCGTCCGTCGAAACGACGTCGCCTTTCGTCCATTTTTTGAGCCGGCCGTTGGGGTGACCCACGACCCAAATCGGCGAGCCGACCAGGTCGAGCGCGCTCTTCCGGTTCATCTCGAGGGAGGCGGGTGAGGTGAGCTTTGCCCCCTTCGTACCGTCCGCCCCGAGGCTGAACACCTGAAGGATCGCGACGTCGAGACCGATATCGATGAACTGCGGCTCGACGAAGACCTTGAGGTTTTGTGAGCTCGTGGACGATCGTTGGTAATCGGCGTCGAGCTCGGCATAACAGCCTTCGCGCGCACAGACGTCGGTACCCAGCACGTGGTTGTTCGTGAGAAGCAGCCCGTCGGCGCTGATGAACGAGCCGGTGCCGCGCAACGTCGCCATCGAGATCCGAACGACGGCTGCGGCCGAAGTTCGAACGGCGAGGGGGGCCGTCGTAATGTCCTTGAACGCCGAAAACTCCGCGATCGACGGCGAGACCGCGTCCGACGACGAGCAGCCCATCGCCATCAGGGGGAGAGCCGTGAGGCTTAGGAAGAAGAAGCGAACGGAATAGTCGCGCATCGCGGCATCATACTTCGGCGACCGTGTCTTTCACGTGTCGAGCCTCGAAGGCGCCGGCTTAATCGCGCGCGGGGCCGCTGTTTCAGCCGGGGAAGCTGGGCGAGCGCGGCCCGAGGAGCGACGGCGCGCGCCCGTGGGATCGCGCGTTCATGCGAACGGGGATGGCGTCGAGGGAGCCGTTCGAATCGCCTTCGCCGGTGCCGTTCGTCAGCATGCGCACGACGCCGAACATCCAGGCGAGCGCGAGGGAGATGACGGCGACGACCAGAACGACGGAGGGGGCCATGGCCGGGTACCTAGCGGCAAGCGTGCCAGGCGACCAGGAGACGTGTCGCGCGCGACGAGCGTCCGAAAAGCAGGAGGAACTCGCGGAGACGCGAGGCCGCAGGCGGCGGAGTGCGACCGTGTACGGCGAATCGTCTGCGATCCAGATCCCGTGTGGGTTTTCCGGCGCGGCGTCGCGAAAGGACCGATTGGCGCACCCCGCGTCGCTTCTTTGAGCGGGTGCTCACAACTGTCACCGGGTCGCCCCCGCGTCGTGAGGGCTTATTTTCAGCCTCACCGGCGCAATGTGGCGGACATCTATGTTCAGGGCGGAATCTCGTGGATTGACATTTCTTCGGCGCGAACAAGAACGTAGCCCAGTGCTGCAGTCCCACCGCCTCTTAGATCTTCCCAGCCTCGGCGTGACGATGGGTCTGCATACCGCGATGCACCCCGCGTACCGCCTTCGCGTGACAGAGCGCACGGGCGTCATCGCCGAGCACGAGCTCACCCGCGCCGCGGTTGGCCTCTCGGGTCCGCCCGGCTGGCCCATTCTCACGGTGTCGCTCCGCGGCCAAGAGAGCCGTGCCCTTGGGCGCGTGCGTGGCTGCGGGCGCGAGCACTACTTTCAACGCGGCGACTTCACCGTCGTCGAAGACGTCGCCACGTACCGCGGTCGCGGCGAAGGCGACGGCGTGCGCGCCCTCATTTTTCAGTGGGACCCCACGTGGTTCAACGCGACCGCGCCGCGCGCATTCGCGGTCGGGCAGTTCGACAGCGGGGAGATGGCCAAGGTCGACGCCATCGCCCGCGCCCTCGAGGCCGGCATGTCGAGCGCCGAGCTGGCAGTGCAGATCGCGATGCTCTTCGAGCTTCTGCGCGGCCACGGTGTCATCGAATCTCAAGTCGCGCCGAAAGACTTGATCGACGACGTTCCCCCGTCGCTCCGCGCCCTCAGCGAGACCGTCGACGGCGTTCTCGGCACGCTCCACGCGCGCCCCACGGCCGTCGATCTCACCGCCGCCATCGACTGCTCGCCGGCCCACGTCGGCCGCCTCTTCACCGAGCTCGCGTCGCGCTACAAGCTCACGGCGACGGGCTGGCGCGACCACGTGAATGCGTTCCGCCTCACGACGGGCGCCATGCTCATGACCTCGCCTCTCGCGACGACCGCGTCGGTCGCGCGGATCCTCGGCTACAGCAGCCCCACGGCCCTGTGCCGCGCGTTCTCCCACGCGGGAATGCCCTCGCCCCACGGCGTGCGCGCGCGCACCGAAGCGCTCCGCTGACGCCTCCGCGCGCAAACGTTGGGCTGAATCTCGGCTTCCTCTGGCGGATCGCCGTACTAGAACGTGTTTCAGTTTCCCCCGCGGCGTGATTGACGCGCGCATCAGGCCGGCCCTAACTAGGCCCCGTGGCGTATGCATATGGCTATCTCGCGCTCAGCTTGGTGTTCGTTGCGCTCACGTTTAATGCGTGGCGCCCGCGCTACAAGCCGGCCGTCCTCGCGGCTGTGAGCTTCTTCGCGGGCTGGCTCACGAGCGAGCTCGCGGTTCATCACATCGCCGCGCAGATCGTCACGGCGGCGCTGTTTTATCGCGCCGGCGCCCTCGCGACATGGCCGGGTCGAGTCGCCCTCGCGCTCTCGATCGCCACGTGGCCGTTCTTGGTTCGGTCGTTCCTTCACGGCCACGCCGCACGCGATGCCGTTGCGCGCGCCGTGGGCGAAGCGCTCGCCGCGCCCCTTCCTCATCCCGCTGCCGAGACGGAAGACGCGCCTGCTTCCGGAGTGATCGCGGCGTCGGCGCCGTTCCCGTGGAGAGACGTCCTCTTCCCCTTTCCCGTGCGTCACCGCGACGTCGAGTGCGTGCGCAAAGTCCCCTATTACCAACTTCCCGACCGCAAGCAGCCGTTGCGCGTCGACATTCATCGCAATCGCGCCCACGCCCGCGCGGGCACGCGCCGCGCGCCGACGCTCGTCTATCTCCACGGCGGCGGCTGGGTGATTGGCCAAAAGCGCTACCAGGGGCTGCCCATCATGCAGTACCTCGCGTCGCGCGGTTGGGTCTGCTTCTCCGTCGACTACAGGCTCAGCCCGCGGGCAACGTTCCCCGACCATCTCATCGACGTGAAACGCGCCATCGCGTGGGTCAAGGAGCACGCGGCCGAGTACGGGGCCCACCCCGACTTCGTCATCGTCGCGGGCAACTCGGCGGGCGCGCACCTCGCCGCGCTCGCGGCGCTCACGCCGAACGATGCCGAGTACCAACCAGGGTTCGAATCGGCCAATACGAGCGTCGACGGCTGCATTGCACTTTACGGCATTTACGACTTCAGCGACCGGCGCAACGCCGCGCTCAACCCCGGCCTCTCGAGCCTCCTCGCGCGCTTCGTCATGAAGCTCCCGCTCGTCGGCTCCGAAGCGGCCTACGCGAAGGCGTCGCCTCTCGATCGCATTCACGAAGGCGCGCCGCCGTTCTTCCTCGTCCACGGCGACGGCGACACCCTCGCGCCGGTGCAGCAAGCGCGCGACTTCTACGCCGCATTCCGCGCCCGCGCGCGCGCGCCCATCGGCTACGCGGAGATCCCCGGCGCGCAGCACGCGTTCGAGATTTTCCCGTCGGTTCGCACCGCGCACCTGCTCCAAGGCATCGGCCGGTTCGCGGCCCACCTCCGCGCGCAGTACGACGCGCGACGTGCGGCCCAGGGCGAGCGCGCAGCGTAGATCGCGCGCTACTTCTTCAGGAGCTTCGAGAGCAGTCCCGAAATCTTCGATCCCCCGGCGGGCGGGGCTTCGGGCTTCTTCGGTGTGGCGTCGGCCGTAGCCTTCCGCGCGACGAACAAGTGCACCTCGCGAACCGCGTCGGTGTTGCGAGGATTGAGCTCGGCGGTCTTGCGAAGATCGAGAATCGCAAGCTCCATCTGGCCGAGCTTTTTGTAGAGCATTCCTCGGTAGAAATAGCTCCGTTCTGATCGCGGGCTCACGGC
>JANXMC010000086.1 GCA_025354825.1 Myxococcales bacterium
CGCTGCCGATGATCAGGATGTGCTCGTCCACGGCGCCCATCGGACTTCTCCCTCGCGGCCAATCCAGCCTCGATGAAGGTACCGTGCGCGACTATTGAACCTTAGTCAACCACTATTGACTCAAGGTCAATAGGCCGCGTCATGACGCCGTGGCTTCGCGCAGAAGCGCCTCGATTTCCCGGAGCGTCTCGACGTCGTCCCCCACCATTCCCTTCATCGTTTGGATGCGCCCGCAGACGACCGCGGCGATGCGCTCCTCGAGCGTCCCGTCGGCGAAGGCCCAGTAGACTTGGGCGAACCGGCCGTCGCGGTGGCAGCGCCCCTCGATCTGCGCCATCTGTATCGCCGACCAGCGCAAGTCGTGAATCACCTCGGAGCGGGGCACGTCGTTGTGCTCCCCCTGATGCAGCGATATCCCCTCTTCCACGGTGAAAAGAACCACCTGCGCTTCGCCTCGTTGAAAGCGGAGGCGCTCGGTCTCTTTGATTTGTGCCGATAGCCCACCATGAATTTGGGCAATCGTCGCGTCGCCTTCGAGGGCGGCGCGGAGAGCTCCCACGCTCTCCAAAAACGCGACAGAAACGGCGACCTGATGGCCGTTCGCCAAGATCTCACGAACGAGCTCCGCGGTGCCCGGAACGCGAAGAAGAGAGCCCTTTTGGCGCAAACGGAGCGTCGCTGCGAGGGCGCCTCGCGGGTTCTTTCCGCGGGGCGAGAGCTCCATCTCGTGGCGAAACTCCGTCCACGCCGTGGCGTAGAGCGCGCGCTCCGGTGCATCGAGATCGATGGGTGTGAGAATACGGTTGATCTCGGGCCACCCCGCGATGTCCTCCGGTCGCCGACGAATGCCTACGGCGGGCGTACCGTCGAAGAGGAGCGCGCGAACCTTTTCGCAATCGGCAGGATCGCCTCGCCATTCCCATTTGCCGAATCCGCCGCGCGCAACGCCGAGGCCCTGGGCGAGGCACCACTGCTCGAAATCTTTTAGGTCACCGGGCTTCTCCCCCGTCGCGCTGGCGAGGAGCGGCGCGAGGTACGAAAGCTCGAGGGGGTTTTGCCCCGCCGTCGCCGACAGCCAGAGGGCAAATCCCGAGGTGGCGTTGATTTTCGCCGCGAGCTTCGAGCGCGCCGACGTGGGGTTTTTGCAGCGGTGGCTCTCGTCCCAAACGACCACGTCGAACGCCGGCGCCTTCCCTGCGCGGGCAAGCCCCTTTTTCGAGCGGACCTTGGCGCGCGCTTCGGGCGTAATGGCAAATAATTTTCCGAGGCGCTCGTAATTGAGAATCACGATGTGCTTTCCGCCGTCGCCCATGGCCTGCACCGTTCGTCGCCAGTGCGCGACCACGGCGAGGGGCGAAACGATGAGCACCGAGCGCACGTCAGCCATGCGGAGGATCGCTTCCCACGCCGTAATCGTCTTCCCGAGGCCCACGTCATCCGCGAGTAAAAACCCGGCCCGCTCGGCCTTCGCGGCCGCCTGAATGGCACGCACCGCCGCAAGCTGGTGAGGCCGCGGTGTGAGCGCGCCCGCCGTCTCTGGCGCTTTGGCGCGCGCGAGCCCCTCCTCGTTCAAGTCCTGTTCGACGCGACGCTCGAGCGAATAGGGCTGCGCACGAAAAGGCTGGAGCGACGGCGGGAGCGCGTCGCCTTCGAAGACGAAGACGCTGTGCTCGGCGCTCCAGCGCGCACCCGCCGCGGTGGCCACGCCGCGCATATCGAAGGGGACATCGAGCGCGTGGCTGCGAACGCGCGGCTTCCTGGCGGGGTGAACGGTTTTGCTCGGGGGCGTCGGCGTCATGCGCGAAGCTCCGGCCATACCACCGCGCCGCGCCGTCGATGACGATTCCGCGACGCCGTGGTAGCCGAGGCTGTGCGCCCCCCGAAAACTTCGCTCCTCCTCGTCGTTTCCGCCGTCGCCCTCGCATCTGCTTGCGCCGCCTGCGCGGCGGGGCGCGCCGAAGCGGGGCCGCCGCAAAAGGCGCAGTCCGCAGCGCCGCCGTCCCCACGCCTCATCGAGGCCGAGATCAAAGACGAGCCGGCCGAGGTTCAAAAGGCGATTCGCGAGTATTATACGAAATACGAATACCGAATTGGGATGCGCGACGGCGCGCGCCTCATGACGGCGGTGTACGTCCCGAAAGACAAGAACCGTACGTATCCATTCTTGATGATGCGCACGCCCTACAGCGTTGGCCCCTACGGCGTCGACGCGTCGCCGAAGATGCTCGGCCCGTCCATCGCGGCACTTCGCGCGGGCTTTATCTTCGTCGCCCAAGACGTGCGCGGCCGCTTTCAGTCCGAAGGGGAGTTCGTGGACATGCGGCCGTACATCGCGGCGAAGAAGTCCCCCACAGACATCGACGAATCGAGCGACGCCTTCGACACCATCGACTGGCTCGTCAAAAACGTCGCGGGCCACAACGGGCGCTTCGGCGTTTACGGCATCTCGTACCCAGGTTTTTACGCCGCGATGGCCGCCATCGACGCGCACCCGGCGCTCAAGGCCGCGTCGCCCCAAGCGCCCATTTCTGACTGGTTCGTCGGCGACGACTTTCATCATAACGGCGCGCTCTTCTTGCCTCACGTATTCAATTTTTATGCGAAGTTCGGCGTGCCGCGCCCCGAGCTCACCAAGAAGCGGGCCGAAGACTTCGATCACGGCACGACCGACGGCTACGACTTTTTCCTGCGCCTCGGCCCGCTGCAGAACGTCGACTCGAAATACTACAAAGGCAAAATCGCCTTTTGGAACGATCTCGTTCACCACGGCGATTACGACGCCTTTTGGAAGGCCCGCAATACGCGACCCCATCTTCGCAATATCAAACCGGCCGTGCTCACCGTGGGCGGCTTCTTCGACGCGGAGGATCTCTTCGGCGCCCTGGCGACCTACGGCAGCATCGAGTCGCAAAGCCCGAAATCCACGCAAAATGCGCTGGTCATGGGTCCCTGGCGCCACGGCGGCTGGTCGCGGAGCGACGGCAGCACCTTCGGCGACATCTCGTTCGGCGCGAAGACATCGAAGTATTACCAAGAGCAAATCGAGCTACCGTTTTTCGAATCGACCCTAAAGGCAAATAGCGCGGCGGCGATTCCCGAGGCCCGCGTCTTCGAGACGGGGACCAACGAATGGAAGACCTATGATGCGTGGCCGCCGAAAGAGGGCAAAGCCGCGACGCTCTACCTGCGTGAAGGGTCGAAGCTCGCGGGCACGCGCGCGGGCGCGAGCACGAGCGGCGCGGAGGCGGGCGACGCGTACGTGAGCGACCCGGCGAAGCCCGTCCCGTACCTCGAAAAGCAGTCGGTTCGCATGGTGGCCGAGTACATGATCGAAGATCAGCGGTTCGCCGCGCGGAGGCCCGACGTGCTCGTCTACGCCACCGAGCCGCTCACGGAAGACGTCGCCCTCGCCGGGCCGCTCAGCGCGGAGCTCTTCGTCACGACGACGGGGACCGATTCGGACTTTGTCGTGAAGCTCGTCGACGTCTATCCCGACGACGCGCCCGACCCGGAGCCGAACCCTCAGGCCGTGCACATGGCCGGCTACCAAGAGCTGATTCGGGGCGAGGTCTTTCGCGGCAAATACCGCAACGGCTTCGACAAGCCCGAACCGTTTCGCCCCGGCGAGGCCGCGCGTATCGCTTTCACGCTGCCGGACGTCTGCCACGCCTTTCGTACGGGCCACCGCCTCATGGTGCAGGTGCAGAGCACCTGGTTTCCCCTCGTCGATCGCAACCCGCAAACGTTCGTCGATATTTACTCGGCGAAGGAGTCGGACTTCCACGTGGCGACGCAGCGAGTCCTCCGCAGCGAGGCGCACCCGTCGAGCATCACGGTTCGCATCGTCCGCGGCACGCTCTCGGGCGTCTCGACCATCTCGGCGACCGCGGCCAGCGCACCGTAAGCCGCAGCTACTTCATCTGCCGGGCGAGAGTAACCACGAGGTCTCGCAGCTCGGGCTCGCTCGCAATCGCCTCGCGCAGCTGCCGCTGAATGAACGCGACCTTCGCGGGGGTGAGGCCGTCGAGGTGCCCCGTCGCCTCTTCGACTTTGTGCCCGATGTACTGCTCGGTCGTGATCATCCCGGCGCGCAGCTGTGCGAGCGGCGTGGCCGGCGCCAGGCTCGCCTGGGCAAGGCGGCTCGCCCGCGACGGGCGCTCGGCAAGGTGCGCGTCGAACGCGCCGTTTCGTTTCGACTGCCCCGCCCCCTCGCCCGCGGGGACAATTGCGACGGCGCGAACCGCCGACTTTCCAATGCGTTCCATCGTTCCGTAGCCTCTCGTTAAGCGTGCGCGCGAAGACCCCCCAGCCTGTCTTCTCGGCGCGTCGCCCAACGAGGTTGCGTTCTCTCGCCCAAAGAGAGGCGAGAGAGCGGCTTGCGGCCCGTTAGGCCCCCCGACGCGGCGTGTTCACGCGGCGGAGAGCCAACGGTCGTGTGGGTGCGCGTGCTACTTCGTCGAGGCCTTGCCCTGGACGCTGGCGCTCGCCTGGACCGAGACGTTGATGCTCACGCTGGCCTGGGCCGCGGCCGAGACCGACGCGCCGAGGCACGCTACGCCCTGAACGCTGACGTCGCCGATCGCCTTGAACGTCTCGACGGACTTGGCCGCGATGTCCGCGATCGAATCCTTGAGGGCGAACGTGAGCGCGAAGGCGTCCTTCAAGTCGCCGAGGTGCGCGTTGATCGCGTTGTAGAGATCCGCATCGCCGACGACGGCGAGAGCCGCAGTGGCCGTGCACGAGACGTCGGCGCTCGCCGAGGCGTTGCACGAGCCGTAGCAATCCGCGCTGGCCTTACAATCGAGCTTGCCCGTGCACGTGGGGGGCGCCGTCGTGACCGCGCACGAGCCGTGGCACGAGCCGGTGCAGTCGACCTTGCCGGGCGCGTAGCTGCACGTCCCCGAGCACTTGCCGTTGCACGTCACGCCGCCGCTCGCCGAGCAGGAGCCGGTGCAGTCGGCCTTGCAGCCACCCGTGAAGCTGCCCGTGCACTTCGCGGAGCACGAGCCGCTCGCCTTGGCGGAGCAGGAGCCTTCGCACTTGCCTTTGCACGCGGCGCCCGTCGACGTGGCGCCGTCGCACTTCCCATCGCAGTTACCGCCGCAGCTTCCGCTGAACTCGGCGGTGCAGCCCGCGTCGCACGTGCCGCTCCACTTGATATCGGAGCAGCTGCCTGTGCACTGCGCCGCGCACGCGACGGCGATATCCGACTTGCACTCGCCTTCGCACTTGCCCGTGCACGTCGCCTCGGGCGCCTGGATGTCGCACTGCGCGTCGCACTTACCGTTGCACGCGACCTCGAGCTTGCCGCCCTCGCACTTGAGCGCGACGTCGCAGCTCGCGTCGACCTTGCACGCCGCCTGGCAGTTGGCTTGGGCCTTGATGTCGGCGTGGCAGTCGGACTGGATGTCGATCGACACGGTGACACCCTTGTCGAGGGCCGACTTCACGCGCGCGTTGGTGATGGCGCAGGCCTCGGCCGCCGTCGTCTTCGAGAAGTCGGCGCCCGCATCTTTGTTGATGCCGTTACAGACTGCGAGCCACTTCGCCTCGACGGCGGCGGCCTTCGCCTGGAGCTTGCCGGCGGCGGTGCCGAACGCAGAGATGGTTGCGCCGACCTGCGTGGTCGTGTCGAGCCCGGTGCACGATGCGGGCGCGCCGCCGGTGCTCGGGTCGGAGCTGCAGCCACCGGAGAAGGCGACGAGGCCAATGGCGCTCGCAGCGACGAGGGCGGGAAGGATATTGAAGCCACTACGTTTCGACATGTGAAGCTCTCCTGCGTTGAATGGCGTTGAGTCCGAGTCCGAGTCCCAATCCGAGACCGAAAAAGAGACGGTTAGGGCGTTTCGACCGTTAGGCGCTCGCCCTGGCCGAGCAAGGCATCGCCCACGACGCCGATCTGCTTATCCACGTCCGATACCGATTGGCTTTGGAGAGCTTAGTCAATACCGCGCTCTGCGCGACCTTTAGAACAGTGCGAAGAGAAGTTGGCATAACGCCACGGGGCTAACGTGCACGATGTCGCGGCGTTGCACCGAGGGCCCTCGGCATCGCCTCGCCGAGCCGCCCGAGCCCTACGCAGAGTGCGCAGCCGCGTGCGCAGCAGACCCGCGTTTTCCATGGGAAAAGCAAGCCGAAAGCGCGACGCGGGCCGGTCCCTCCATGCCCCATGACAGCGAGGTCACGGGGGGGGGTATCTCGCAGCCGCGACGACGCGTCGGCGCGAGGCGAAAGACGACTCGCACCGACATCGCAGGATATCGCGCTAAGGGCAATTCTCGACGAATTGGGCTGGGGATTTCTGTGAGGAACCTGTGGGGATTAATCAGGCTTGCACCGCTCGCGGACTTGAGTGACTAGGGCGGGCGTCGAAACCGGGAATCGCGTTCGAGCGTTCTCGCAAATGCGATTCGAGAAGTGGGGCCCGCGAAACACTGCGGACATGCGACTTTCGGAGGAAAGCGATGTTGTGCGTTGACGACCAAGTAGTCTCGCAACCAGGTATTTTCGTAGAGAGTCGCGTGAAGCCCTACGTGAGCTCGGTGTTGTGTTTGACCCTCCACTGCGGCGCCGAGCTCTCGCACGCCGGGGCGCAGAGCGCGTTCGTGACCAGCGCCGCGACGGTCACGTTCTGGTGCGGCTTTTACAGCCAAAACGTACTGGCGCGGGGGTTTCAGCCTTACGACCAACCTGCGGCAACAGCGCATATGCCCCTGCCGTTCACGGCCTTCGAGCGCCACACGTTTTCCGATACGGGGACCCTCTTCATCGAGCGGCACGCGCGCACCGAGCAAATGCGAAGGCTGGTCGTCGACGATGGGCATCAGCGTCGATTCCGAAGTTGCGCATTCGAAGATACGCAGCTCTTCGCAGAAGAGATTTCTTCGTTCTTCGGTACCGCGGGGATAGCGCAGCCGCTCCGCGCGCGGGCCACGGCGCTTGTCGTCGCCGCCCACCGCCGTGCGCTCGGCGACGGCCAGTTCGCGGCGCTCCGGGCGTCGAGCCAAAGCCGGCTGAAGAGCGTGCGGCCACCGGCCGACGGTGAGCCGCCGCGCTCGTCGCGCTCCTTCG
>JANXMC010000091.1 GCA_025354825.1 Myxococcales bacterium
AGTGCCCGGACGAGCCCGAGAACTACAACGGCTACCAGGACGACGACGGCTGCCCCGACGATCCCGACACCGACGGCGATCGCGTCCCCGACTCGGTCGATCACTGCCTCCTCGAGCCCGAGGACAACGACGGCTACCTCGACGACGACGGCTGCCCCGATCCGGACAACGACGCCGATGGCATCCCCGACGTGGCCGACAAGTGCCCGTCGCAGCCCGAAGATCTCGACGGCTTCGAAGACACAGACGGCTGCCCCGATCCGGACAACGACGGCGACACGGTGGCCGACGTCGACGACTTCTGCCCGAACGCCGCGGGCCTCCCCGGTGGCGACAGGCCTGGCTGCCCGAAGAAGGATTCGCCCGTCATCGTCACGGCGAAAGAGATCCGGATCACGCAGCAGATTCAGTTCGAGTTCAACAAGGCCGTCATCAAGAAGCAAAGCTTCATGATCCTCGACGCCGTCCGCGACGTGCTGCGCGTGTATCCGAAGATGACGATCGAAGTGCAAGGGCACACCGACAACATCGGCAACGCGGCCTACAACCAGAAGCTCTCGCAGTCGCGCGCGGACGCGGTGAAGAAGTACCTCGTCGATCACGGCGTCGAATCGCCTCGGCTTACGTCGAAGGGGTTCGGCCAGACGCAGCCGCTCTTGCCGAACAACACCGACGCGAACCGCGCGTTGAACCGCCGCGTTCAGTTCATTCGGACCGAAGGCCAAGCGCCGTAACGCAGCACGCTGCGGCGACGCCGCACGCACGCAAGAGCGATCGGAGCCTCGCGCGCGCCGTGCGTTGCCACGAGATCTCTCTTCGGAGTCTCGACTCGGATCGCGCGTGCAGAGGTGTGGCGAGGTCGGGACCTTTCGGGGTAAAGGGCAAAGGCAAAATTTTTGCCCCACCACGGGAGACAACGACGTGAAGAGTCTCGCGCTGCGACCTTCTGCCTTTCTCGCTACTTCGATTCTCTGCGTGCTCTTCCTCGTGAGCCCTGCGTACGCCCAAAACAAGGCGGTCGAGGGGCAAGCTCGCGGCCTGCAGAAGAAGGCGATGCAGGAGGACTACCTCGCCACCGACTTCGAGAAGGCCCAAGAGAAGCTCTCCACGGCCATCACGAAGTGCGGCAACGACAAGTGCTCCGCGATGATGCGCGCCGAGCTCCGTCGCGATCTCGGCGTCGTCCAAATTGGTGGCCAGATCGACAAGGACAAGGGGATGGCCAACTGGGTCGAGGCTCTCAAGCTCGAACCCCGGATGGAGCTCGACCCCGACGTGAAGACGAAGGAGCTCGAGAAGATCTGGGAGGACGCGCGCAGGCAGGCGACCGGTGGCGGTCGTGGCGGAGGCGGCGGAGGCGGCGGTTCGAAGAACACGGAGGCACCCACCGGCGACTTCACGCACACGGCGATCTCCGAGCAGCTCGTTCGCACGCCCCTTCCGATCTACGCCGAGTACGGCGGCTCTGAAGAGGTCGTTCGCGTCGTTGCAAAGTACAAGGGCTTCGGAATGCCCGACTGGAAGACCGTCGAGCTGAAGAAGCACGAGAAGGGCTACGGCGGCCTCCTCCCGTGCCTCGACGTGCAGCAGGGCGACGTCACGTACTACCTGCAAGGGTTCAACGCGGCGAACGATCCGGTCGCCACGTCGGGTGATCGCAACAACCCGTACCGCGTGAAGATCGTCGCGCAGCTCAATGGCGACGCGCCGCACCTTCCGGGCGTGTCGGCCCCCACGCAGTGCGCCGACCCCGGCGCTGCGACGGACTGCCCGCCCAACTTCCCGGGCTGCAAGAAGGCGCCGCCGCCCGAGGCTGCCGCGACGACGGACGACGACGCGTCGAAGAAGTCCGACGGCGAAGACTGCGAAGAGAGCAGCGAGTGCCGCAGCGACACGTGCAAAGCGGGGAAGTGCTCTGGCAGCACGAAGAAGTTCCGCCGCTTCTGGGTGGGCGTGAGCCTTAGCTACGACCTCGTCTTCCTCGGCTCGGCGTCGGACGTCTGCAAGCTCGATCCCAAGACCACCGCGCCCGTCAACACGGCCGGCTACTACTGCACCGCTGACGGCGGCGACTACCCGCTCCGCACGGGCAACGGCGCGCAGAACACCGCCATCGTGCAGGGGAAGCTCGACACGATTTCCGGCGGCGTCGCGCCCGGCAACCTGCGGATCAACCTATCTGTCGACTACGCCGTGACGACGAACATCATGCTCGGCGCGCGTGTCGGCTTCGTGGCCAACACGTACTCGGGGCAGGCTGCCAAAGACGAGGGGAAGGCGTTCGCGCCGCTCCACCTCGAAGCGCGCGGCACGTACGTCTTCGGCAAAGACCCCATCGCCCACGATGGGATTCGCCTCATGGCGTTCCTCGGCGGTGGCGTGACGGAGCACGACGCGAAGCTCGACGTGAACGTCTACGAGACACAGACCGACGGCAGCGCAGACAAGAAGAAGACCGTGCAGGCGTGGGCCATCGGCGGGCCGGGGTTCATCTCGGTCGGCGCTGGCATCCGCTACACGTTCTCACAGCGCTTGGCCTTGACCCTCGCGCCGAAGTTCGACTTCGCCCTCGGCGGCGCGGGCTTGCTGCCGGTGTTCTCTCCCGAATTGGGCTTCCAAGTCGGTTTCTGAGCTCGACTAGCGTCGAGCGCGCTCACCCGCCGTCGCGAGGGCTCCTTGGATAGGGAGCCTGAGCGAAGCGACCTTCCTGGTCGTTGAGCGATGGCGACCGACGCCAAGGAGACCGCAGCAGGCGGGTGGGTGCGCGTCAGCGCGAAGCCATCTCCTCGAGCCGCGCGCGAATCGCATCTCGGGCGGCGCGGAAGGCCGTGAGGCGCGTCGCTTCGGAGCCGTTGACCGTTTGCGGGTCGACGATGTCCCAGCGCTCGACGCGTTGCTCGGGGCGCATGCTGGCGAACAGCTCGTCGGGGCCGAAGGTTACGACGATGTCGACGCCGTCGAGCGGGATCGACTCGAGCGGCTTCGGCTTCGGGCTCACGACCTCGACGTTCACCTCGCGCAGAACGCGCGCCACCATCGGGTCGACGTCTGACGCGGGCTGTGTGCCGGCGCTCACGATTTGCGTCGACGGCACGAGCACGGTGCGCGCGAGCGCTTCGGCCATTTGACTGCGGGCGGCGTTGTCGACGCACAAAAAGAGCACCGTGCGCGGTCGCGTCGCGGGGCGCGCTTCGTCGAGGCTCCAGGGGTGTCGGATGTCCTTCCCGCGCACCATGAAGACGACCATCTCCGCGAGGTTCGTCGCGTGGTCGCCAATGCGTTCGAGATATTTGGCAATCGACTGAATGCGTGTCGCGCGGAAAATGTTCCGCGGGTTTTCCATCATATAGGTGAGCAGCTCGCGAAAGAGCTGCGTGTAATACGCGTCCACCACGCGATCGCGGCCGATGACCTGCTGCGCGCGATCCGGATCGTCGGCGACGAAGGCGTCGAGCGCCTCGCGCACCATTCCGAGAACGGTCTCTGCCATCTTCGGGATATCGGCATACGGGCGCAGCGGCGCTTCCGTATTGAGCTCCACCACCCGCTCGCAGATGTTCACGCCGAGATCGCCGATGCGTTCGAGATCCGTCACCAGCTTGAGGGCCGTCGTGATGAAGCGAAGGTCGGACGCGACCGGCTGGCGTCGCGCGAGGATGCGCAGGCACAGGTCGTCGACCTCCATCTCGAGGCGGTTGATCTGCCGGTCGTAGTCCATCATCCGGCGGGCGAGATCGCTGTCGCGCTCGACCAGCGCCTTCATGCTGTTCTCGACGATTTCTTCGACCTTTGCTCCCATGAGAAGCAAAAGCTCGCGGAGCTTTCGAAGCTCTCCTTCGTATTCGCGGGCGGTATGGAGGCGCGTCACAGCACGAAACGATAGCGCGGCCTCACCCGAAGCGGCCGGTGATGTAATCCTCGGTGCGTCGGTTCTTCGGATTCGTGAAAAGGTCGTCCGTCGTCGCCAGCTCGACGAGCTCGCCCTGGTAGATGAACGCTGTGAAATCCGACACGCGTGCAGCTTGCTGCATGCTGTGCGTGACGATCGCGATCGTGAACCGTTCGGACAGCTCTTGGATGAGCTCTTCGATTTTCGCCGTCGCCACCGGATCGAGCGCCGAGCACGGTTCGTCCATCAAGATCACCTCGGGCTCGAGGGCGATGCACCGCGCGATGCAGAGGCGCTGCTGCTGCCCGGTCGAGAGCGTGCCTCCGAGGCGAGCGAGGGCGTCTTTCACTTCGTCCCAGAGAAACACGTTGCGAAGGCACTTTTCGACCAGCGCCTCGGGGTCGTCGATGGGGAGCCCGTTGATGCGAAGACCCGCGAGCACGTTTTCGCGCACCGACATCGTCGGGAACGGATTGGGGCGCTGGAAGACCATGCCCACGCGGCGACGCACGAGCACCGGGTCGACGTCGCGCGCGTAGATGTCGCGGCCGTCGAGCGTCACGCGCCCGCGCACCGAGGCGCCCGCGACGACTTCGTGCATGCGATTGAGGCAACGCACGAGGGTCGACTTGCCGCAGCCCGACGGGCCGATGACGGAGGTCACCTGCCGCCGCGCGAGGTCGAGGGAGACGCCCTTGAGAATTTCGGTCGTGCCGAAGAACGCGCGTAGGCCTTCGGCGCGCATCTTTGGCGCGTCGTTGCCGCGAGCGTCGTCGCGCGGCTCGTTCACAGACGTCGGGCTTGCGCCGTCAGGCGAGGGGGAGCGGTCGAGAGGAGGCATTAGCGCGAGGCTCGGGGGCGCACGATCGCACGCGCGGTGATGTTGAGAAGCAAGATGACCGCAACGAGCACGAGCGCCGCGGCCCACGCCTGGGCGTGCCGCACAGGCGACGGCGAGAGGGCGTATTCGTAGATCTTCACCGTGACCGAAGCCGTCGGCTCCGTGAGGCTTTCGGGCATCGCGTTGCTGTCGCCGGCCGTGAACAACAGCGCCGCCGTCTCGCCAGCCACGCGCGCGATCGCGACGAGAACGCCCGTCGCGACGCCGGGCGCGGCCGTGCGGAGGACGACGCGCGCGACGGCGCGCCACTTCGGCATGCCGAGGGCGAGCGAGGCCTCGCGCAGCGAATCGGGCACGAGGCGCAAGAGGGCTTCGGTCGTGCGCGCGACGGTGGGGAGCATCATGATGCCGAGGGCGATGCCGCCTGCGAGCGCCGACGGACCGCGCATGGGAATCACGACGAGGGCGTAGACGGTGACGCCGATGAGGATCGACGGCACGCCCGCGAGGACGTCGGCGCTGAAGCGCACGGCCTGCCCGAGGCGGCCGTCGCCGAGCTCGGCGAGATAGACGCCGGCAGCGACGCCGAGGGGGACGCCGAGAAGGCACGCGATGCCGACGATGAGCCCCGTGCCGGCGAACGCGTGGGCGAGGCCGCCGGTGGCCGCACCGCCGTCGATCGCGTCGGGTCGCGCGACGTCTGCGACGAGGGCGAGGCTCATTCCTGAAACGCCTTGGACGGCGATGTGCCCGAGGACGGCGACGAGAGGCGCCACGGCGAGGAGCGCCGCCCCGAGGCACGCGGCCGCGACGAGGCGATCTTTGAAAAGGCGGCGGGCGTAGGGGCTCACGGCAGAAGGCTCGCCCGTGGCGCGCGAGGGGGGAGCGCGCTGCCCGCAGTGCGGGTGCGCACCGCGAGGAGGCGTGCGGCGACGTTGAGAGCCACCGTGAGCGCGAGAAGAAGAAGGCCGAGCGTCGCCAGCGCTTCGAGGTGCGCGCCCGAAGCTTCGTCGTACTGGTTGGCGATGACCGTCGCCATCGTCGAGGCGGGCGCAAAGGCCGACGCCGCGATGGTCGGGCGGTTGCCGATGACCATCGTGACCGCCATCGTCTCGCCGAGGGCGCGGCCGGTGCCGAGGAGCACCGCGCCTGCGAGGCCCGAGCGCGCGTAGGGGAACACGACGGCGCGGAGCATCTCGGAGCGCGTGGCGCCGAGCGCTTGGGCACCCTCACGCAACGCGAGCGGCACGGCGGAGAGAACTTCGCGGCTCACCGAGGAGATCGTCGGAAGCACCATGAGGCCGATGATGAGGACCGCCGCGAGCATCCCGTTTCCCACGGGAGGTCCTTGAAAAATAGGCAAAAAGCCCAACGCGGACGCGAGCGCGGGCTCGCCCGTCGTGCGGAGCCACGGCACGAGAACCAGCACACCCCAGAAGCCGTAAACGACGCTCGGCACTGCGGCGAGAAGCTCGACGAGAAAGCCTAAGGGGCCGCGGAGCCAGAGCGGCGCGTACTCGGTGAGGTAGACGGCAATGCCGAAGGCGATGGGGACGGCGCCGACGACCGCGGCAATCGAGGTCACGACGCTGCCGTAGAGAAAAGGGAGGGCGCCGAAGAGGCCGTGAACGGGGTCCCAAGCTCGCGCGCCGAGGAACGATGCGCCGTCGCGCACGAGCGTGCGGCCCGAGGCGGCGCCGAGGTCGACCACTACGAGCGCGAGCGCGAGGATCACGAGGACGCCGGCGAACGCGGTGACTGCACGAAAGACAATGTCGCCGACGTTCACCTCGCGGTCGAAGCGCGGCGCCGCCTCCGCGCCGGGCGCGGCGGGGTCGTCGTTGGAAGATGCGGTCGCCATCGCGGGGGGACTCTAGCGGCCTTCGTGACCGCTTTCCCAACGCAGAGCAGTCAACGACGCGAGGCGCTCGCGGGCCTTCGTCAACAGCGGCGCGGGCAGGCTCGCGTAGCCGAGGGCGGGGGCCGTTTTCTGGCCGTCGCGCAGCACCCACGCGAGGAACCGCGCGAGCGCTCGCCCCTTGGCCGCGTCGGGCTGCGCCTCGCCCACGACTGCGTAGGACAGCGCCGCGATCGGGTAGGCGCCGTCGCCCGGCGCGTCGACGAGAGACATGCGTAGATCGTCGGGGATGCCGCGGGCCGTCATCGACGAGGCGGCGGCGCTCACCGAGGTGACGCTGGGCTCGACCCACGCGCCGTTCCCCGCGCGCAGCGTGGCGACGGAGACCTTCGCCTGCGTCGCAAACGACATCTCGACGTAGCCGAGCGCGAACGGTGTGCTCTTCACTTGGCTCGTCACGCCTGCGTTGCCAATGGCCCCGACGCCCACGGGAAAGCTCACGGTGAGCCCTGTGCCGACCTTGGCGCGGAACTCGGGGCTCGCATGGGCGAGGTACTCGGTGAACGCCGCAGACGTGCCGCTGCCGTCGGCCCGCGTGACGACCACGATGTTCGCGGCGGGCAGCGGC
>JANXMC010000181.1 GCA_025354825.1 Myxococcales bacterium
CCCCACGAGCTTGAAGTCGCGCTCGCGCACGACTTGGCACTCGATGCGCAGGGCCCTTCGAAACGCGTGACGCTGATTTGCTCGGACGAGGAATGCGCTCATGGGAAAGCCTCCGACGAGCAACCTACGTCGACACTTACAGTGTGGTCCAATTACTGACACAGCCGGTTTTTCGTCGAGGCGCGGCTCTTTTTTCGCGGCCGGTGCGAGTCGCGCAAACCGTTTCGAGATCTGGCGCGTCCCATGGCGACCACGAACGGGCGACGCTCTGCGGCCCGCGGCGTGCGCGGATTGCCAATTACGACACGGATTACGGAGGAAGCCATGTCCATCGGAACGTGGATGCGCACCGAGCGCATCCGACGCGGCGTTGCCGCGAGCGCCATCGTCCTCGCCGCGGGGGGCCTCGTCCTCTTTCGAAGCTCCGCCAGCGCGCGCCCTGTGGTGCCGTCGCCGGGGGCGATCGCGCATGTGGGAGGCGGCAACAGCGTCACGTTCGCCGCGCCGGGCGCCCACGGCACCATCGCCCTCAGTCACCGAAACGTGAACGGTGGGCAGAACCACGCGCTCTATGCCGACGTGCATTTGATTGCCGACAAAGCCGAGCACGCCGAGACGCGCGCGCCGCTTTCGATCGCGGTCGTGATCGACACGTCCGGGTCGATGTCGGGTGAAAAAATGGATCAGGCGAAGGACTCGATCGCCCGCCTCGTACGCGAGATGCGCGACGACGATCAAATCGCGGTCGTGAGGTACTCGGACACGAGCGAGACGATTCAAACGCTCGCCCGCGTGGGCGAAGTACGCGGCTCGCTCCTCGGTAAAATTAGCAGGCTCGAAGCCGGCGGTGGCACGGCGATTCCGCGCGGCCTCGAGGCGGGAATGGCGACGCTCGACGAAGCGGCCGTCGGGCGCGTTCGCCGCGTGGTGCTCGTGAGCGACGGCCTCGACGGGACGCGTGCAGAGGCCGAGCGGCTCGCGAAGACGAGCGCATCTCGTGGCGTGACGATTTCGTCCCTCGGCATCGGCCTCGACTTCGACGAGTCGTACATGGGGAGCATCGCGCGCGTCGGCCAAGGCAACTTCGGCTTCGTACGCGACGGCGCGGCGCTCGCGATGTTCCTGCGCCGCGAGCTCGTCGAGACGGCGGCCACGACGATCGAAAATGCGACGGTGCGGGTGACGCTGCCCGCGAACGTCCGCTTCGTCCGGGCGAGCGGCGCCGACGTTCGGCTCACCACGAGCGACCAGGTCGAGCTGAAGATCGGGTCGCTCTTCGCAGGCGACGAGCGACGCGTCGTGATGGAGCTCGCGACGAGCCTCGAGCCGGGCGAAACGCGCGCGCTGACAGCGCAGGCGACCTGGGTGCGGGTCGGCGGTGCGGCCGCCACGGCGAACGCGCCGGAGCTGACGGTGGTGGCGACGAACGACACGGCGGCGGTCGAGCGGACGCAAGACACGAGCGTCGTCGCATCGTGGACGAGCGTGACGGCGTCGGAGCGGCAGCTCGAAGCCGCGGAGGCGTATGCCCACGGCGACACGAAGAAGGCCGACGACCTGATTGGGCAGAACGTGACGGCGCTGCGTGCGGCGCAGGCGATTGCCCCGGCGGCGATGGCGACGGCGCTCGCGAGCCAAGCCGCGAGCTACGGATCGACGAGGTCGGCCTTCGCAGCGGCGCCGCCGGCGAGCACCGCGGGCAAGGTCGCGGCGAAGCGCTCGGCCGAGAAGGACAGCTCGCACCTTTCGCTCCTCGCGTACTGAGCCCATGACGAAGCTCGCGCTCATCGCTGCATCTGCTCTCGCGCTCGCGCTCGGCTTCGGCCTCACGCCCGAAGCACTTCGCCTCGGCCCCGTGCCGGGCGCGCTCGTCCTCGTTTCGCTCGCCATCGGCGTCGCGTGCGCCGCAAGCGGTGGCTTTCCGGCGCTTGCGATCGCTTCCGGCGCAACGGCGGGGTTCGCGAGCGCGGTCCTCGCGCCGTCGTCGGCCGCTGCGGCGGGCGGGGTGCTCTTCGGCCTCGCCTACGCCGAGCGGACGGCGCGCATTCGTTCGCCGCTTGCGCGCCTCGTGCACCTTGGCGCGGCCCTCACGACGGGCGCCCTCGCCGGAGTGATCGTCGTCGCCTACGCGAACCCCGGCATCCCACCGGCGGTCCGGATCGTCGCCGTCGTGGTCGCCGCGGTGCTCTCGTCGTTGCCGATGATGGTCGACGCCGACGACGCGACCGCCCACACGCTCGACGGCATCGCATCGGGCGTCGGCGAGCCGTCGCGCTCGGCGCTTCGGGTTGGCGCCGATCTCCGTCGCACGGCGCACGAAATCCTGCTCGACGGCGCGACCGCACGAGGCGTGCACACGACGTGGCGCGCGCTCGTGCGTCTCGCGGAGGCGCGCCACCGCCTCGAGCGTAGCGGCACGACGGCAGCCTCGGCCTCGCGCGCGAGCGGCAGCACGACGCACCCCGTCATTGAGATGGTCGACACGCGCATTCGCGAGCATGTCGCCGCGCTGGCAAGGGCATACACGGCCGTCGACGCCGCCCGCGCGGCGCGCGTGGGGCTCGACGACGCCGCGCTGCGCAACGTGACGAACGCGGGCGAAACCTTCGAGGACGAGAGCCTCGCCCTCGTGCACGTAGGCACGACGATGCGCGGTCTCGTGAACGCCACGCCCAACGCTTCACCCGTATCCGATGCTTCACGTGAGCACTCGGGTGCGGGTAGGGCGAGCGATGCGCGCGAGAGCCCGCAGCCGACGCGCGACGACGTGTCTCACGACGTGTGACGCGCGCGCGGCACACCTTCGCGCGGCTTGCGATTGCCAAGAAAACACGCGCGATCCGTCCCCCAGCCGCAGAGTTTCGTTCTACGCTGAGCGCCGTTTCCCCACGCTCCAAGCGGAGGAATCCTGCTGGCCAAATTGGCCTGCAAGCACTAACTCCCCGGGACCCATGTTTGGCGAATTCGGCATCAACGCTGGCTACGTTGAAGATCTTCACGCTCGCTATCGTCAGAACCCCACGGCGGTCCCTGAGATGTGGCGCGCGTTCTTCGACGGACGCGGCAACGACGG
>JANXMC010000194.1 GCA_025354825.1 Myxococcales bacterium
GGAGCGGATCGAGCCAGGCGACCTCGACGTTAATCTTGTAGGTGCGCCCTTCGACGTAGACGTCGAGTCTAAGACGACCGCCGATGGAGAACGCGTCGTCGGTATAGATGCGAAGGCGCGGGATGCTTGCGTCCATTCGCCGCGTGGTGCGCGAGAATAGGCGGAGCCCGGCGGGCCGGCTGAAGACGGGCGCGCCGATGCGGCGGAACGATTCGCGCGCGAGCGGCGCGTCTGCGCGGGCCTCGACGTCGTCCGCTCCGATTGCCGCGCGCTTCGCGCTGACGAACGAACGGAGGTCGCGCATCCACCGCGGCTCCGAGCCGTCGTTGTCGACGCCGCTCTCGTCGTGGGCGCGGCGTTGGGAGGAATCGGCGACGATCTCTGCGACCACCGAGATCGGGCTCGAGCCCGGCGACGAAGCGTCATCGGCGCCGATGTCGCGCACGCCGCTCGGCGCCTTGGGCCGTGTCGTCGAGTGAGGGGCCTCGAGGCTCCACCCTTCGAGGGCGCCCACGTCGGAGCCGGAGCCGGGGTCGTGGGCATTCAGGTTCGCCACGTTCGAAGATTCAGCCGATTTGGCCATGACGTCCGCGCTTCCTTCGAGAGAGCCCTAGAGAGCGAGCTCGAAACGACGAGCCGCTCATGGCCGAATTGTGCACATGGTCTGGCAAGGGCCATATACCCACGGCGCCAAAGAGTTGACTTTGCGCGCACAGCGCAGGCGGTCTCCCTCATCGCTGCTGCTAATGCGACTCCAAATCCTTCAATACA
Organism: Myxococcales bacterium; assembly: GCA_025354825.1. GTDB lineage: Bacteria > Myxococcota_A > Polyangia > Polyangiales > Polyangiaceae > JANXMC01. Next base: position 772 of record JANXMC010000194.1, read on the forward strand.
CGTTCGCGGATGAGGGCGACGGGCGGCGCTCCGTGGGAAAGCAGCGCGTCGTGAAACTTCTGGAGTGAAAACGCGGGGCCGAGCTTCGTCTTCGCTTCGTCTCGGAGGGCCATAATTTCTAGCTTTCCGAGGGTGTATGCGAAATAGCCGGGGTCGAACGTTCCGCGGATCGCCTGCTCGCGCGCGGCGGGTTTTGCGATGTGGCAATCGTTGACGAAGCGCGCCTGCCCCTGCTCGAGGGTCATTCCTTCGGTATGAATTCCGAGGGAAACCGCGAATCGGCAATTACGAAGGAGCGCGTCTTCCAACTGCCCAATATGGGTCTGATCGCCGGCTTCGAACCCTTCGTCTAGCATCATCTCTTCGGTGTAGTGCGCCCACCCTTCGACGAACGAATAGCTCCCCGACATTTTCTGAAGCTTCGTCGGCGCGCGCTCGATGACACGCCCCTGCACGAAGTGGCCAGGATACACCTCGTGCACCGTCGTCGCGATGAGCGAGCCGAAGGTCAGCACGTAGTCTTCCTGCTCCTTCTTGGGCCACGACGCGTCGGGGAGCGTGATGTAATAGAACGCGCTGCGTGCCGGGTCGAAGGGGCCGCTCATTTCGAGGCTTGCCGCATTCCACCGCGCATAGGGCGGCGTCTCTTTTACCGTCGCCGTATCTTCCGTGGGCAGCGTGAGGATCTTCTTCGCGACCAAGAATGCGCGTGCGTCGGTCACCGTTTTCGACGCCAACGCGAGAAGCTCGGAGGCCTTCGGTCGCTTCGGCTTCACACGTTTTTCGAGCTCTTCGTAGGCCTTCTTGTTCTTCTGAAGGTTCTCTTCGCCGAGCTTCTTGAAGTCGGCGAGGGGCATCGATAGACGCTCTTGAACGGCGAGGAGCTTCGTGTACTTTGCAACCCCCAAGACGTGGCTGTCGTCGCCCGTTTTCACCTGCGCCGCGAGCCACGTGGAGAACTTCTGCGCCTCCTTCGCGAGAGCCGTATTCGCCTTTGCGAAACGGGCCTGAAGCGCCGCATCGCCCGCTTTACCCATGCGCTTGGCCACGTCGCCCCGGAGGTAGCTCGCGAAGCCCGCGTAGTTCTTCGCGGCGACCTCGGCGACGACCCGCGAGAGCGGCGGCGTAAGGTTTTCGTAGATGTGCGGCACCGCTGCGAGGGCGGCTTCTTCGTGCTCGACGAGGCGCGCCGTACGCACGTCGAGGGGGGCGTATTCGCGGTCCGCGTAGGCGCTCACGTTGAAGAGCTCTTCGTAAAACTGCGGCCGTTTCCGAGGCTGATCGAGATCCTCCGCGCCGAATAGCGCGACGTCGATCATCTGTTTGGCAATTTCGAGATCGAGCCGCTCGTCGGGCGAGAGCTCGGCGGTGTCGAAGGCGGCGAGCTCGGCGCGCGCCTTTTTGATCGTGGCCATTCGCTTGTCGATGCCGGCGCGCGAGTAGTCGGAAATCTTTCCGTCGTATGCGTGAATGCCGAGATCGCGGCCAGAGCCGGGTGCGTTGTCGAGCCACTGCTGCGTAAACGCATCGCGAACGGCGGCGAAGCGCGCGGATACCGCCGCGGCATCGTTCCCGTGCGCCGCGGACGCGACCGGGGCCGGCGTCGCGTCGGACGGCGCCGACGACGACGACGAAATGGGCGAGGGCGTTGCAGGCGACGTCGTGGGGGCGCCGCACGCGGTCGCGAGGGCAAATCCGCCCGTGATGCCGAGGAGAGAGAGCGTCGTGAGCGGCTTGGACCTGGCGATACGCATGCGGTTTCGCGTAGCGGATGTGCAGGCCCGCGGACAGGCAAAGTTAGTCGCGACGGCGGCCTGAACGGCGTGCGATGCGCCTACGAGCGACGATTCCCGCGAGGGCGAACGCGGCGAAGGCGACGGGGGCTGCGGCGTTGGATACCGGCGCCGCGGACCCTACCGCCGTGCGGCAGCCGCAGTCGCCTGCGTGGGGGTTGCCGAACCAGACAGGCGACTTCGTCACGGAGCCGAAGTCGGCGGGCTCGACCCCTTTGGCGAAGGGGGGAGGCGTCGTGGCGGCGGCGTCTGCGCCTGCATCGGCGTCGGGGCTCGTGCCCGAGTCGTTTCGAGCGACGGGCCCGCCGTCGTACTCCCATGTGTCGCGTAGGAGCGCGTCTCCGCCGTCGGTCGTGAGCAGGCGCCCGCCGAAGGTGACGGCGCGGCCGCGCAGAATATCGAAGAACACCGCAGCGCCGACGCGGCGCGCGGGGGCCGATGCGTCGGGGCTTTCGGGCGTGCGAATGGGCCAGGCGAGGCCGTCCCACTCGACGGCGCGGGAGACTGCGGCGCCGCCGATCAACGCATCGCCGAAAAGCACGATGCGTGCGCGCGATGTGTCGTAGACCGCTACGACGGACGCGAGCGACGGCGCCGTGAATGCGGGGGCTTCCATGTCGGCCCACGCCACGCCGTCCCATGCGGCAACGAACGGCGCGCGCACGCCGACGGGGTCGGCGGCGAACGCAACGACGTGGCCCATGGCCGGGTGGAAGACGAGGGCGGGCGCTTCGCCCACGCCGGCGACGATGTTGTGGGGCGCGTCGGCGCGAAGGGGCGTCGTCGAGCGACGCGTCCACGCATCGCCGTCGAGCTCCCACGTCTCGTCGAACGCGCATGCGTCGCTCGCGCAGCTTCGGCCGCCGCTCATCACGAGCACGCCGCGCTCGTCGTCGAACGCCATGGCGACGCCGTAGCGAGGTGAAGGCGGTGCGACCGTAGCGAGCTCGCGCCAGCCCGTGCTGTCGTGAAGCCAGACGTCGTTGAGCGGCGTGCAGAGCCCGTGGGAATCGCACGAACGGCCACCGAAAAGCAGTACGCGTCCGCGGGCGCCGTCGTAGGCGAGGGCGTGCGCTTCGCGTGCGGGCGGCGTGGTGGCCTCGCGCGGTGCGCTCGCGGGCGACCACCAGGTCGCGCCGTCGAATTCCCACGTGTCGCCAAGGCTCGGTGCGCCGTCGCGATGGCCCCCGAAGAGGAGACCGCGCGACCGAACGGCGTCGTACGCCATCGCGTGGTCCGCGCGTGCGCTAGGCGAGCGGCCGATGTCGCCATCGGCGTCGACACGGTGCCAGTGCGCGGCTTCGGCGCCGCGAGGTGCCGTGGAACCGCTCGCAAAGGCCAGCGTCGGCGCTGCGACCGCGAGGGCGCAAAAAGAGAAGAGCGAAGCAAGAGAAACAAAGAGGCGGTGCGCCGAGGGGCGAGCCGCGAAAGGCGAAGCGAAGGGTTCGTTCATGGGTGCGGTCGTTCGCGAAAATCCGGGGGGAATTCGCGAACGACAGCGGTGTAGCACACGGCCCTACCCTGTCCCGTCGGCGCGCGATTTTCGCCGCGTGGACGGAAACGAGAGGGCGTCAGAAGCGGACCACGAGCTCTTTGACCTCACCGTGGGGGCGCGACGCGACGCCGTTCGCGGTCGTGTCCTTGCACTGGTATTTGATGCGCCACTCGCTCTTGTCGACCGTCGACTGATTGGTGCGCTCGGTGGGGCGACCCCACGAGTTGCGCCCCTGCGTCGTCTGCGCGTGCGTCTCGCTGCCGATGACCGCCTCGCCCTCTTCGACGATGTCGTAGCCGTTGGGACATTGCGAAGCCATGTAGCCATCGGCCGCCTCGTGGGCCTTCTCGGGCGTGCCCTGAAGCGCGACCTCACCACCGTTGGGCGTGCGGCGAACGACGCGGTAGGTGCCGCACCCGCCGAGGCCGAGGGGCGAAGCAACGAGCACGGCGATAATCGAATAAGAGGCGATCGAGGTCTTCATTTGATTTCCTTAGGAGGTAGCGAGTCTGCGAGTTCGACGTTGCGGGCTCATCGGCATTCAGTGCCCGGTTTGCCGATTTCCGCTTCGAGTCGGCCGCAGTCGCTCGCGCGCCGTCTCGATGTATCCACCGTTATGAAAGATGTGTGCCCTGAGCGGCGAATAGCCAAATTGGCGTGTTTCGAGACTTGTGGAGACGTCGCTTCGGCGCATTGTTCACACCCTTGGAGGCGCCCATGAGCACGACGATGACGGCTACGACGACGAACGGGACACGACGAATTCATGCAGACGTCTTCATTCTGATGACAGCAATGGCCGCGATGGCGGCGACCGCGTGCGGGGACGACGCGACGAACAGCGCGAGCACCGGCGCAGACGGCGGCGCGACGACGACGACGGGTGGCAGCGCATCGACAACGGGCGGCGGCTCGACAACCGGCGGTGGCAGCGCGGGGACAAC
>JANXMC010000207.1 GCA_025354825.1 Myxococcales bacterium
AGCTCTGCCTCGCTGCGCCCCAGATCGATAGCATATTCTCGTTGCCCAAATTGAGAGACACGCCCCCCTGGTAGGGCGCGACGTCGTTCGACCAAAGCGCCGTGCCCAGGAAGAGCGCGACGGTCTTGAGCATTCGCTTCTGCTCGGGCGTAGAATGCTCGCTTGCGAGGAGCTGATCGATCCGCGACAGGAACCACATCGACGTGTTCGCCGTCGCGAAGTAGTTCTGGCTCTGATAGAGCCCCAGCCCGTTGACCAACGTCTCGACGTAGTCGCGGGCATACTTGACGATCGGATCGTACGTTTGCGCAACGGCCGCCGCCGATGGCGCCCGCCATAGATTCAGTAGGTCCGAAAGCGAGGTGTCTTTCTTGAAGAGCGCCGCGGAGCGCCCGGGATCTGATTGCAGCGCGTTCGCCACAGACTGCCACGCGCCCCGCGGCACGAAGAGGGCACCATATCCATCCGGCGGATCCGGGAATGTTGGCTCCATCCGGCCGAGCACGCCGGCGTTCATCCCGCGGTGCAAATTGGCTTGGCGGCCAATCGCCTGCACCTCGACGGTTGCTGGCGCGAGGTCGACGCTCCGTTCACCGAGAAAGATCCCCCAGTCGAAGCGAATGAGGGGAACGAACTTCTGGGTGGGCATCAGGCGCTCGAATCCGACGTGAATGCCTGCGGACTTCCGCCCGTCTTCGAGCTGCGAAGCGACGATGCCGACGCCGCTTCCACCGGGGCCTATGATGCGACTGGGGCGACCGGGAAATATCCCAAAGAGGTTATTGGGAGCCTTTGGAGCGTCGGAGTACAGCATCCAGTACCACCCGCCGTCGATGCGCCACGGGTCCCACTGCGCGAGGAGCGGAAACTGCGCGCGAGGGGCGACTCCAGGCCGCGCACGGGGGAAGTCGAGGTCGACGATCGCGTCCTCGGACACAGACCGGGGCCACGCATACAGCGTTCCGTCCGCCAACCGTCCGCGCTCAACCGAGCTCGCGCTACGCGCGCGATAGCGCGCCTGCTCGGGCGCCAGGCCGGCGTAGACGTCGAGCGACCAGCCCGTCTCTACGTCCGACTGCTCCTCGAACAGGATGGAGGGCTGGCCCGCCTGCACCTCGACGATGGAGATGTACGTCCCCTCACCCGCGGCGACGACCGGCTTCGACCACGCCCACAGCTCCGCGCGCGCATACCGGTAAGTGAGCTTCACGCGGACGATGAGTGGCCCCTCCTCGAGGCGTTCGACTTTGACGTCGAGTGCGGGGCGGTCCATGACGTTTGGGCCTAGAGCTGTCCATGTTCCGTCGCGGTACCGAAGGCCCTGCACAGGGGCGCGAGCTTTGGCGCTGCCGGACGTCGCCGCGCGTGGCACGCGGACCGCCACGATTCCGTTGTCGATCTCGTCGTTGTCGCCCCGGCGGACGATGGAGAGCGTTGGGAATGTCGGGGCGCCCTGGAGTGGTACGACATGCCACGTGAGATGTGCATTCGCGGGGAGGTCCGTTCGGAGCGCGATCGAGCCGTCCGCAAGGCGCTGCGACGGGACCACCACACCATGCTCATTCGCGATGGAGCCCGCCAACGCGCAGGGTGGAAAAACGACGATTTGGTCCGGGTGGGACACTCCGAAACGTTCCGTGAGCCAAAGATCGCACTCATCGACGCCCGCGACTGCTCCGTCCGCACTGTCGTGCGGGGCAACTGCAGGGAGCGCGGTCTTGCACGACGAAAGCCCCCGGGCGAAGCACGCAACGAGCACGAGCGGCAGCGCCACGGCGGCGGATACGACGAGCGCGCTCGCTCTCTTGGAAGCGCGGCGGAGCAACGAGCGTTCACTATGCACGCGCGGACGATAGGCTCTTCGCCGACTCCATGGGAGTGATTCACCCCGCGATCCGCATCGGAGGGGGCAGAAGGCCATGGCGAGGAATCGGGTGAGGCCGCCCCGAGAGCGGATGGGGTTTAACACACACTGAAGGGAAGCTGTGTAGCAAGCAGGCGTAATTTCGATAACCGCGTGCCCTGCCCATGAGTGGCTCCCACTTGTTGTCCAGGGCTTCTACGTGGCATGTGACTGGGCGATGCGTTCCCAGTGGTACGGCCTCATTCCAGCGTCCGTTGAAAATATCGTGCAGTGGCGGGAGGGGGGTGACGGCCTGACGGCACGGCTCTGGGTTCTTCGAAGTATGCGCCGCAGCCCGATTGCGAGCGCGGCGCCCGACGGCGCGCGGAGCACGTCACGAAGCTCCTCTTTGATCGGATAGGCTCGCGCGAGAGTTGGGTCTCAGCCGAGGAGCGCTCCCTATTGCAAGCTGCACCTCGCGGGCCTTCCCCATGGGCGAAAGTCAAATTGCGCCGATTTTGTGGACAGCGGCAGTTATCTCGAAGGAGAAGACAGCGCGCGGCGAGCGCCGCCGCCATCTTCATGAGCCGTCCTGTCTGCCTGGCATCTCCCAGCTCGGCGTGCCCGAGCTCTTAAGGTCGTGTCGTAGTGGCAGCGGCACCTCGTGCACGCGCCGTCGGTTTGCCGGAACGGGTCGTCGCGCAGCGGTGACAATGCTTCGGCAAAGTCAGCACGGCGACCGAGACCCCCCCAGGACCGGATTGCGCATGCGTGACCTCGCGCGCGGCGGAAAGCGCGTGATGGACATCAAGCACGTCGCCTTCGACCGTCGACCCTTCGGCAAGGACATCGCCAGCGCCAAGCTCTATGCTGCCGCCGGCACGCTCGAATTCAAAACGAGACTTGCACACCTCATCGAAATGTGCAGCATCGGTGTTCGCCGAGACACGCGCCGTCGTGGAGAGCCACCGTCCTGGCCTCTACAAACCGAGGACGACGACCGTCGTGGCGCTGCCCCACCCTCGCAGATTTCCACGCCAAGCCCGTCGACATGTGAGAACGTCGAAAGGGTGAAGTCCGTCTCGCGCGCCAGCCGTTGGAGTGTCGTCGATCATCACCCGTGCCTACGAGATAGCCCCCGTCGGCGCGGAACGGTGGCATAGCCCTAAAAAATCAGCGAACGGCGCTGACCGAGCTCGTCGAAACGAATGCCTAGAACAATTTCAAGAGCGCCATGAATAACCTGATCCCTCGAGTGCTGAGGCGCTTCCGTCTGCTCCCGCACATCAACCTCGTCGAAACGATGAACGTCGGCGGGACGCCGGTACAGATCCCCATCGTGCAGGGCGTCGGCTCCGGTCGGGAGTCCGAACCATGGATGCTGAACGTCCTCCGCAGAGTGCTCCCGCTTCGACGGGGGAAGTTTCTCGATGTCGGCGTGAACCTCGGTCAGACGCTCGTCAAATACAAGGCGCTCGTGCCAGAGGGCGAGTACGTCGGCTTCGAGCCTAACCCTTTCTGTGTCGCGTACACCGCTCGCCTCATCAAGGTCAATAGGTTCACTTCGTGCCTACTGTTGCCCGTCGGCATCTCTGATCACGATGACTTGCTTGTGCTCCACTCCTATTCGGACGAGCACGACTCCGCCGCTTCGATTGTCGAAACTTTTCGCGCGAAGGAGGTTGTCAAACATACGCAATTTGTACCTGTGATGAGCTACGCAACGATTGAAAAGAAGATCCCGTTGCAGGACGTCGGGGTCGTTAAGATCGACGTTGAAGGGGCCGAGCTTGAGGTTCTGACGAGCATGCGTCAGCTCCTTCGCGACCAACGGCCAATCGTGTGCTGCGAGGTGCTGCCGTCGTACTCAGAGAGCAACCGCGAGCGAGTCCAGCGGCAAGGCGCGCTCGCAGCGATCCTTCACGAGAGTGCCTATGGAATCCTTCGCGTGACCAGCGAGGGTCGCCGGTTCGAACCGTGCACCGGATTCGCCATCCACTCGGACCTAAGCGCGTGCGAGTATGTCTTTGCGCCGCAGGTCGACCTTCGCGCGCTTACATGATGAAGGGTCGACGCACACCGTGCGATTGGGCTTCTCTAGCCGACTAACGGCCCGCTCGCGCGGATCGCCTGAGGACGGCGCCCGCTACCCACTGTCGCCACCGCGAGCAGCGGCGGGTGCGCCGTGTGGCACATCCGAGTTCTGCCGACGCGGTTGGAAGTAGGGCGCCTCGAACCAGCGGTACGACAGCGCCGCGAGAGGTGTCACCACCGCCATGCTCAGCGCCATTGCGATCCACGGCCCAAAACCACCCGCGGTCACGTGGGCATGCACCCACAGCCCGATCCAGACGCTCGGAAACCAGTGCCACAGATAGAAGCTGTACGACCACCTCCCAAGCGTCGTCATGACCCGCGAGGTGAGCGCTCGCGAGACTACGGAATCGGAGGAGATCGCTGCGGCAATCATCCAGGTGTAGCCGAGCGTCAGCGTCAGGAGTCCGACCGCGCCGACCCACGGCGCTCCGGCGCCTACCCGGTCGAGCACCATTCGCGAATGGAGCAGGCGCCCGACATACATCACGAAAACGCCCAGTGCGAATCCGGGCGCGCCACGCACAATAGCTGGCGGCTGCCAGCCGTCGCGGTGCAAGCGAGCTAGCGCGATGCCGAAAGCGAACTGGACGAAGCGCGGTGCGATTTGTTTGCTCCACTGAAGGTATTCCGCGAGGTCTCCGGTCGGTCCGAGCGCGCTAGCGAGGAACGAGAGCGCCGCGCCCACCGCGAGCGTACGCCAGAACCCCCAACGCTTCGCCGCGACCACGAACGGCGGAAGGAGCAGATAGAACTGCCACTCGGTCGCAAGCGACCAGAACGGCGCGGCGAGCGGGCTCGCGCCGGGCACGTTGAGATACGTGAAGGTCAGGTGGGTTGCGATGTCGCGCAAGAGCGAGCGCCCGTCCTCGTTCCGCGTGATGATTAGCGCGACGAGCGCCGCGGCGTAAAACGTGGGGGCGATGCGCCGGAAACGGCTGCCGAGAAAGCGCCCGAAGCCTCTCCAGTGGAACTCCGGATATCGCCCCGCGTACATCAGGTACATGCAGAAGCCACTGATCACGAAAAACAGATCGACCCCCGTGCCGAACGCCGAGAGCAGCCGATTGATGTCGACGTGCAGCAGAGGCAACCACAGCGCCGGGGTGTCGCAGCCGAAGCTCCATATGTGCATAAACGTCACGCCAATGATCGCAATCGTGCGCATGCCGTCGAGCGGGGCGATGCGGCCCGAGCCGCGGGACATCGCGAGCATGGGGCCGGCGCTCATACCGGTCACCGGCTGGGAACTCGTATTCTGCTCAATCATCGTTTTTCGCATGCGAAGAAGATCTTTTGGAAGGGCGCTGCGGCCGACCGCACGACCATTCCGTGGCCGATGGGCGCAGCGGAATTGCGAACGTATGCGTAGAACGGGCGCTCCGAGAGAACCGCGTTCGTGAGGAGAGAGGGTGCCCTCTTCCCGGAAAGCCGGACCAAGAATCTCGCATAGTTACGCACGGCGTGCCGTCGAAATGGCTGCGCTCGTTACGGGCGAGGCATTGCGGGCGGCGGCGGCGCGCGGGGTGCCTCGAGACGCCCCGACGACCTCGAGCTGCACGCCAGATGACGGGCGCTGGATGCGGGAGAACGATGGCCATCATGCGCGACGGCTACTACGCCGTGTACAGTCCACGATTCGGCGTGCAGTTCCGGCCCCCATACAGTCATTGCGCTGACTTGTGCGCCTCGCGAATCAGGTCGATAACGCGCGTCTGCTCCTCCGGCTTGAGTCCGACTGAGCACGGAATGGAGAGGGCCTCGTCGTTAATCAGGTCGGCCTCCTCGCATCTCCACGCGGTCGCTTTCCGGTGTGCCGGACTTCGATGCATTGGCTGCCACAGAGGACGCGTCTCTATCCCCGAGTCCTTCAGTCGCCGCATCAGCGTGCGGCTATCGATGCCGAAAGCTTCTGCATTGATGCGGATCGTGTAGAGCCACTCGTTCGAGTCCGCCCACGGCGCGATCTCCGGCGTGCGAATCCCCGGGAGACTCTCGAACGCCGCGTCGTAACACGCAGCGATGCGGCGTTTGTCGGATTTGTAAGCGTCGATCTTCTCTAGCTGTGCAACCCCGAAGGCCGCGGAGATGTTCGAGAGTCGGTAATTGTATCCGACTTCGTCGTGGACAAACTCGAGCGCGTCTTGCTTGGCCTGCGTGGTCAGATGCTTCGCGTGTTTCGCCAGAGCGAGGTCGTCGGTGACGATCATTCCGCCGCTTCCGGTCGTGATGATCTTGTTTCCGTTAAACGAGAAACAGCCCAACGAACCCATCGTTCCCGTGGGACGCCCCTTGTAGCGGCTGCCGAGCGACTCGGTAGCGTCCTCGATGACCGCAAGTCGGTACCTGTCGGCCAGCGCAAGAATTGGATCCATTTCGCAGGGATGACCGAGAATGTGTACCGGAATGATCGCGGAGACGCGTCGAGAGGTCTTTCTATCTCGCAGCTCCTTGCCTTCCCATCGACAGCCGTTCTCGAGATAGTCACCGAGCTTTGCAACGTCCATCTGCAGATATCGCGGTTCAGCGTCGATGAGAACAGGCCAGGCGTTGACGTAGCGGATGGTATTTGCCGGAGCAATGAAGGTCAGCGTCGAGAGCACGACCGCATCATCGGGCTTCACGCCCGCGACGAGCAGTGACACGTGCAGGGCGGCGGTGCCGCTCGCGCAAGCGATGGCAGCTTTCGCTCCGACCTTTGCCGCGAACTCGCGCTCGAAGCGGTCGACGTAGCTTCCGACCGAGCTTACCCAGCCCGTGTCGAGGCAATCCTTGATGTAGCTCCACTCGTTGCCGGCAAGATGCGGAACCGAGAGCGGGATGAAATCAGACGGCATACGTCCCCGCGCGATAGCGAGCGATCTCGGTCTTCATCCATTCGGCCGTCTTGCCGAGCCCCTGCTCAAGCGAGACTTGTGCTCTCCATCCGAGAAGCTTCTCCGCGAGCGTCGGATCTGACTGGAGCACCATCACTTCGCTCTTCGACGGCCGGACGCGCTGGGCGCTCTGCACGACCTCTGCCTTCACTCCCACCGCGCGACAGGCAGCATGGAAGACATCCGCAATCGACTCGGTGCGTCCGGTTCCGAGCTGGATGGTCTTACCCTCGAGACCGGCTACCTCGCCGGCCTTAAGGAACCCAGCGACGGTATCGCCCACGTACGTAAGGTCGCGCTTCGGGTCGAGACTACCGAGCTCGATTTTCGTCTTTCCGCGAAGCAGCTGCTCGAGAATCGTCGGAATCACGGCGCGCGCGGACTGCCGCGGACCGTACGTGTTGAAGGGACGCAAGGTCACGACCGGGACGTCGAACGAGTTGAAGTACGCCTCGCACATCTTGTCCGCGCCAATCTTGCTCGCTGAATACGGCGACTGACCCTGCAAGGGATGCGTCTCGCGGATCGGCAGCGAATCGGGCGTCCCGTAGACCTCGCTGGTCGATGTCTGAACCAGGCGTCGACACGCCGCACGGCGCACGCCCTCGAGAACGTTGAGCGTCCCGCGAACATTCGTGTCCACGAAAGACTCGGGCGCTTGATAGCTGTAAGGAATGGCGATGAGTGCCGCGAGGTGGAAAACAACCTCGATGTCACGGCACGACTCTTCGACGAGGCGTGCATCGCGGATGTCACCGAGTCGAAAGTCGATTGCGCGTTCGACCGTATCGCCGATTCCGTCGAGCCAACCGCGCGATGCGTTCGAGTTATAGACGCAGAAGGCTCGAACGTGTGCCCCCTCACGGACAAGCGCCTCGACGAGATGGCTGCCGAGGAAGCCATCCGCGCCAGTGACCAGAACCTTGGTACCCTTCCAATTCATAGCTTCAAAGCCCCCGCGCCTTCTTCAATTCGTCATGTCGGCCGACGTCCATCCATTCACCGTCGACCACGTGTGCACCGACGAGCAAATTCTTCGCCAGGCATTTCTCAAACACGCCCGTGATGGGGAAGGCTTCGTTCTTCGGAACCATCGCAAGTGCGGGTTTCGAGAAAACATAGATGCCGGCATTGATAAGCATCTGCTCGGTCGGCTTCTCGCGGAAACCGATCAACCGCTTCCCGCGGACCTCCGCGACCCCGAAGGGGACCTCGACCTGGTACGGCTTGAGGCATGACGTTGCGACGAATCCGCCCTCATTGTGGAACTCGAGAATGGCGTCGATGTTCGCCTGCGTCACAAGGTCGCCATTCAGCACCAATACGGGTGCGGCGGAGAGTTTCGGGAGCAATGAGAGCGGGCCGCCGGTGCCGAGCGGCTTCTTCTCACGAAGGTATCGGATGCGACAGCCGAAGCGCGAGCCGTCACCGAAATGATCCTCAATAATGTGGCCGAGATAGTTGATGGATATGAATATCTCGCGAATACCATAGCCGACCAGATGCAGGACCAGTCGCTCGAGGATGGGGCGGCCGGCGACGGTGAGCATCGGCTTAGGAACGTTTTCCGTGAGCGGGCGGAGCCGCACGCCCTGGCCTCCAGCCATAATCACCGCAACATTGTCCTTCTCGGTCGCGCCAATCAGCTCGTGGAGAAGGTGAAGTCCGATAAGGCCGCCGCCGGCATCGAGCACCGGAATCTGAGATATGTTCCGCGCGCGCATGATGTCCAGAACTTCGGCGCGTGTGACATCCCGCGTGACGGAAATGAAAGCTCGCTCCATGGCTTTCCCAACCGACGGACTGTCGAGCGCCGCGCCGCGGAGAATCGCGCGTCGCACGTCGCCATCGGTGAGGGTCCCAGCCACCCGCCCTCGCTTATCGACGACGAATGCAGCTTCGACCCCGGCACGGTCGATGACCTCCATCGCTCGCCTCAGCGAGTCGGACGCGGATAGCGTGAGCAACTTCAGATCGCGCTTCATTTCGACTTCGTCCTCGCGGGAACTCCCGTGACACACAACCCGTCGGGTACGTCTGATACTACAACCGCACCCATCCCAATCAGGACGCGAGAGCCGATTCTGATGTGGTCCCTAACGCGGGCGCCAAGACCGACGTAGGAACCCTCGCCGATCACCGCACCGCCGCCGATCGCCGCTGCGGGCCCAACCTGAGCGAAGTCTCCCAGCTCAACGTCGTGCTCTACGACTGCGCCGCTGTTAATGACGCAGTGCACACCGACCTTGGCGCCCGTCTGTACTATAGCGCCGGCCATCACAACGGTCCCCTCTCCGATCGAGGCGCTCGGCGACACCCAGGCGCGCGCATCGATCACCCGCGCCCAGCCGCTCTGCCGACGCGGGAGTCGCGCCACGAGGTCCTTGCGGACAGAATTGATGCCAATCGCGCCAATGCCTAGGATTACCTGCGCTGCGTTCGACTCCAGAGCTTCGTCGCCGCCGAGCCGAGGAATGGCCACTAGCTGAACTGTGAGGTAGCACGGCGCAGGGTCGACGAAGCCAAGCAGGTCGAACACGCCCGGTCGCGATCGCGCCGCTTCCGCGACCACGCGAGCGTGCTCCCCGCCGCCGACAAGGACGAGAGGTATAGAGCTCACGGCAGGTCCGCGAAGCGCTTGCGAGGTGGCGAAGGAATTTGCCACCGCGCGATTGCGTTCACAATACGCGGCGCGGCAGGGCCCTTCGGGTAGAGCGCCGGCTCGGTTGCGAGCCGTTGCTTGACCGCGGGTTCGAGCGATCGCCGAAGTGCGGCTTCGATGGCGCGGGAGTCTAACGGTACGTCGATGACGTGGGCGGGGCGAAGCCGGCCCTTCTGACGGTCGCCGACATTGACGACCGGCAACCCCGCGGCTGGCGCTTCCAAGATGCCGCTCGAAGAATTTCCGAGTACCGCCGACGCGAGCTTGAGAACGCCCCAGAAGTTCTTCTCACCGAGTGCATCAACAACCAACACCCTGGGCCGATTCACGCCCCATCGAAGCCAGAACTCGCGGATCCTGTCCCCGCCCGCATCGGAATTTGGCAAGGTTACGATGTACGTCGCGCTCACAGCCTCCATGGCTGTCGCAACAGCCGACACCTCGACGACTGGATGGCTGCCGAGCGTCGTCGGCTGAACCGTGACCACCACGAGCGGCTCCGGAAGCGGGATCTTCAGGTGCGCCTCGAGCGCCGCTCTATTTGGGAGATCGTCACGATAGAGGTTGTCGAGCCCCGCGGCCCCCACGACGACGACGTTCTCGGCAGGTTCGCCCAGCTGGCGTACCCGCTTCGCATGAAGCTCGTGGCTCACGAGGTGCAGCTGACTCAGCTTTGTAATGGCGTGCCGTAACGCATTATCGATGGCGCCTTCGGTTTCCTCCCCGCCGTGCAGGTGCACGACCGGCACGCCCTCGAGCGTAGCGGCCGTAGCTGCGGCGAGTGTCTCGGTGCGATCTCCAAGCAGCATCATGGCGTCCGGTCGCGAGGTCCGAATAAGACCACACGTCGCGGTGAGCGCAGTCGCGAACTCCCCGACGGAGTCGCCGCTGATGTTGTAAGCCATCTCGTCGACGGATCGATACCCGTCGCCTCGCACGCGATCGATTGTTCGACCAAAGCGACTATCAAGATGCATTCCGCCCGCCCACACCCGCAGATCAAAATGCGGGTCGTCGCGCATCGCCAGCATTGAGCTGCGTAGAATGCCGTAATCCTGTCGTCCCGTCGTTACCACGGCGACGATCCGCCTCTCAGCCAAGGTCTGCCTCGTCGAGACGCGCGCCGGCCACGAGCGCGCGCAATAGACGGCGGCCAACGACCTCCTCCAGCCGTGCTGGCGACAGCCCGCTTCCCGGTCGAAGCGCGAGAAGGTCGGTGGCGGCGAGCATTTCGCCGGCCGCAAGGTCACGCGCCGCGTGCAGACTTTTTCGTGCGGCGGCCATCAGCGGAATCTCGGCGGGGCGTGGCCGCTTGATGCCGTCTCCGAGCGATGCTTCGACAGAACGCACCGCGCGCATCAGTTCCGCGAGCTGGTGCGGTTCGAGTGACGCCTTGTGGTCCGGGCCGGGCATCGTTCGATCGAGCGTGAAATGCTTCTCGAGGATCTGCGCGCCAGCGGCGATAGACGCTAGCGCAATCCCGAGCCCTTCGGTGTGATCGCTCCAGCCGACCGGAGCTCCAAAGGCCGCGCGCATCGTCGCCATCGCTCGGAGATTCGCGTCGGAATTGGCAGCGGGGTAGCTTGTAACGCAATGGAAAAGCGCAATCGCGGGCGCGCCTGCGCCACGCGCAACATCGACCGCAGCGGCGACCTCCGCGAGGTCCGCCATACCGGTCGACATGAGCATCGGCTTGTTCTTCGCTGCCACGTGGCGCAGAAACGGGTGGTTGGTTAACTCCCCCGATGGAACCTTGAACGCCGGTACGCCGATAGAATCTAGAAAATCGGCGCTCGCCTCGTCAAATGGGGTCGATAGGAAGAGGATGCCGCGGTCGCTTGCCCGTTTCTGCAAATCAGCGTGGGCGTCACGCGGCAGTACCAACTTGCGGAGCATCTCCGCCTGGGAATCCGACTTACCAATATTCGCAACTTGATACGCAGCCATCGCGGCGTCCTTCGCCGCGAGCTTGTCCGGGTCGAACGTCTGAAACTTCACCGCGTCGGCGCCAGCGTCTGCTGCGACGTCGACGAGTCGATGGGCGAGCGCCACGTCGCCGTTGTGGTTCACGCCCGCTTCGGCAATCACGAAACACGGCCCGCCGGAACCGATCTCACGATTGCCGATCATCAAGGGCTTGGTCGGCGCCATGGTCAGCATCGCCTCGGCAAGTGCCAGGTCTGCGGCCGTGTCGATGTCGACCGCGCGCTCGCGCGGCACGAGAAACCCGCGTGTTTTCCCCGGGACGAGAAAGCTCTTCACGGTGCGCAGCAACGCCAGCGAGGTCACATAGACTGACCCGGTCGGTCGGTACCCGCGCGGGAGGTCCTGCCGCCGGCGATCCGGCACCGCGGACGGCCATGCCCACGAAAGGACGTCGCCGTCCATACGGAACGTCTGCTCTGCGGGGTGCTCGTTCTCGACGACCGCAGCAACGCTCTGCGCAATCGCCGGGTCGAACAGTTTCCAGCAACCAAGGACGTCTTCGACGGCCCGCAGCGGTGAGGTTGGCTGCAGGAGCACGACCACGTCGACGTCACCGACACGCTCAGCGGCATACAGCACATTGTCAGACATCGGCGTTGTGTCTGCGGCGAGCGAGCCCGGCCGCAGAAAGTGCGCAGACGCGCCCCATCTGCGCCCTTCCGCTGCGATTTCTTCGCTGTCGGTATCGAGCAGCACAGTGCCCGTGAGCCCCGTGCGGCGCAGGAACTCTCGCCCCACGCGCGCGGCGTGGCCCACGAGTGGAATCCCACCGACAAGCTGCAAATTCTTGCCCGGAAGCCCCTTCGAGCCGCCGCGCGCGGGGATGACGACCAGGACCTTCATGCGTTGCTCACGGCGCGTCCTGCCAGACGGTGTGTCGCAGCTTCCACTCGCCGTTCTCCTGCTTCCAAAGATGCGGAGAGCGGAACTTGTCGGCGAGCTGCCAATAGTACTCGCGCGTGAAGATCGGCTGGTCGAAGGCCTTGTGCGCTCGCGGGAACTCCTTCTCGGGAATAGACAAGTATCGAAAGATCTCGTCCGCGAAGCGCTCGGGGAACTCCCCATCGTACCGCTTCACCAGTGCAACGCCTTCTTCCCGCGTGATGTCGCCAGAGCGGATTTCCTGCGCGGCGTCGTAGGTTGCGCGGCCGAGTCCGAACTTGGTGAACGTCGTGTGGTAATGGAAATCGTCGATTTTATCGTCGATCGAATTGTACTTCGAATATGTCCCCGGTGTTCGCTCCGGCGCTGCCTGGAAGCCACCGTGCTCAACCGCGTAGTAGTAGCAACTTTGCGGATGCCACTTCA
>JANXMC010000229.1 GCA_025354825.1 Myxococcales bacterium
GAAATCGACCTTGCGACAATCGTTTGTAATAGAGAACGAAGCCGGTTCGGTGGTCGCGTCGCGGAGGTCGCATGCCCGGTCGCCGCTGCGCGCCTCACAGCCGGCCAACGTTCCAGGGACGGGTGACCGCTCGCGGAGTCCTCACATCACACAACGTTTAGTTTGTACGCCATGGGCGCGCGGCGAAATACCAACTACGCGAAGTGCGGTATGTAGCGTTTTTGGCATTCGTGACAGGGCGCGGCCGGCGCACGAACCGTGGGTGCCGTCCATCTTAAAGCGCGCGCACACACGCGCCCGTCGCTGATTTCGGCATTCCCTGCGTCATGGGGTCCATCTCCCCCAAGGCGCGAGAAGTCCCCTTTCTCGCGGGTTGAATTGAGACGTTCTATGACGCGACGCATCCATTTGAAAGGGAGGTGGAGCGGACGTTAGCCCTTGACATAGGCCATAGTTAAAAGTGTCGCGCACTCGGGGACTAGAAAGCAGCTATTTGCCAATCGCAGCATCCTCTCTCGGGCGCCATCGCGAGTGATAGAACGCCGCGCGGGAGAGGGCACGGCGTGACAATGCCGACCCGCACGGTTGGGAGCCGCGCGCGGCGGTCGTTCGGCGCGTACCGCCTCGGCAGCTCACCGCAAACACCGGTGGGACGGCACTATGGCTAGCCGGAGGTCGCCACGGCTTGCACTTATACTAGGGGGGGGTATGAATCCGTTCCCATGCACACCGTCCGCGAAAAGAAGAAACTCGTCAGTCGCGTGCGGCGCATCAAGGGTCAACTTGAGGCCGTCGAACGGGCTCTCCTCGAAGAGAAGGGGTGCTTCGACACGCTCACGACGCTGGCTGCGGCGCGGGGCGCGCTCAACGGGCTCGTGGCCGAAATCATGGAGGATCACATCCGCGAACATGTGCTCGGCCCCGACGCTCGCGCGAGCTCGAAGCAGGGCCGCGCCGCTGAAGAATTGATCGAAGTCGTGCGCGCCTACATGAAGTGACGCGCCCATGGCGCGCGGCACCTGAGCGCGCGCGCCCTCGTGGAAGAAGGACCCAGAAGTGATGGCCATCGAAATAACCGCTCGTCACGGGAGCTCCGCTGCTCGCGAGCTGTGGGAAAAAAACGGCGAAGCCCTGACCACTGTGCTCTGCGCGGTCTTCGTTGTTGCCGGATGGCTTGCGTCGCGAGGTGGGCTTAGCCCCCACGTCGCGACGGTACTCTTCCTCGTCGGATACGTCCTCGGCGGGTACCGCCAGGCCATCGAAGGCACGATGACTCTCCTTCGGGATCGTGAGCTCGACGTGGATCTCCTGATGGTCGTGGCAGCCATTGGTGCAGCGGTCATTGGATACTGGTTCGATGGGGCACTGCTTATCTTCATCTTCGCGCTGAGTGGAACGCTTGAGGGCTACGCCAGTGCCCGGACGAAGCGGGATATCGAAGCGTTGATGGCGCTGCACCCGGAAGACGCACTCGTCGTCCGAGATGGTCGAGAGCAGCACGTTCGGGCGGAGACGCTTGCTGTCGGTGACGTCGTGATCGTCAAGCCGGGCGAACGCATCGCGGCGGATGGACGCCTGGTCGAGGGCGCGTCAGCGGTGAACCAGGCGTCCATCACGGGCGAATCGATGGCCGTCGACAAAGGAGTCGGCGACGAGGTCTTTGCAGGAACGATCAACGGTCACGGCGCACTGCGCGTGTCCGTGACGCGACCCGCGGGAGAGACCGTGCTGGCGAGGATGATCACGCTCGTCAAAGAGGCGCAGGAGCGTCGACCCCCCGCGCAGCTCTTCATCGAGCGCTTCGAGCGCACCTACGCGAAGGTGGTGGTCATCGGTGCGATCGTTCTCTTCGCTGTGCCGATGCTCGCGCATTGGTGGACCGTCCGTGAGGCCCTCTACCGGGCAATGATTTTCCTCGTCGTCGCGTCGCCCTGCGCGCTCGCGGCGGCAATGATGCCGACGCTTCTGTCCGCACTGTCGAACGGGGCTCGGAACGGCATTCTCTTCAAGGGGAGCACGTTCATCGAAAGCCTTGGCCGTATCCGCGTGGTCGCGTTCGACAAGACGGGCACGCTCACGTCGGGCCATCCCACGGTGACGGACGTGGTTGCGTTCGGCCTGAGCGTCGAATCCGTGCTGGCGTCGGGTGCTGCGGTCGAGAGCCTGTCGGAGCACCCGCTCGCCAGGGCGGTCGTGCACGAGGCACAAGGGCGCCGCATTGAGCTTCCGCGTGCCACCGACATGCAAGCCGTACCAGGAGTCGGGGCCCACGCGGAGGTGCGGGGCGCGCGCTGGTCGATCGGCAAAGCTGCACTGTTTGCTCCTCTCCCGCCCGACGTTCGTGCTCGCCAGCTCGCCCTGGAGGCAGAGGGCAAAACCGTGGTGTTCGTGGGAGACGGCAACGTTCGTGGCCTCATCGCGCTACGCGACACTCTTCGCCCGCGCTCCGGGGAGGCCGTTCGAGCGCTACGAGCTCTAGGCGTCGAGCACGTCGTGCTGCTCACGGGGGACACCCGCGCAACGGCCGAGGCGATCGGACGCGAGGTCGGCATCGCGGAGATCCACGCGGGGCTTCTTCCGGCTGACAAGGTGCGCGTGGTCGAGGAGCTAATGACACGATACGGACAGGTCGCCATGGTGGGCGACGGCGTGAACGACGCGCCCGCTCTCGCCGCGTCGAGCGTCGGCGTCGCAATGGGCGTGAGCGGGACGGACGTCGCGTTGGAAACGGCGGATGTTGTCCTCACGACCGATGACTTGGAGAAAATCCCCTACGCCATCGGTTTAGGCCGCGCGTCGCTCGTCGTGATTAAGCAGAACCTCGTGGTGGCCGTCACGATGATGGTTGCGCTCGTCGCATCTGATCTCCTCGGATGGATCTCGTTGCCGTGGGGCGTGGTTGGTCATGAGGGCAGCACTCTTCTCGTCACGCTTAACGGCCTCCGACTCTTGCGGGCGCTGCGACCGACCCGCGCACGCGCTTCGACCGGCGCAGATCACGTCCCCCGGACCGTCGCTGCGCCGCCGGCCGCCTAGCGCGCGGATCACGCGGGGCACGATAGTCAAGCCAGTCGCACGACTAGGCGTCGTGCGCTCGGCCGACTACCCGCGTTCACGGGTACGCTGATGCCGCTTTATCGTACGCTTCAACGCGTCATGCGGATCACGCGTCTCAGCCCCAAGAAAAGGGCAGGGAAGGGGACGACCCCTCTTGAGTGCCCGGCGACCTTGGGCGTCTACGAAACGATGTCCGATCACATGCTCCGCGCGCTAGTCCTATCTCTCGAAGAGAAGAATAACGGATGCCCCCTCACACTCATTCTGTCGTCGGCCGTCGTAGTTGGCATTGCCGTAAAGCGAGAGCGCTTCCTCGAAGAGCTTGGCGATCTCGCGAAGAGCACTTCCCGACCCATTCTCATGACGCTGGCGCGTGACGTGAAGGAAATCCCCGAGGCCGCGGGGGAGGTCGTGCACCTTCTGAGCGGCGTCGTCATCAGCGGCGGCCAGGCCGTCGACTCCGCGCTCACGTCGCCCGACCGCCACACGATCAACGAGAGGCCCGCCGATGCGCGTGCGCGTCGCCGACGTGCAGCCGTGGCACGTGGGGAACGTGTTCGAGGAGGCGCGATAGCGGGGCATCGTTCGTCGTGCGCGTTGACGACTGCAGCCAGCGCCACGCCGCGAGCCACCCGGCGGCAGCGAGTGAGGCGTTTTCCCGCCCTAGACGCAATGCCGATCGGTTAACGTCGAACGTGCTGTTAATCTTCTGTCGCTGAGATCAAGCATGCTCCATCGACGAAGCGCGCGCGCCGCCACTGACTCGAGCGCCGAGGGCTCGTCGCGCGCGCTGAACCCGTGACGAACAACGGCGAACGGCGCGACGGCGCCGCCCAGAAGGACGACGCTCGTTTCCGCGCCGACGATTGCGAAAGAGCGCTCGAGGCGCAGGGTCACTTCGTGCGGAACACGAGCCCATTCGGCTTGCCGCCGACGGTGACCTTCGTGCGCACCTTGGCGCCCGCGACGTCGAGGATCGAAAGCGAGCCGTCGCCCTGCTCGTCGCGGCAACTCAAAATCGCCCGGTCACAGTGCCGCCCCACAGACCCGATCCAAGAATCGGATACGCCGCGACGTCGAGAGGACGCGGGATGGGCGTGGGTTCGACAGCTCGTGGCTGGACGAGGGAGACGCTCGGCGTGTCCATGACGAAGAGCGCCGCGCCTCCGAGCGCGAGCCCTGCGCCCACTGACAAGGTGACGATCGACGTCGTGCGGAGCCTGTCGCGAGCGTCTATCGCCTGGTTGTAGGCGTCGAGGCGACTTTGCGCGATATTCCCCTGGGCGCGCTCAATTTCAATGTTCTTCGCTCGCCCCTCCTGCGCAAGGGCGACTCCGGCGAACAACGCGCCACTCGCAACGGAAGCAGCCCCAACGCCCAGGAGCGTGAACGCGACGAGGCGCTGGCCGCTCGTCTCGAGCCGTGGCTCGATCTTGAAGGGCCGTCCGCGCGGGAGGACGACCTCTTGCGAAAATCCTTTTTTGCCATTGGCTGCAATGCTGATCACGTGGGGGCCCGCGGAGACGTCGAGGGGGCTCAAGGCGGGTGTCGTCGCGACGATTCGGCCGTCGACAAAAACGTCCGCTGTCGTGCCGAGGACAATGGTCAGCGCGCTGGGGCGCTCCTTCAGCGGGAGATCGATCGGCTGGTCGACAGCCTTGTCGCCCGATACGTCGCGCTCCTCGTCGAAGTAGCCTTCTGCGAAAACGCGCACGCGGTGCTTACCCGGCTCGAGATCGCTGAAAAATGGGAGCTCTTGAGGGGCCGCCCCGTCGAACGACACCTGCGCGCCCGGCGTGCCGGAATACACGGTCACACGCGCTTTGCGCTTCTCGACCGCCGGCGTCGTCACCGTGGCTTGCTGAGGGTCGAGCCGCGCTAGGCGCGCTTCGAGGTCTGCCTTAGCGTCGGTGGCTTCCGAGCGTCGGCCACCGGCGGGCACCTCTTCGAGGTATTGCTTGTAGTGCTGAATCGCGCGGCGGAGATACGTCGTATTGCTGCTTGCAAAGAACTCCTTGCGCTCCGCCTGCGCCAAGGAGAACGCGAGCTGCGGCCTTGGCGAAAGCTCGTACGCCTGCTCGAACGATCGCGCGGCATCGGCGTAACGCGCGGCGGAGTAGGCCTGGGCGCCGGCGTTGAAGAAGGTCCGCGCGCGGTCGACCTCCTCGGCAGTAGGCTCCTTTGCGTTCGCTGGTGCGTTCGTGGCGACCGACACGAAGACAATGGAAAGAGCGCTCGCTGCCCGGCGAGCGCGCGACGCAAGCGTTGCCGGGCGCATCACGGGAGCCTCGGCTTCTGGCGAACGATCCGGATCGCACCGCGGTCCGCGAGGGCAATATCGGCCACGCCGTCCCCGTCGAAGTCGCCCGCCGCGACGCCCGTCCCGTCCCCGAGTGCGACGCCGAGATCGCGGAGGGCAAATGCCATCGAGTCCGGGACGAAAGACGCGAGGTACGCGTGGTGGGTCGTCACTACGACGAGATCGGCGTGGCGTCCTGCGCCTCCGCGTGCGCCCCGCGTCGTCACCTGCGCGAAGCCTCGAGCGGGCTCGGCCCCGTTCGGCACACCGACCGCGATTGCCTCCCGAACGAAGGCGCCGTGGCCGTCGTTGAGGAACACGAGGACCTTCGACTTCTCGCCCGCGTCAACCGCGAGCACCACATCGAGGAAGCCGTCAGCGTCGACGTCGAGGAGGCCTATTTGGTTTTCTGCCACGACCTGCTCAGCGGCAACCGCGGTGCTCGAGATGGCCCCTCGGATCAGGACATGAAAGGCGGGCCCGTCGATGGAACCTGCTTTGGTTTGCGCGAGGGCGACTGCGTCCGCGAGTCCGTCCCTGTCGATGTCCCCCACTGCCGTGAGAAGGACGACGGACTCCGAGCGCCCATACTTGGTGGCGAGCGCATCGAGATTCAGAAGCTCCTTGGCGGGGGCGAACTCGGTCGGGGAGGTCGTCGTGCCGTCCGCCACCCACAAGCTTGCGGGATAGGGCGGTGGCTGCGGCTGGCTGTCATCGGCCTTGAAGCGGAAGGCGAGGGCGAAGCCCGCGAGGTCCACTCGATTCTGGTCGAGGAAGTTGCCTGCTATCACGGCTTGCGGCTGCCACTCGCGCGTGATGTTCGGGGTTTGCGGCCTCGGTGAGTTCGCGTCGGAGAAAATCAGCGGCGCGATGGGCTGGCGGTCTCCAGAGCCCAGGAGCACGGCGAGCGCGGACGTCCGCGGACCACCCGGCACCACGCCCTCGGTCTGCGCGAAGATCGCGAGGTCCTCGAGGGCGGATAAGCTGCGCGGCAGGGCGTCGATGCGCGAGATTCCGGAGAGGCTCCCCACCGCGCGCGGCGTCTCGGGCGGCCCCGAAGTCCTTCCGTACGCGATGACCACCTCGGTCTTGCCCGTCGCGCTGCTCGCCTCCACGAAGGCGAGATCTGGCACGAGGTCGCCATCGAAGTCGCCCGCGGCCATCTCCGTCACGGGGCCCGACGTGGAGATTGTGTAGGGCGTGAGCTCGCCGCCGCCGGTTCCGGCGAGAAAGTCGAGGTCCGCCTGGTCCGCGCTGGCCGCCACGATATCGGGATACGCGTCGCCGTTGAGCCGCGTGACCATCGCCTTGGACCACCGCGAGACGCCGCCCGGGATGTACGCGTAGTCGGGCACCCCCCGCGGTGAGCCTGCATCTTGTGCGGTCACCTTGCTGATCTCGATCCCGCGCGAGATGATGTAATCGACGGCGCCGTCGCCGTTAACATCGGCCGCCGCGAGGGGCATCTCGTCGAGCTTTGCGCCTCGGAGTGGAGACTTCGTCGCCGAGTAGGGCGCCCCGAAGCCCGTCCCCTTATCGCTAGGGAAAATGATTACCCCGCTTGCTGCGCCGACAATGATGTCGAGGTGAGAGTCGCCGTCGTAGTCGGCGAGCAAGATCCCGCCGTCGGCACGCTCGCTGAGCGTGAGCTGCTGAAGCTTGTGGTCGGGCCACCACCTTGGAGAGCCGTCCTGGAGCTGGCTGCCCGTGCACGGCGACGCGACGACGATCGTAGTGGTGGGGGGCGTATCGAAGGCAAGGACGACCTCGCCGCACGTCGAGTCGGGCACAGCGTCGAAGACCCTTCCCCAGGCCGGTTGGCCGAGAAGCTTGTCCGGGCCGCCGGGAACGCTCACAGCATAGTGAGCGGGCCCCACCGGGCCGCCTCCCACCGAGCCGAGAAACCCCGTGCTCATGATGAGGTACGCTGCGGCGGCCCCTCCAGGCAATGGCAACGAAGTCCCGCGAACAAGTACCGGCGTGATCGTCGCTTCTTGCTTGAAGCTTGGAAAAATGACGGACGCGAAGGACCTGTCGGTCTGCCCGACCATGATGCCGATTCCCTGCGCGCCAAAGACGAAGTCGGAAACTCCGTCCCCATCGAAGTCGTAAACGGACGGCGGCGTGAACGGTGCAAGAAAGGGCGTGACGTGCGAAAGGATGGCGTTGTCGCCGAAGTAGTGGACGCGCACCTTTGCGGCGTTGCCGCCTGCGCGCGCGCCGCTCCCTAAGATGTCGGCGCGCCCGTCGCCGTCGAAGTCGCCCACCACCATCGTCGCGACGCCGGCAGACACGGGCTCGCTCGACGCCTCGAACGCGCCCGTTGGCTCACGGCAGAAGCCGTCGACGCTGCAACTCCAACCCTCCGGGCACGCGGCGACGCTCGTGTCTTTCGGGTCGGCAAGCACCTTCGGGTCGGCGTGGCAGCGGAGGCGGCACTCCCCCGTGCCCGACGATGGCGTCCCGCAGTTGCTCGGAAACGAGTCGCAGTCCTCATCCGCGTCGACAACGCCGTTCCCACACGTTCCGCTTGGGACCGCGTCGAGGGAGGCGCAGCTGAAGAGGGCCACCGCGGCGGCGATGTCGATGGGTCTTAGTCGCATGGTTAGTGGGGCTGTACGGGGCTCTTGTCGAAGCCTTCGAGGTCGTTCGATACGCGATGCAGCGGGGGTGGGGAAACGAGCTTCTCGAGGGCGACGGGGACGAGGACCGCTTCGGTCGGCGTGAGCGTGATCTCCGTGGATTTGTACCCTTTCGCCATCACCGTGACCTTCGCACGCACGCCGGTTTTCAGCGCGAAGGGGCCGGGCGCGACCCCGACCGCCACCCCGTCGACGAACACCTTCGCTCCGGGCGGGACGGCGTCCACGCGGACGTCGACGGTGTTTGAGACCGCCGCCGAGGTCGTCGTCGTAGGCGCGCTCCCTGCGATGACCCCCGCGGACGGCTGAGGGGATGGCATCGGGAGGACATCGACGAGCCCGCGCGCGGGCTCGTGGGGGGCGGAGCCGGGCTTCGTGGCGAGCGCAACGACCAGAGCCATCGCAACCATCGCCGTCAGCGCGCCGATCGCCACGACCTTCGAGCGCGAACGGCGCGGCGTAAAGATCTCCGCTTCGGACCCCGCAAATGTGTGCGCGCCCACTGACCGTGCCCGGACGTTGGCGTCTGAGGCAACCACGACGCGTATGACGTCTGCGCTCGACGACCCCTTGCCAATGAGAGTCGGCACCGTGCCGAGCGACGTCGAAGTCTCACCGCTCACGTGTGACGGGTGGCTGGGCGCCGCCGCATCGAAACCCGCACCGTTCACGGCGCGCGCGAGGAGCTCGAGGGCCTCGCCGAGCGTACGCGGCCTGTCGCCCGGGTCCTTCGCGAGCATTTGGCGAAAGGCCCCGTCGACCTCCGCGGGCAGGCCCGCGACGCGCGTCGTGACGCTCGGCGGGTCGGCGCTCATTTGCTTGACGAGGACGTCCATCGCGGAGTCGCCGTTGAACGGGACTTCACCGGTGAGGATCTCGAAGATCATCGCCCCGAATGCGTAGACGTCCGTCCGGCCGTCGACGTCTTTGCCGCGACACTGCTCGGGGGACATATAATATGGCGTCCCCATCGGCGTGCCGGTCTTCGTCTTGTGGCTACCGCTGCCCGCCTCAGAGACGAGTTTGACGAGGCCGAAATCGAGCAGCTTCGGGCTGACGCCGCCGTCCTCGTCAAAGACGAGATATACGTTTTCCGGTTTGAGATCTCGGTGAAGAATCCCCTTGGCGTGCGCTGCGTCCACAGCCCGCGCGACGCCGCGGAGGATGGGCAGCGACTGGGCGAGCGTCAGGCGCCCGTGCTGCGCGAGGTACTGGTCGAATGGAGTCCCCGCGAGCAGCTCCATGACGTAGTACTGCCGACCGTCGGTGAGCTGACCGAACGAGAAAATGTCGATGATGTTCTTGTGACCGATCTGATTTACCGCGCGGGCTTCGGCGATAAACCGAGAGACCATTTGTGGATTCGACGAGAACTGGCGCGAGAGCACCTTCACGGCGGCGGGCTTGCCGATAAGCGGGTGGACGGCCCGGAAGACCGCGCCGAAGCCCCCCTGACCGAGCTTCCCCTCGATGCGGTATTCGCCCACCATCTCCCCCGCTGTGAGATCCCGATCGACGTGGGAAAACGTCGCGTCCGGCGCGAGAGACGCGCCGTCGCGGGCGCAGGTGGCAGCCCCGTCGGGGTACTGAGTAAAGCAGCTAGGGCAGATAGGCATTTCGCTCACGCCGTTCGACATGCGGCAGCATTCGTCCCCACCCCCGGTCGGCTCCACAAGCGTCGCACCGAGTTGACGAAACGTGCAAGCGACGGGCACGGCATTCGGGCCTGCGATGTTCTCCTACCTTCGTGCCTCGTAGCGCGTAGTGGGGCTTGCGCGCGCCCGCCGTCCGCGGGAGCCCCTTAGGCCCCACGAATGGCGAAGTCGATCGAGTCGTCGCTAGAAAAGTAGCGCAGGGGGATCGACAAGATCGCGTCGAATATGATCTACGTTCGCGGTGGAAGCGGAGACGTCAATTCGCCAGAAGTGGCGCCTCTTGAGGGCGACGATGGACGAGCGCGCCCGTAGACTGTGGGCG
>JANXMC010000391.1 GCA_025354825.1 Myxococcales bacterium
CAGGTCACTTCGCGCTCGCCCCCGCACTCTTCGGCCTGGCGTTCACGGTCTTGGGTCTCGTCTTCATCGTGCTGCTCAACGACTACGTCGATCGCGACGTTGACGCGCTCAAGCGCGCGATGTTTCCGTCGACCTCGAAGAAGACGATCGCCGACGGCATCGTCTCTGCCAACACGCTTCTCGTCGTCGGCTGCATCGGCGGATCCCTCGGCCTCGCGAGCGCCTTCGTGGGCGAGCGCGTCGTCGGGCGACCCGGCCTCGGCCTCGGCGCCGCCCTGGGAATGGTCGTCTTCGCCGCCTACTCGCTTCCCCCCGTGCGCCTCAACTACCGCGGCGGTGGTGAGCTTCTCGAGGCCTTCGGAATCGGCGCGCTCTTGCCGTGGTTCAACGCGTATCTCCAGGCGGGCATCACGCGGCCCAGCGCGCTCGTCCTTCTGCCGGGCGTCACCCTGTGGGCGTTCGCGAGCGCACTCGCGAGCGGGCTCTCCGACGAAGAGAGCGATCGCCGCGGCGGCAAAAGGACGTTCACCACATCGCTCGGAAACGCCGCCGTCCGCCGGAGCGTGACCGTGACGCTGCTCGTGGGCGCCGTGCTCGTCGCCCTCGCGCCCGTGGCGCTCGACTTCGGCGCTGGTGCCCGCGGCGCACGCATTCCGGTCTGGGTCACCGTTCCGCCGGCCGCTCTTCTCCTTCTCAGCCTGCCGCGTCTCGTCGCCGCGGGGCGCACCGCCGTCACCAATGCGTTCGCCGCGCAGAGCGTCTACAAGGGGCTTCTGCACCAAGCCTGTTGGCGAGCGTCGCTGCTTCTGGCGGCTCTTCTCGGCCTACACGCCGTGCTCCCTTCGCGATGACCCCCGACGACTCGACCGCTGCAGACGCGGCTGACTTCGCGACCGCGCCGCTCCTCGCGGCCCTCGCCCGCACCGACGCGACGCTCGATGCGCGGGGCGTGCTGCGCAAGACGCTGGCGCCCTCGCGGCCCCACGCCACACGACTGTGCGATCTCGCGGCCACGCTGTTCGCGCGGGAGCCGCCGGCAAGCGCCCGCCTCGCGGAAGGGCTGACGCGTACCCTCGGCAGCGTCGCCGATGTCATCGTCACGAACTTCCCCGAGAACATCTTCTGGGACGTCGACTTCCTCGTGGCGAGTCTTTGGCGCGATGCCGGTCGCGCCGGCGACCGCGCCGAAGCTCACCTCGACGAGTCGGCCGAGCTCGTCGTCGAGCTCAATGCGCTTTTCGGTTGCCATACCGATATCCGATTTCGATATACCCACGATTTCATTTATGGATACGACTGGGCGAAGTGGGTAAAGCGCGACCCGGCGGCTCGGGCTTCGGTCGGCCCTTTCGCCCTCCGCTTTCTCCGCGCACTCAAAGGCCGCGCGCGCGAGCTTCTCGCGCTCATCGCGGAAGACGACGAAAAGTACGGCCGCCTCCAAGGGCAGGCGCCGCGAAACCCCTTCGGCTTCTCCCGCGAGCCCGCCTGCGAAGAGCTACTGCATCGGGATCTCGCGGCGAAACATCTGCTACCGATCGAATCGTGGAACATCGACGCGCTCCCCGCGTGGGACCGCCCGTTTCCCGAGCTGCGCGCCGGGCGGGCGCAGGCGCTGGGCCTGTCGATCGACGCGGCTACGACCGCCCGCTGAAAAGCGCGACGGACCACGCGACGACGACGTAGCCGATCGCGAAGCCGTTTCGCGCCACGAACGCGAGGCACGCGTCCCGATGCTCGGCGTTGGCCCCCGGCCCTTCAAAGATGCGCGCGTTCGCCATTAACAGGGCCAGCGGCGGCACCATGATCGCGAGCGACGCGAAGGAGAGCCCCGGTGTCACGAACGGCACGCAGGCGACGCCTAGGCCGATGAGCGTCATCGCGTCGCGGCGCGCGGTCTCCTCGCCGCGACGCACCGGCCAGGTGAGCTTTCCGCTCGCGCGGTCCGAGGGGACGTCGGGGAGGGCCGTCGTGATGTTCCCCGCGACGCCGAGAACGAAGGTCGGAACGAGCGCCACCAACGGGATTCGGCCCACGTCGGGGCACTGCGCGAGAAAGCCCACGAGCGGAAGAACGACGCCTATCCCCAGCCCTTGGAGCACCTCGCCGCCGCCGCGGTATGAGAGGCGTAACGGTCGAAAGCTGTAGGCGACCATCAGCGCAATCGCCACGACGCCCAGGCCTGCGAGCGCGCTCTGCCCCGTGCGCCGCGCGAGGGCCGACGCGATGCCCACGGCGGCGACCCCCATGCCGACGGCGGCGCGGGCGAGCGCGCGCTTCGTGACGAGCCCCTTCGAAAGCGCCCGCGATCCGCCGGAGAAAACGTTGAACGTGCGGTTCAATGCATCGGATTCGCTGTCGGCGACGTCATTGGCAAATACGATGAACAGGTGATCCGCAATGCCAAAGAGCTGCACGAGCCCGCAAGCCACGGGGTCGAACCGCCCCGTCACCGAATAGGCGACGGCCTGGCCAAACACGAGGGCAGGGGCGATGTTCCCTTGCGCGAGCGGGCGCGCGGCCGTCCACCAGGCGCGGGCTCGCGAAAAAGCGCTCACGCGCGCGACCGTATCACGCGTTGCCGTGGACGAAAGCGCGCTACGGAGCGCCGAGGGGCGCCTTTGGCCGCGTCGACGGATAGAGGAGATATTTCTCGCGCTTCTTCTCGAACTCGCGCACCTCCGGCAGGTACGCGGCTTCGATCTCGTTAAGCGTCTTTCCAGATCGGATCGCGTCCATCACACGCGTGCTCCCCACGAGCTTCGCGAGGTCTTCGAAGTGCCAGTCGTCCGGGTAAGTTGCGTGAAGCGCGCGGGCGAGGGCGAGGCCCGTGCGAACCGGCTCGAAGGCCTCGCGGTCGGTCACCTGCACGCGAACGCCGTGGCAGAGGAGCCCCTGGTGGATGCTCGCATCAGGCGTAAAATCGGCCGCTTCGAACGTTACGCCCGAGAGCCCTTCGTGCTCGAGCGCGCTCGCGAGGGACGGGCCGTCGATGAACGGTGCGCCGACGATTTCGAAGGGCGTCGCCGTTCCACGGCCGACGCTGAGGTTCGTCGCTTCGAGCAGACCGAGGCACGGGTAGAGGAGCGCCTCGCCGACGCTTCGAATGTTCGGGGACGGGTTGATCCATGGCAAACCGGTCGCTTCTTGGTAGTCGTCGCGGTGCCAGCCCGCATTGCGAACGACCTCGAGCCGTGCCCCCAAGTGCAGGTCGGCGTTGAACAGCTCGGCGAGCTCACCCATCGTCATCCCGTGCCGCACGGGGAGGGCAAAGTGGTTCACGAAGTTGGTTTTCGCGGTTTCGAGCATGGGCCCGCCAACGGTCGATCCAATGGGGTTCGGTCTGTCGAGAACCACGAAACGGAGGCGGTTGTCCGCCGCGGTTTCCATCGCGCGGCGCATCGTCGACGCGTAGGTGAAGTAGCGTGTTCCGATATCCTGAATATCGAACACGAGCGTATCGATCCCCGCGAGGCTCGCGGCCGTGGGGCGTAGGTTTTCGCCATAGAGGCTGTAAATCGGCAGCCCGGTGATGGGGTCGGCGGCGTTCTCGATTTTCCCTTCCCGCCCACCGGTAAGGCCGTGCTCGGGGGTAAAGAGCGCCACGAGCGTCACCCCTTTCGCTTGGGAAAGAAGGTCGATGTTCATCGCCCCGTCCCGTGCCCGGCCCGACACGTTCGTGATGAGGCCCACCTTCGCGCCGCGAAGGCGCGCGAACCCTTCGTCGCGCAGAACGTCCAGCCCCGCGCGGACGTCTCCCGCTTTGCGATCGGCGATTGGCGTGCCTGCGCCGGGCGCCCGCGCGAGAGCCGCCGACGCGGCGATCGTCGCAATTTGTTTCACGAGCGGGTTCGCGACCCCTTTGCCATCTGGATGAACGCGGTTGCTCAAAAAGACTACGAACAGATCGAGCTCGGGATCGACCCATAGCGCCGTGCCGGTATAGCCGCCGTGGCCATAGGCACGAGGCGAGAAGCCGTCGCCGCGGTTGGTAGAGAATGCGCTCTTCATGTCCCACCCGAGCGCGCGAATGCCGGCCGGAACGTCGTGGGGCGCCGTGAACGCGGCGACGGATTTCGGCGACAGGAAGCGGTCGGTGCCAATCGCGCCCTCGCCCAGCATCGCCTGCGCGAAACGGGAGAGGTCCGTCGCGGTGGAGAAGACGCCTGCATGCCCGGCGACGCCGCCCATTAGATAGGCGCGCGGGTCGTGGGCTTCGCCCTGCATGAACGCATTGATTCGGTATTCGGTCGGGGCGGCGCGAACGCGAAGCGCCTCGGCGGGCAGATAGCCCGTTTCGGCCATTCCCAAAGGGCGAAAGACATTCTTTTCCGCGAAGGCCGCCAGGTCTTCCCCGCTCACGCGCTGCACGACCTCTTGCAACACGAGAAAGCCTACATCGCTGTATTGGAAGCGCTCACCCGGTTTGAAGCGCGGTTTGATATCGTAAATACGACGAAGGGCCTCTTCCTTACCAAGCTCGTAATCCCTCATCGGGGTATCGGCGGGGAGGCCCGCCGTGTGGGTGAGCACCTGCCGAATCGTGATGTGCGCTTTGCCCGCGCGCGCGAATGCCGGAACGTAGATCGCCACCGGCTCGTCGAGGTCAATCGCCCCGCGCTCGGCCAGCACCATGATGCTCGACGCCGTCGCCACCGGCTTCGTAAGCGACGCGATGTCGAACACGGTGTCGAGCGTCATCGGCAGCTTCACCGGCTCGAGAGCGCGCTGCCCATAGGCTCGTCGAAACAGGATCTCGTCGCGCCGCCCGATCACCACGACGCAGCCGGGGAGCTTCTTTTCTCGAAGCGCGGTGTCTACGGCCTGGTCGATTGCGTTGAGATCGCGAGCCCACGCGAGATCGCTCACTTCGGGGACGATGGGGGCGCCCGACGAGGTTGCCGCCGCGGTGCCCAGGGGGACGCCGAGCTCGGTGGGTGCAGGCGGAGGCGATTCGGCCGAGGCGGACGGGGCGCCCACGAACGGGAGCAGGCAGGCCAGCACGACGCACGACCTCGGTGCTCTCGGCTCGCCGCGAACGCTCGTTCTGCCCGTCATGCGTACGTCCTTCGTAAGCGTAGCGCGCATATGCCGAGTCAACGAGCCAACCTCGCATTTCCGATCGATACTTCGATAACGTCTATTTCGTACCCACACGCTCGCGGAGGTAAGTGCGCACTCCCCGCGCGAGCTCGGTTCCGCATTGGCAATAGGCTTCGCCGGTGGCGGCCCACTGCTCCGTCGCGGCAACGGAGGCGTTTCGCTCGAAGGCCACGTCGTCGAGAAGCGCCCCTTCGGGCGTGACGACGAGAATGCCCAGGCGGGTTTTGCCCAATGCGCGGCCGTTCTCCCACGCTGCAGAAACCCATTCCAAATTCGATTTCACGAGCAGCGCGCCTGGGTCGGTGTCGGGCGCGAACACGAACGTGAGATCGGGCAGCTCTTTGCGGATCTCGTCGTTGAAGCAACGCGTTAGCTCGGCGCGCGCCCGGTCGTGCCCCGCGCGCGCCTGGGGGTCTTGCCCAGCCAGCCACTGCGATTCCCCGATGTGCGCGTCGCCCACGAAGACGCGCCCGTCCCCCGTCGCCTCGAACACGAAGTGCGTTTTCCCGGGAAACGGGTTGGGCGAAGCCTGCTTCACGACGATGGCGTTCGAGCCGCCGCATGCCGAGACGAACGCGACGGAAGCCGAAAACGCGAGCCGCGCAAGCGACCGGAAGAGCCCATTCCTGCTCACGACGTCGCGTGACCGAGCTTCTTCGACCCTTCCTCGAAAAGCACTTCGATGCGCGCCCCTTCGACGTTCGTTACGAGACCTTTGCCGAACTTCGAGTGGTTGATGAGCGACCCTTTTTGAAACGTCGTCGCGAGGGCGTACGGGAAAAACGCGTCGTCCGGCTTTGCGCCGACTTGGTCTCTCCAAACGGGCGCGGGTGCCGCCTTCGACGAGCCCATTCCCGTCTCGTTCTCGGAGTCTTTCCCTTTACCGCGGCTGGCCGGCTTGGCGCGCTTGATGGACATGGCCGAACCCTACGCAAAAACGCGCCGCGTTGAAGCCCTTTGTGGTCTCTCGGGTCACATTCCGAGGCTCGAATTGCCCGGCGCATCGGTCTCCACGACCGTGGGCGCAGGCGACGTCACCAAAGTGACCGGGCGCGCTTCGGAGGCGGCCCCCGCGGTCTCCTTGGACAGCGCGCCCGTCATGATGAACTGCACGACGGCGTCGACGACCT
>JANXMC010000417.1 GCA_025354825.1 Myxococcales bacterium
GTCGGCGTGCCGGGGCCGCCGGGCGGGTTGGACGTCTCCTCGCTGCTGGCCATCGAGTAGAAACCCCTCACCTCGGGCCCGAGCACGTAGTGCCCGCTTCGGAGGACGCGTCGAAACGCCGCTTCGAGCTCGGCGTCGAGAGCGGCGCCTTCGCAGCCGCGCCTTAGATCGATGAACGGAATGCGCGGGAGGCTCACAGTCTCCCCGAGCCTAGACGCGCCTACGTCAGAAGCCGAGCACCAGCGCGACGTTGAGCGCAATGACGACGCTGCCGGAGCTCCCATCGATGTTCATGGGTGCGTCGAGCGCCGAGAAAAACGCGTAGCCGCCGTCGACGCCCGCTTCGAAGCCCAACGCGGGGCCGAAGACGTGGCGGTACCCGAGGCGCGCGCGCGGCAGCACCGTCGCGAAGACCTGCCCCGACGACTGCCGCCGAAGGTGCTCGTACCCTAGGCCTCCGCCGAGATAGATCGCGTCGGTCATGTAGGGGTTGAGCGCGAAGCGGGCCTCGTACCCCAGAAAGACGCCGATGCCGCCCATCGATGTCGACGCGCTTTGCCCGTTGACGCTCGAATAGCCAAATTCGGAAAGAATCGTGCTCGTTCTCGAAAGCGAATAGCGAAAGCCGGCGCCGACGGTCTGCCCCCACGCGAGCTCGGAATCGCTGTAGCGGCGGAAGTTCAGATACGCGCCGAGGACAAAACCTTTGCCTCGGCGCAAGGGCGACCCGTTCGCCTGCGCCTCTTCCGTCTCCCAGGCCTGCACCGCGTCGAGCGTGCCGCTGCGAGGCGGTGGGGTCGCGGTGGGGAGATTGCCCGCGTTCGGGTCGCGACCGGCGCGCAGGGCGAAGGAGGCATTGGCAGCGGCGGCGGCCTTCTCGTCGCGCGGTGCGTTCTCGGCGACCGCGTCTTGGAGCCGCGAGAGCCGCGTTCGGATGTCCTCCGAATCGGGCGCGTCCGGATTCTCGGTTAGGTAGGCGCGGTAATCGGCAATTGCGGGATACGGGTGTTCGAGCTTCTCGTGGCAGAGGCCGCGATCGCGCTGCACGGTTACGTCGATGCTCCCCTTGAGCGACTCGTCGAAGCTGTCGATGGCCGCGGCGCAATCGCCCTGCTTCATGCGCACGCGACCGAGCCTACCCGCGGCCGTCCACGACGACTCGCGCTGCAGCGGCCCCATATGCTCGGGTCGCTTGCCGGCCGCGACGGCGCCGCCTTTCACGGGGGCCGCGTCGGCGCTTCGCGCCGCGAGGAGCGCCGTCGCGCTGAGGCCAACGGCAACGAGAATGGCAATCGGTGAGACGAGCCGGCGGCTTTCGTCCATGCGCATGGACTCGAATGTATCCCAGCGTGATGCCTGCAAACACGATTTGTGAGGGCGCCCCTATTTGCGCGCGCCCCGGTTTTTTAGCCCCTTTCGGGGCCTCTTAGGGGCGCGCGTGCGCGGAGCCATCACAGTGTGAGCGGCCTACGCCTGGCGCGCTGGCCTCGGCGTCAGCCGTGCTCTCGCTGGCTACTTCGCCGACGGCGCGGGGGCCAATTTGCCATTCAGCGGCGCAATCTTCCGGAGGATCGGCGCGATGGGCGCATGCCCCGCCGACGCGGACGCCGCGGGCGTGTTCGCAACGGCCGCAGGTGCAGCCGACGGTGCGGGCGCGCCGGGGATCGCCCACGTCACCTTGCCGAAGCGCGACGACTTATGGAAGTTCCCCTGCCCGAGGATCGGCGACCAGCCCGTGCCGCCGTTGTTCTTCATGGCGTAGAAGTTCATTCGCCACGTGTCGCCGTTCTTGGGGGGGTGATTCTGCGCCTTCGAATACGCCGCCCACGGAATGGCGATTTCAACGGTGTAGCCGTCGTCCTTGTCGCCCGTCTTATCCATCGTGCCACCCACGACGACCGCGCTCTTCAGCTTGGGGTCCCAGTCTTCGTGACCGAAGGGGCCATTCGGCTCCGTCTTCGGCCCGTTGTACGTGTCGAACTGGGAGTGAAACAGCTTGTTCTGCGGGTTGATCTGCAGCTCGTAGTAGTCCTTGTTGTCGCCGTCGCCGTCGGGGTCCGTCATGATTTCGACGGTCTCCTTCGTCCACAGTTTCGGCTGACCGGTGACGGTGAAGTCGTCGCCTTTGTTCGCGGTGTCGAAACCGCCAACGACTTCGGAATCCGCTACTTCGATAAGAACATAGAGATTCGTATCGTCCCACGCGAGCTTGGCAGAGCCGTTGACGGGCGACGAGGAGCTGGGCTTCCCCGTCCCCACATCAACGAAAGGGCCGGTGGACGTTGCCGACCTCCACACCGCGTCGTCGGCTTTGCCGTCGATGACGACCTTTTCGTTCGCAGCCAGCTTATTGACGGTGATCGTCGGGATATCGGTGTGGGGCTTCTCCACCGGCGGCGTGAGCCCCGTCTTGATCTTCCCCACGAGGGCGCGGTTGTCACCGTCGTTGGCGCCCGCGACGATCCGCAGCCGCGCGTCGTTTTTCCAGATGCCGACCATCACGCTCAGCTCGGGCCCCGTGACCCAATCCGGCATTTTGTAAGTCTGCTCGTCCGCGTAGATCTTGCCTTTCTCCCAGGTGGGAGGGCCCATGATCTGCTTGTTGTTTTTGTTCTCTCGGAGCGGCCCCGTCCAATCCATGTTGTCGGACTTGTCGGCCGTGTCGTCGTGGAGATGGGTGAAGAGAAGCCAGCCGTCTTCGACGGTGTCTTCGTCCTTCCAGTAATAGGTGAGCTTCACGGTCTCGCCCGGCTTCGCCTGTTCGGGCTCGAACTTGTAGCCAACGAGGCGGACCTTGTTCTCGAAGTTGATGTCGAGCTTCTTCGCGTCCGCGGGGACGGCGTCCATCACGTAGGCCTTGAGCTTCTCTTTCTCCTCCGCCGACGCCCCCTTGGAGCCGCCCACGCAGGCCGCGCCTTGAAGCCCCAACGCGACGAGAACGAGCCCACTCAGCGTCCTACGAAGTCCGTGTCGATATCCCATCTTCCGCATCTCCACTTGAAGTTGAAGCTCTCGCGCTCGGGCGTTCGAAACCGGGATTACCCGTTTACTTGCGGGACTTTCGGCGCGCTTCTTTCTCGCGCTTCCTCTGAGCCTTTTTCGCGTTCTTCTCGCCGGTGCTGAGCGGCTTCATTTTGGTGAGGCTCTCGCCGCCTCCCCCCATCCCCGGCATTCCGGGGAAGCCGCCCATACCGGGCATTCCCGGGAAGCCGCCCATGCCCGGCATTCCGCCCATCCCGGGCATTCCCGGGAAGCCGCCCATGCCCGGCATTCCGGGGAAGCCGCCCATTCCACCCATGCCCGGCATTCCGCCGGCCATATTGGCCATTTGCTTTTGCATCCCCTTGGCCATCGCGAGCCCCTTCATTCCGGGGATCTTGCCGAGCATGCCCATGTTCTGGCCGAGGCCTTCCATCATCTGGCGCATGAAGAGGAACTTCTGGACGAGCTCGGTGACGGCCGGCTCGGGGGTGCCGGAGCCTTTGGCAATTCGCTTTACGCGACCGGGCTCGCGGATCAGCGCGTAGGGGTCGCTCTTCTCGAACTTCGTGAAGCTCGAGATCATGGCTTCGATGCGAACGAGCTCGCCGTCGTCCAAGTTCGCGTCGGCGGGGAGCATCTCGCTCATGCCCGGCATTTTCCCGACGATGTCTTTGAGCGACCCCATCTTCTGAATCATCCGAACTTGCTCGAGGAAGTCGTCGAGGGTGAACTGCCCCTCGAGCATTCGCATCGCGTCTTCGGCGGCCTTCTTCTGGTCGATGACGCCTTCGAAGTCCTTCATGAGGCCGACGACGTCGCCCATGCCGAGGACGCGGCTCGCCATGCCCTCGGGGCGGAACTCTTCGAACTTGTCGGGCCCTTCGCCAACGCCGGCGAAGCGAACGGGCGCGCCCGTGACCTCGCGCACGCTGAGCGCCGCGCCGCCGCGGGCGTCGCCGTCGAGCTTCGTAAGGACGACGCCCGTGAGGGACAGGCGGTCGTGGAACCCCTTCGAGACTTTGACGGCGTCTTGCCCAATCATCGCGTCGACGACGAGGAAGATGTTGTCGGGCTTTACCGACGCCTTGATGGCGCCGAGCTCGCCCATCAGCGCGTCGTCGATCGCGAGCCGGCCGGCTGTGTCGAAGATGATGACGTCGTTGCCATTCTTCTTCGCTTCCGCAATTGCCTTTTCGCAAATCACGAGAGGCGATTCGCCCGGGATGTTGAACACCGGAACTCCGACCTGCTTGCCGAGCACTTGAAGCTGCTCGACGGCGGCGGGGCGCTGCATGTCGGCGGCGACGAGGAGCGGCTTCTTCCCCTCTTTCGCGACGTAGCGCGCGAGCTTGGCCGACGTGGTCGTTTTACCCGAGCCCTGAAGACCGACCATCATGATGCCGGTCGGCCCCTTCTCGGCGTACGTGATGGCCGGCCCTTCGGCGGTCATGAACTTGATGAGCTCGTCGTGGCAAATCTTGATGAACTGGTCGCTCGCCGTAACTTTGACGACTTGGCCGTCTTTGGATTTGGCGCGGACCCGGACGACCTCACCCAGCGCCGCGTCTTTCACGCGGGCGAGGAAGATCTTCACGACCCCGAGCTCGACGTCGGCCTCGAGGAGCGACAGGCGCACCTCGCGGAGCGCCGTCTCGATGTTCTGCTCGTTCAGCTCGGTGAGCCCCGCGAGACGGTTCTTTGCCTGGCGAAAACCCTTGGCTAGCGCGTCAAACATGCGGCGAACGGCTTACCACGTAATCGCTTGCGCACGAAAGGGACGCGAACGGCGCGCGTGCGGGCGAAGACGTTAGAGGCGTTGGAGACGCGGGCGGCGGCCGAGCGTTAGAGGCCGACGCTCTGCTTGAGCGCCATGAGCTGCTCTTCGCAGGCGGGCATCTTCGCTTTCCCCTTTTCCAGAAGCCCCATCGCGAGGGCGAGCTTCTCGTCGAGGTTCCGACCGCTCGCCTGCGCCTTCGTGATTTTCCCTTTTTGCAGGTCGTCGAGCCCCTGCTCGACCTCCGATTTGAGGGTCAGCGCGCGCGCCGTGGCCTCCGTCGCCTCGATGCAGCTCGACTTGACCGTTTGGACCTCGGGCTCGGTCGCGACCACCGCGACGATGGCGGGCGCCGCTGCCGGGCGCGCGGCGTTGTCCGCGCGGAGGAAACGCTCGACGGCCATCGCGAGCGACTGCGTCTGCTGCTTCTTGGGATTGGCGCACGCCGTCGTCGCCAGCGGCAACGCGACTGCGGCGAGCACGAGCCCGAGATGCGCGAAACGAGGACCGTGGCGGTTCATCCGAGCTCGACCTTGCTCCACATCTCACGACGCATTTTCTCTTTGCGGCGATCGGTGCGGGTGATGAGACGTGCCGCAGCCCATGCCGAGAGGAGCTCCCCCTCTTGGCCGAGTGCCGGCAAAATCGCGGGGCCCACGCCGAATGCGCCGCCCAGGGGCATGCGCACGGGCTCGCCGCCGAGGCCGAAGAAGGTTGGCGGAAGGACTTCCCACTGCGGCGCCATCGCTTCGGCCTGCGCGCTTCCGCCGCCCATCCGCGTCCGCGCGCGGTCGACCGAGACGCGACGACCGCTTCGGTAGTCCCACAGCGGAAGGCCGTCGTGGGGCGAGTCGACGATGAGGTAGTGCCGCTCGAGGAACGGGATGTACCGCTCGACGATGGCGAGGACCTCCTCGCGGGCTCGGCCGCGCGCGGCGGCGTCTGTCGCGGGCACGTTGGTGATGGGCAAGAGCGCTTCCGCGACGAGGAGCGCGGTGCCGTCGGCGCTCTTCGCGGCGTGTCGGTGAAGATGCACTGTGAGCGGGGGCGCGCCGTCGCCCGTGGGCAGCAGGAACGCTTCGGTGCCGAGAGGTCGCGGAAGGCCAAGGGTTC
This sequence comes from Myxococcales bacterium, assembly GCA_025354825.1. Classification (GTDB taxonomy): domain Bacteria; phylum Myxococcota_A; class Polyangia; order Polyangiales; family Polyangiaceae; genus JANXMC01. The sequence continues at coordinate 5,870 of JANXMC010000417.1, forward strand.
GCACGACCATCGATACGACGAAGCGGTGCGTGCGGGCGGCGAGCTGGGGGAGCGCCTCCATCGTGGCGCGCTTGGGGGAGAACTCGGCGGCCAGATCGAGCAGCCCCCGGGAATCGCCGTCGGTCACGACGAAGCGCACGCCGGTGACCGCGTCGTCGCCGTCGATGCGGACCCCTTCGACGTGGCCGCGCTTGTGGATCACGGCGCTCACGCGCTCCGTAAGACGCGTCTCGCCGCCATGGGCGCGCACGCGCTCCAGGAGAAATTCGGAGAGCTCGTCCTCGCCGCGTGCGAGGACCGAAACGCCGCGCGCCCAGGCGCCGTGGAGGCGCGCGAGGGCGAACGGCGGCAGCCGCCCGCTCGCGTGGGAGGCGAAGCGCGCCGGGGTTTCGAGCACGGCGCGAAACGGGTGGCCGGTGGGCGTCTCGGGCGCGATGTCGAACGCCGGATCGGCTTCGAAATAGGGCATCGCAGCGGTCCACCGCGCGGCTTCGCGGCGCTCCCAAAAGCCGCCGGGAGGGAAGACGAGGTCTTTCTCGAAGACGGCATCGGCGGCGGCGTTCGCCTCGGCGAGCGCCACGTAAAGCTCGCCGACCGATCTGCGCGCGGCCGACAGCTCTCGGTCGATCTCTTTGCCGAAGGCTACGGCATCGGGCGGAACGTCGAGGCGCATCCGCGGGCCGAGCACCTGGAACATCGGATCGAGCGGCGCGACCCGCCGCTTCCACGTTTGCGTCTGCGCGAGCTCGGCGACGACGCGCGTCCACGCCGGCGACGACGAGGCCAAGAAGGTGAACGGCCGCCGCGCGAGGGGAACGCCGTCGAACGTGTACGTCGGCGCGCGATGGCCGTGGCCTACGACGAGGACACGCCACGATCGCCGTGCGAGGAGCGCGGCCGTCGTGAGGGCGCCGATCCCCGCACCGAGAACGACGACGTCGAAATGCTTCGCCATGCGTGACTCGACGCCGGCGCTTAAGTCGAGGACGCCGCGGGGGGCGAGGGTGCGATGCCGAGACCGAGCGCGGTGGCTGCATCACGCACGACGACGCGCGGGCGTTCATCGCGCGTGGCGCCCGAGGCCACGGTGACGCGCCCTTCGGCGATCCACTGAAGCGCTTTTGGAAAGAGCGCGTGCTCTTCGACGAGGATGCGCGCGCTCAAGCTCTCTTCCGTGTCGCTCGGCAATACGGCCACGGCGGTCTGCGCGATGATGGGCCCGGTGTCGGTGCCGCGGTCGACGAAATGCACGGTGCACCCCGTGATGCGCGCGCCGTAGCGGAACGCCTGCCCTTGCGCATGAATGCCGGGGAACGCTGGGAGGAGCGCCGGGTGGATGTTGACGACGCGCATGGGGAACGCGTCGAGGAGCACTGGCGTGACGATGCGCATGAAGCCCGCGAGGGCGACGTACTCGACGTCGTGCTCGCGAAGAGCCGTGACGATGGCCGCGTCGAACGCCTCGCGCCCCGCATGCTCGGTGTGCTCGATGACGACCGTGGGGACACCTGCCGCTCGAGCCCTAGCGAGACCGCCGGCGTTCTTTTTGTTCGAGAGGACGACGGCGATCGTCGCGTCGAGCGTCCCCGCGCTCACGTGATCGAGGATCGCCTGGAGATTCGAGCCGCCGCCCGAGATGAGAACGCCGAGGCGGATCACGGCCTGCCTTCTGCGTCCTTTTGGTTCCACTGCACGCGCGCTTCGAACTCGGTGTCGGCCGGCACCGTGACGACCTCGCCCATGACGACGGGCGACTCGCCGAGGGCGCGCAACGCGACGAGCGCGGCATCTTCGCCGCCACGCTTCACGATGAACACGAAGCCGATGCCGCCGTTGAACGTGCGGTGCATCTCGCTCTTTGCAACGGGGCCGCCGGCCTCGATCATTCGCAAAATTGCGGGGATCGGCCACGTGCCGGTGATGCTGACGCCGAAGCCCTCGGGCAGCACGCGGGGCAGGTTGCCCGGGATGCCGCCGCCGGTGATGTGGCTCATCGCGCGCACGTCGACGCCGCCTTCGGCGAGCATCGCCTGAACATGACGTGAATAGAGCCGAGTAGGCGCGAGGAGCGCTTCGCCGACGGTCTTTCCTTCGAGCGCCTCGGGCGTGTCCGAGGGCGTCAGCTTCATCGCCTCGAAAATGACTTTGCGCGCGAGGGAGTAGCCGTTGGAATGAAGCCCGCTCGACGGGAGGCCGAGGACAACGTCGCCCGGTTCGACCTTCGTGCCGTCGACGAGCTTCGATCGCGCGACGACGCCTACCGAGAAGCCCGCGAGGTCGTACTCACCGTCGGCGTACATGCCCGGGAGCTCCGCGGTCTCGCCGCCTAGGAGCGCACATCCCGACTCTTTGCACGCGAGGGCGATGCCTTTGATGACCGCTTCGGCGACAGCGAGATCGAGCTTTCCGGATGCGAAGTAGTCGAGGAAGAAGAGCGGCCGCGCCCCGCACGTGATGACGTCGTTCACGCACATGCCGACGAGGTCGAAGCCGATGGTGGCGTGATTTCCCGTGAGGAACGCGACCTTCAGCTTGGTGCCGACGCCGTCGGTGCCGCTCACGAGAACTGGCTCGTCGATGTCGCCCGGCACGCGACACAGGCCTGCGAAACCGCCGACGTCGCTCAGGACCTCTTTGATGCGGGTGGCTTTTGCAAACGGCTTGATGCGCTCGACCAGCTCGTCGCCCGCATCGATGTCCACACCCGCTTCACGGTACGTAATCCCCATGGCGGCGGGGAACCTACTCGGAATAAGACCGTCGCGCCATGCAGCGACGCCCCCGCCTCGACGCCCCTCCGAAAATTCACCCGCCATCGGTCGTCGCGGAGGGCGCGCACGTTGAAACCGACGTTGTCATCGGCGCGTTCTCGTTCGTCGCGGAGGGCGCGCGCATCGGTCGCGGAACACGCATTCAAGGGCACACGAGCATCTGGGCGGGCGTCGTGCTCGGTGAGGACGTCTTCGTCGGCCCGGCGGCGACGTTCACCAACGTCCGCCATCCGCGGGCCGCATTTCCGCGAGCACCGGCGTGGGACGAAACCCACGTGGGCGACGGCGCGACGGTCGGCGCGAACGCCACGGTCGTTGCCCCCGCGCGCATCGGTCGGTGCGCACTCATCGCCGCGGGTGCGGTGGTGACGGGTGACGTCGCGCCCCACGCCATCGTAATGGGAGCCCCCGCGCGCGTGGCCGGCTGGGCGTGCACGTGCGGCGAGACCGTGTTCAAAGGGGCGCGGCGGCCGAAGCATGCAGAATGCACGCTATGCGCCCGCGCCTTCGAGCGTGACGACGCGGGCGGGCTACGCGAGGTCGAGCTTGGCGAGCGCACGAGCCGGGTTCCGGCGGCACGCGCGCGCAGCGCCGACGCTACGGATGGGCGTGGCCGGCGGCAATCACGTCGCCCATGACGATCATCGCGATGTGAACGAAGACGACAATGCCGAGCACGTCGACGAGGCTCGCGATGAACGGCGTGGAGCTGGTGGCCGGGTCGAGACCGATGCGCTTGAGAATGAGCGGGAGCATCGACCCGACGGTGCAGCCGGTGACGACGATGCCGACGAGGGTGAGCCCGACGGTGAGCGCGAACCAGACGGTCTGATCGCGATACATGAGCACGCGGATGAAGCCGACGATGCCGAGGCCGATGCCGAGGACGATCCCCATCGCGAGCTCGCGAATGAAAATGCGCCACCAGTCGCGCAGACGAATTTCCCCGATGGAGAGGCCGCGGATGATGAGCGTCGACGACTGCGACCCCGAGTTACCGCCCGCCGAGATGAGCAACGGGATGTAATACGTGGCGCCTTTGACAGCCTCGAAGACCGGGTCGTAGTGGCGGAGCGCCGTCTGCGTGAAGAACTCGCCGAAGAACAGAATGAAGAGCCAGACGCCGCGCTTCTTGATGAACGTGACGAACGTCGTCTGAAAATACGGAACGTCGAGCGGCTCGATACCGCCGATCTTCTGCACGTCTTCCGTCTGCTCGGCGGTGAGCACGTCGATGACGTCGTCGATCGTAATGACACCCAAGATGACGCCCCCTTCGTCGACCACGGGCATGACGTTGAGGTCGTACTTCGCCATGCGGCGCGCGACCTCTTCTTGGTCGAGCGTGGGGGTGACGCTGATGATGTTCTCGCGCCAGATCTCGTCGAGTCGCTGGTTCGGCTCGGCGAGGAGGAGATCGCGAAGCGACGCGATCCCGAGGAGGCGCTCTTCCGGATCGAGCGCGTAGACGTTGTAGACCGGCTCGTTGTGGTTCTTCGAGTGGCGACGGACCTCTTCGATCGTCGCCGTCACCGTCATCTGGGGGGTGACGTTGACGTAGGCCGTCGTCATCAAGTGACCGGCGCTCGTCTCGGGCCACTTCTCGATCTCGCGGATCTCTTCGGCGGCCTCGGGGTCGACCTTTTCGAGCTTCGCGAAGAGCTGATCGCCGATCGCCTCCGGCAAGAGGCTGAAGAGATCGGCGCGATCGTCCGGCGACATCTCGCTGGCGATTTGAACGACCGACTCGGGCGGCATGTTGGCGACGAGCTCTTCTTGCTCGTGCTCTTCGAGGCGCTCGAAGATCGTCGCGGCCTCTTCGGCGGGGAGGCGCGCGAGAAGCTCTGCGGCCTCGTCCGGCTCGAGCTCGGCGATGAGATCGGCCACATCCTCCGCATGAAGCTCTTCGAGCAGCTCGCGGACCTGATCGGGATCCTCGCGGAGGACCTGCTTCAGTTCGGGGAGGAGGAGCGTTGCGAGGCGCATGGGTCGAGCGCTGTATAGTCCGGGACGCGTCAGTGTCTCACGCGAAATGCCCCTGACGTCGCGTTACTTTTTCGCGCCGCCACTTCCGTGTGCGTAGCCCCACTCTTGAAGGAGGCGCTGCATCTCGCGCGTGGCCTCGGGCGAGGCGCCGTGTGCGCTGTCGCCGCCTCTCTCGCCTGCGCTGCCGCCGCCGTCTCGGCGGTCGCGCGTCACGAAGAGGCCGAAGTCGCGGGTCGGGCTGATGTCGGCAATGCGAGGCGCGAACGCTTCTGCGCGGGCCTCGTCGGACGCGATGCCGCTGACGGTGGACGCGCTCGCGAGCCCAAACGGCCCGACGAAGACCCGCCCCGCGGGCCAAGGCGCGTCGTCCAAGAACAGCTTCCAGCGCACGTCGGAGCCGGCGGGGTCGACTTCGACGTCGAAGCCGACGATCGCATCGGCGGCGGTCGTGAGGGCAACGTCGACGGTCGGGCCGTCGTGCGTGAACGCGCTCGCGTCGATCCCGACGCCGGTGATCTTGAGGAGCGGCGCGCCGTGGCTGCTGCTGGTGACGAGGCTTCCCGAGATGCGGTGCGCCGCGCCGCCACCGGCAAAGCGGAGACGAAGCGTTGCCGCGTTGGATGCGGAGGCCAACGGCGCGCGGGCAGCATGGGAGTCGGCCGCCGGCACGTTCTTCAGCGCGGCTTCGAGGCGCGCGCGCATCTCGGCGACGAGCTCGGGGTGCGAATGGGCGAGGTCGTTCCGTTCGCCCGGATCGTCGTCGAGGTCGTAGAGCTCTTCGGCCACGGTGACGACTTTGTCGTCGACCGTTGTCGTGCGGGCCGCGCCGTCGCGGACGAGCAGCCGGTACTTGCCCGCAATGATTCCGCGCGTCCCCCGCCCTTCGCTCACGACAACGCGCGCGTCGGCCTCTTTTTCGCCGCGCGCGAGGCCTAGGAGCGAGCGCCCCGACATGCGCGCCGGGGGTTCGATCCCCATGAGCGCGAGAACCGTCGGCGCGAGATCGGTGTTGCGTACGCGCGGCGTCACGGCGCTTCCGTTGTCGAGCACGTGGGGGAGCGAGAGCACGATAGGAATGCGCGTCGTCTCTTCGTAATTGCTTACCGCGTGGTGGTAGCGGACCTTCATCGTATCGAGCTTCGACACGCCTGCATGAGCAGACGAGAGCGTCTCGCCGTGATCGGCCGTGACGACGACGAGCGTGTGGTCGCGCGCGCCCGTCTCGCCCAGGGCGGCGAGCAAGATGCCGATCGCTTCGTCGTCCTTCCCCGCCTCGCCCATGTAGCGCCGCGTGATGTCGTCGGCCGGGCCTTTGGGCGGCGGCGGGACGCGCGCTTGCATCGCGGCGGGAGGCTCCCACGGCTCGTGGGGCGAGTTGAAGTTGCAAAATGCAAAGAAGCGCTCGTCGCCGTGGGCCTTGAGAAACGCCACCGCGCTGCGCGTGATTTCGAGCGTATCGCGCGTTCGGTAGCGGTGGTCGTCGACCCGCTCGAACCCCAGGTCGATGCCGACGGGGGCGTACCCCACCATGAAGTAGTTGTTCACGAAGGCGCGCGTAACGACGCCGGCCTTGCGAAGGAGCAGCGGCAAGAGCGGCGGGCTCGAGCCGTAATAGCGCGTGCGCGACGGCTCCGAGAGCATCCACGGCAAGGTCTCGACGCCAAGCTCGCTCGAGCGTGCGCCGCCGAGCATCGCGAGCGTTCCAGGGCGCGTCCACGAGCCTGCGGAATAGGCGTGGGTGAAGCGGACGCCCTTGGTCGTGAGGTCGTCGATGACCGGTGTGAGGCCCGGCACTTTGGGCAAGAGCGCTTCGAGAGGCGCGCGGTGGGCGTGAAGCTTGGCCGCGTCTTCTGCGTCGTCGTGGAAGCTCGCGACGACGTCGGGGCGGAGCGCGTCGACGACGATCCAGAGCACGTTGTACGGCGCGGCGGTCGCCCCTTTCGCGAGGAGCGTCGGGTTCCCCCATACGCCGAGCGCGACGGGCCCGGAGGCCGTGACGTCATCGCTCTCGGTCTTGAACGCGACGTCGACCGTCTGCCCAGCGAAGGGGCCGAGATCGGCAGACCCGTCGAACCACTGCTGCGCCTCGTCGGCGGTCACGCGCTTCGTGAACACGACGTGGGGCGAGCCGCCCGCGTCTGTGACGACGACGGAGAAGACCGTGGCGCCGTGGGCCGAGACGACGCCCGGCGCAAACGTGAGCTTCGCCTGGGGCGGAATCGCGAGCTTGTACGAGATGGTCGCGGGCGCCGGGGCGACGAGCGCCTCGCGTTGATCGTAGCTCCCCTCGTTCATGTTCCAGACGCGCGCATCAGGGGCCCACGTCGTCCCCTTCGACGTGGGCATCGCCCACTGCGTCTCGGTCGCGCTCGTGCGGAGCGCAATGCTCGTCACGTGGGCCACGGCGTCGGGGGGGAGCGCGACCCACGGCACGTCCATCTTCCGCCAATGAGCGCGGAGCGCGACGAGGCCCGCCTGCGCGCGAGGCACGTCGTACCGCGCCTCGCCTACCGTCTCGACAAAGTGGAACCGCGCTTCGTAGGCCTCGTTCGTGCTCGCGCCCGTCCCACTGGGCGCGCTGCCCCCTGCCTTCAAAGGCGTGGGCGAAGGCGTGGCCACCGCGGTCGTCGTCGTCTGCGCGGCGCGCTCATGCGCATGCTCACGCGCACGTGCTTCGGCGCCGCCGCCGAAGCGGTATGCGATGTAGGCCGCCGCGATGACGAGGACCGTCGCGGGGGCATGAGCCCGCGCCGTACGCACCGTCGCGCCCCTCACGGCGAGACCCCTTCGTCGAGCCGCAGCGCGCCCGATTCGTCGTTGGTCACGAGCGCCGCGCCCGAACGTGGAACGAGGTAGCCGCCACGCTCGGTCATGTCCGGGTCGCGAAGCATGTAGCTCCAGAGCGCCCCCTTGAGGCGACCGACCTCCGCGACGTTCTCGGCCGCCACATCGCGCGTCTCGCCGGGGTCCGCGATCGTGTCGAACAGCATGTACTTTACACCAGACCGAGTCGGCACGTAGAC